>NZ_CP086611.1 GCF_020883495.1 Shinella zoogloeoides | reverse complement strand
ATCAAGAATCTCAAAATGCGATTTCAAGCCCATATGATGGATTAAATCGCATTTAGAACCGATTCTGATGATCCGGCAAGGGATTAATGGTTAACGAAATATCGCGGCGCGGCCGCCAAAGGGGGCCGAAACCGGCGGTTTGCCTATGTTTTCCCGGCGCGGGATCATGCCGATCGACCGCGGGAGCGCTTTCGTAACGGGCCGGCTCACCCGTCCGGCAATTGCTGTTCTACCGCAGAACCGGCCGGCCAGACAGACGGTCTGCGAATCAGTCCACCGTTTATTGCCCGATGGAAGGGTGAAGGACGGGCCTGTATCCCGCCGCAAGGGCCAGCACCGTGGAGGGCGGCGTGAGAAGGCAGTCGGCGCGCGCCAACCGTTCAGCCGGGGCATAGCCATCCGCCGTCCAGCGATGGGCGCGGCCCGCCGCCAGCGTGAAAGCCTGCCCGCCGGCCGCCACGACCGCGCCGTCCGGAAGGTCGCCAAGCGGGCGGGGCAGGGGATGCAGGCGTTTTACCCGGTTCTCCAGACGCTCGGCGTGAAGAACCGTATCCATGGCGCTGGCGGCCGGAGGCGCTTCGCCCCGCCCATCGGCCCAGCAAGCCCTGAAGCGCTGCGCGGCTTCCCGCCGACAGGTGAAGCAAGGCCGGTGACCGGCGGCGAGCGCCACGGCTTCGTCGAGGAAGAACAGCTCCGTCCAGCTCCGGCCGCCCATCACCACGCGGCGCACGCCCTGATAATCGCAGGAGCAGACCAGCCAGGCCTTGCTGGACCAGCGCCTTGCGAGCAGCGTCTTCGTCTGCGGATCGTGCAGGATGCCCCGATTGCCGGTGAAAAGGCCGCGCTGGGAAATGGCGACGATCTCGCCGAAGGGTGTGACGCGGTTCTGAAGCGGCATGGCGTGCTCGAAAACGATTTCCTCTCGCCGCCTTTCATACCATAGTGACCGGCGTCATCAATGCGCGCTCCGGCGCCGCTCTATAATCCGAAGGTTCCCCATGCAGTCCTCCTGGCCCGAAGCCGGCACCCCGCTCGATCAGGTCTCCACCCCCATGCCCGTCATCGACGAGGACCGGCTGGAGGCCAACATAAGCCGCGCGCAGGCCTATTTCGACCAGCACGGCAAGGGCCTGCGCCCCCACATCAAGACGCACAAGATCGTAGCCGTTGCCGAGGCGCAGCGCGCGGCCGGCGCCATCGGCATCAATTGCCAGAAGGTGAGCGAGGCGGACGTCTTCGCGCAGGCGGGCTTCGAAGACATCCTGATCACCTACAACATTCTCGGCGCGGCGAAACTCAAGCGCCTGCGCGCCCTGCACGAACGCGTGCCGCGCCTCAGCGTCGTCGCCGACAGCACGGTGACGGTCGACGGACTTGCCGCCGCCTTCGATACGGCCCGGCCGCTGACGGTTCTCGTCGAATGCGATACGGGCGGCAAGCGCTGCGGCGTCCAGACGCCGGAGGCCGCGGCCGCTCTTGCCGCGCATATCGCCGCCGCGCCGTCCTTACGCTTCGGCGGCGTTCTCACCTATCCGGCCGCGGGCGGGGCGGAGGCCGTCGAAGCGTTCCTGCGCCGCACCATGGCGCTTCTTGCCGACAAAGGCATCGACTGCCCGGTGCGCTCGAGCGGCGGCTCGCCGGACCTGTTCAAGGCCCATCTCGTCCCGTCCGCAACGGAGCATCGCGCCGGCACCTATGTCTATAACGACCGCAGCATGGTGCGCGCGGGGGAATGCACGCGGGCCGATCTCGCCATGCATGTCCTCGCCACCGTGGTTTCGCGCCCGGCCGAAGACCGCGCCGTTCTCGACGCCGGCTCGAAGACGCTAACCTCCGACCTGCTCGGCTTCAGCGATTATGGCGAGATCGACGGCTTCGAGAGCGCGCGCATCGTCTCGCTTTCCGAAGAGCACGCCGTCGTCGATATCAGCGCGTGCCGCGAGGATTTCCCGCCCATCGGCGGCCAGGTGCGCATCGTGCCGAACCATACCTGCGTCGTCAGCAATCTCTTCGACCGGATGGTCTTCCACCGAAACGGCGTCGTCACCCGCGTCGAGGACGTTGCGGCGCGCGGCACGGTATGGTGAGACGGAACAGGATCGGCCGCACGGCCGGCGACATGCATGACAGGAGAACAGGCCATGGCTGACAACAACGCACCCTTCTTCATCGAGGACACGGACGAGAGCGAGATTTCCTCCGATGTCGCCGGCCTCGGCAACCTGCTGATGACGACGCATATTCCCCTGCGAGCGGACGGCTCGCTGGAAACCGGCGATATCCGCACGCAGAGCGTCGCGACGCTGGAAAGCCTGAAGGCCTCGCTGGAAAAGGCCGGCAGCAGCCTTGCCGACGTCATCCACCTGACCATCTACCTCACCGATATCGCCGAGCGGCCGATCTTCAACGAGGTCTACTGCGCCTATTTCAAAAAGCCTTACCCGGTCCGCTGCGCCGTGGGCGTCGCCGCGCTCGCCGATCCCGGCATGAGAGTGGAAGTGACCGCGATGGCGGCGCGGCGCAGGGCCGTCTGAAGGACGAGGCGCGCCGCCATCGCGCGGCGCGCTTTTCCATGCCCCGCGCCCATCCGGCAGGAGATGCCGGACGCTCGCAGGGTCGATATGCATATTTTCTATAAAAATAGTCAATTTAAGAAAGCCGTGCCTGCTGCCGCCCCCTTCCGTTTGTTATCCCTATGAACATCAGGGGTCTCCAGCGGAGCGGGAACGATGAATGCTCATGTCGAGAACACGCATTTCAATATCCACGGCACGGCGCTGCTCGATCATCCGGCCGACGCCGACAGCCTGAAGGCGGCGCTGCGCACGCTGGGCGGCGGCGTCAGCATCATCACGGCGGGGGAGGGGGAAGCCCGCACGGGAGCGACCGTCACCTCGGCCACCGCGCTTTCCGTCGAGCCGGCGCGCATGCTCGTCTCCCTCAACCGCAGTTCCTCTACTTGGCCCGTCGTCGAGCGCTTCGGCCATTTCGCCATCAACATCGCCGGCGCGGCCCATGAGACGCTCGCCAACCAGTTCGCCGGCCGTGGCGGCCTGCGCGGGCCGGACCGCTATCGCGGCGCGGAATGGGTGACGGCTGTCAGCGGCGCGCCGCTGCTCGTCGATGCCGCCGCGGCCATCGATTGTACCGTCGAGGAGGCGATCGAACGGCATAGCCATGTCATCGTCATCGGCAAGGTTCTGGCCATCCACATCGGCTCCGGCCATTCGCTGCTCTACCAGGACGGCCGCTACCACGCCGTACCCCGCTAAGGACTGAACGGCCTCCCGGCCGCACTCCACCCATCATCCCGCATGCATGACCCGCCGAGAGCGGGATCGCGAACCCGTGGCCGCGCGCCACCTTCGACAGACACGAGAGGAAACGACATGACACGCAAGATCAGGCTTGGCGCATTCCTTCCCGGCGGCGGCCAGCACATCGCCTCCTGGCGGCACCCAGACCAGCCGGCCGACGGGGCGACCAGCCTCGACTTCCACAAGCAGCTCGCCCAAACGGCCGAGCGCGGCCTCTTCGACGCCTATTTCCTGGCGGACAACCTCGCGGTCGGCTTCGGCGGCGCGCGGGAAGGCGGCAATGCGCGCGTCGCCGGCTTCGAGCCGGTGACGCTCTTCTCCGCGCTCTCCACGGTCACGAGCAATCTCGGCTTCATCGCCACCGCCTCCACCACCTATGAGGAGCCGTACAACACGGCGCGCAAATTCGCCTCGCTGGACCTCATTTCCGGCGGGCGCGCCGGCTGGAACGTCGTCACCACGACGGGCGATCCGACCGCGCAGAACTTCAACCGCGACACCCAGCTTCCCCACGCCGCGCGCTATCGCCGTGCGGCCGAGCACGTCGATGTGGTCAAGCAACTCTGGGACAGCTTCGAGGACGACGCCTTCATCCGTGACAAGGAGAGCGGCACCTTCTACCAGCCGGAAAAGCTGCATGAGAGCGATCATCGCGGCGAGCATTTCCAGGTGCGCGGGCCGCTCAACGTACCCCGCTCGCCGCAGGGCCATCCGGTCATCGTGCAGGCCGGCCAGTCGGAGGACGGGCGCGGGCTTGCGGCCGCCACCGCCGAAGTCATCTTCACCGCCCACCAGCACATCGAGACGGCGCAGGAATTCTACCGCGACATCAAGGCGCGCGCCCGCGGCCTCGGCCGGGATCCGGGCCATATCCTCGTCATGCCCGGCGTCGCGCCCTTCGTCGGCCGCACGCAGGCCGAGGCGCAGGAGAAATACGACCGGCTGACCGGGCTGATCCTCGAGGAAGACGGCGTCGGCCTGCTCAACGGCCTGACCGGCGGCACGCTCGACCTGCGCGGCTACGATGTCGACGGCCCGCTGCCGCCCGCCCCGCCGACCGAGGGCATGAAGAGCCGGCAGGCGCTCATCCGCCAGATCGCCGACGAGAACAACTTCTCCATCCGTCAGCTCTACCAGTGGGTGGCCACCGCCCGCGGCCATTTCACCATCGTCGGCACACCGGAAACCATCGTCGATACGTTGCAGGAATGGTTCGAGAACGAAGCCGCCGACGGCTTCAACATCCTGCCGCCCTGGTTGCCGACTGCGCTCGACGACTTCGTCGATCTCGTCATTCCCGAGTTGCAGCGCCGCGGCCTGTTCCGCACGGCCTACGAGGGCAGGACGCTGCGCGAAAATCTCGGCCTGCCGTTCCCCGTCAACCGCTGGGCCGGCGCGCGCGCTGCCCTTCAGGCCGCCGAATAGGGAGGAAACCATGTCCTACGAGAACATCAATTCCACGCTGGGCGCCGACTTCCGCCTCACGGGCCGGCCGCGCCCGGCGCTCGCCCCCTTCGCAAGGCTGAACGCCGTCCTCACGCCGGTCTTCGCCCGCTACGGGCTGGTGCTGGCCTTCCTGGCGCTCTGGCAGATCGCCAGCACGCGAGGCTGGGTCAATCCGTCCGTCTTCCCGCCGCTCGACGTCATCGTCTCGGCGCTCTGGAATGGCCTTGCCAGCGGGGCACTCCTCGACGATATCGCCATCAGCCTCCAGCGCGCCGGCATCGCCTTTGCCGCCGCCGTCGTCGTCGGCATTCCGCTCGGCCTCGTCATGGGGCAGGCGCGGGTCGTCGAACAGGCGCTCGATCCCCTGCTCCAGTTCTTCCGCCAGACCTCCGCGCTCGCGCTCTATCCGGTCTTCATCCTGCTGCTCGGGCTTGGCGAGACCTCCAAGGTCTTCGTGATCTTCTGGGCGACGCTCTTCCCGATCCTGCTGTCGACCATCGGCGGCGTGAAGGAAGTGGACGGCAAGCTCATCGAGATGGCGCGGACCTATGGGGCGAGCCGCCTCGCCATCTTCCGCCGCGTCGTGCTGCCCGCCTCGGTTCCGGCCATCTTCGTCGGCCTGCGCCTGTCGGCCACCACGGCACTGCTGCTGCTCATCGCCGCCGAGATGATCGGCGCCAACAAGGGCGTCGGCTTCCAGGTGATGAACGCCCAGTACAATTTCCAGATCCCGCTGATGTTCGCGGCAATCCTGCTTCTGGCGCTGCTCGGGCTTCTCGCCAATGCCGTGCTCGTCCTTCTTCAGAAGAAGCTGTGCCGCTGGTCGCAGCCCGGCATCTGATCCTCTCTTTTTTCTTTTCCGAAAGGACACCGACATGACCTTCCATTCCCGCAAGCTTCTTCTTTCCGCAGCCCTTTTCCTCGGCCTTGCCGCCACCGCTTCGGCGGAAGACGTCAAGCTGCGCTACCTCGCCAGCCAGGGCGGCCTTTCCGCTCATGAGCTTGCCGCCGAGCTCGGCTATTTCGAGGGAACCGGCATCACGCTGGAAAATATCGGCTATGCCGCTGGCGGCCCGGCCTCACTGATCGCGCTCGCCTCGGGCGATGCGGAGATCGGCAGCGCCGCGACCGCCGCTGTGCTCAACTCCATCGTCAGCGGCAACGACTTCGTCGCCGCCTATCCGTCGAACGGCATCAACAAGGAGGTCCAGTCGATCTTCTACGTGCTGGAAGACAGCCCCATCAAAAGCATCAAGGACATCGCCGGCAAGAGCGTGGCGGTGAACACGCTCGGCGCCCATCTCGACTATACGATCCGCGAGGCGCTGCATAAGGAGGGCCTGCCCTCGGATGCCGCCAACCAGGTCGTCGTGCCCGGCCCGCAGCTCGAACAGGTCCTGCGCTCCGGCCAGGTCGACGTCTCGGCCTTCGGCTACTGGCAGACCACCTTCGAGGGCGCGGCGCGCAAGAACGGGGGCCTGCGCGCCATCTTCGGCGACACCGAGGTGCTGGGCGAGATCGCTGGCGGCTTCGTCGTGCTGCGGCGCGATTTCGTGAAGGCGCATCCCGAGGCGGCCAAGACCTTCGTGGAACAGTCCGCCCGCGCGCTGGACTACGCCCGCGAACACCCGGAGGAAACCCGCAAGGTCTTCGCCAAGGCGCTGGAGAAGCGCGGCGAGAACCCGGATATCGCCCAGTACTTCCAAGGCTTCGGCGTGCGCGCCGGCGGCCTGCCGGTGGAACGCGACGTCCAGTTCTGGATCGATGTGCTGGTGCGCGAGGGCAAGCTGAAGGAAGGCCAGCTCTCCGCCCGCCAGGTGCTCTATTCGCCCGAAACGGCGACGAACTGAGGTGCGCCGATGAGCCTTTCCCCTGAAACCGCCCGTGGAGAGGTGACGATCCGTCACCTCTCGAAATCCTACAGCCTGAACGGCCGGCCCTTGCCCGTCCTCAACGACATCAACCTCGACATCCGCGCCGGCGAAAGCCTCGCCATCGTCGGTGCCAGCGGCTCGGGCAAGACCACGCTGCTGCGCATTCTCGCCGGATTGGAAGATGCCGATGGCGGCGAGGTGCTGATCGACGGCAAGGCCGTGGAGGGCGTCGGCGCGGAGCGCGCCGTCATCTTCCAGGAGCCGCGCCTGCTGCCCTGGCTGACCGTGCTGGAAAATGTCGCCTTCGGCCTCGACACGCGCGGCGTCGGCCGGGCGGAAGCGCGCAACCGGGCGCGCCGCTACGTGCATCTCGTCGGCCTTCAGGCCTTCGAGAACGCCTATCCGCGCCAGCTTTCCGGCGGCATGGCGCAGCGCGTCGGTATCGCCCGGGCGCTCGCCGTCCGCCCGGAAATCCTGCTTCTGGACGAGCCGCTCGGCGCGCTCGACGCCATGACGAAGATCGGCATGCAGCAGGAACTGACGCGCATCTGGCGCGACGAGGACGTGACCACCATCCTCGTCACCCACGATCTGGAGGAGGCCATCTATCTCGCCGACCGCATTCTCATCCTGCCACGCGAAAAGAACGCGGCCCCGCGCCTGATCGAGATCGACCTGCCCCGCCCGCGCGACCGCAGCGCCCCGGATTTCGTGCGCCATCGCGAGGAATTGCTGAACCTCTTCGGCCTCCACTGAACGCGCGCCGCACGATTGCCTTTGACCCCGCCCGCTTCGGCCGGTAGACGGACGTCTTCCGGCCGGCGGCGGGGTTCCTTTCCGCCCGGCCGACTGGACAGAGCCATTCGACGGGGGATCCCATGAGCGACCTTTTCGACGCCGCGCCGCGCACCGGCTCGATGCCGCTGGCGGCGGAGCTGCGCCCGGCGACGCTGGACGATGTGATCGGGCAGGAGAAGGTCATCGGCCCCGGCACCATGCTGCGCCGGCGCATCGCCGCCGGAAGGCTCGGCAGCATCATCCTCTACGGCCCGCCGGGCCTCGGGAAAACCTCGATTGCCCGTGCCATCGGCAACATGCTCGGCAAGAATTTCCGCCCGCTGCATGCCGCGCACAACAATGTCGCCGATATCCGCAAGATCGCCGACGAGGCGCGCATGCGCCCGACCCTGCTCTTCGCGGACGAGGTGCATCGCTTCAGCGCGACGCAGCAGGACCACCTGCTTGCCCTCTGCGAAGAGGGCGTCGCCGACTTTATCGGCGCGACGACCGGCAACCCCTATCACACGCTGACGCCCGCTCTCATCTCCCGCTCGACGATCCTGAAGCTCGAACCGCTGAGCATCGAGGAGATGGAAGAGGTGGTTCGACGGGGCCTCCAGCATCTGGCGGCGCGCGGCATCACCGTGGAGCTTGCGCCGGAGCAACTGCGCCGGATCGCCGGACGTTCCGGGGGCGACGCCCGCCGCGCGCTGACCGTGCTGGAGAGCCTCGCCGTCGGCCATGCGCCCGGCAAACCGGTCGTCATATCGGAGGCGATGGTCGAGGAGGCCTATGCGGCCGCACCCGTCAACCACGACCGCTCGGGCGACGCCCATTACGACGTGGTCTCCGCCTTCGTGAAATCCATGCGCGGCTCCGACCCGGACGCAACGCTCTACTGGCTCGCCCGGCTGGTCCATGGCGGCGAGGATCCGCGCTACATCGCCCGCCGCATCATGATCCACGCCTCGGAAGATGTCGGCCTTGCCGACAATACCGCGCTACAGACCGCCGTCGCGGCCCTCCATGCAGTGGAGAAGATCGGCTATCCCGAAGCGCAGATCGTGCTGGCCCACGCCGCCCTGCACGTCGCCCGCGCGCCAAAATCCAACTCCGCCTGCCGCGGCATCGGGCTGGCGCTCGCCCATGTAGCGAGCGAAGCGCCCTCGGCGGTGCCGATGCATCTGCGCGACGCCCACTACAAGGGAGCGGCGGCGCTCGGCCATGTCGGCTACGCTTTCCCGCATGACGACGGGCGCGGCTGGAGCGAGCAGGTCTATGCGCCGGACGTGCCGCGCGGCGCCTTCTACCAGAGCGACGCCCGGGATGCTGCGACCTTCGAGCGACGGGCGGACGAGCATTGGGAACAGGTGACGGGCCGGCCGACGCCCGCCCGCTTCACCGGCAAACGCTGACGCCTCAGCCTTCGGCGAGGCCGCTGCGCACGCGGTTCACCACCGTCCAGGCGAGAAGGACGCAGGCCATCGGCTGGATATGCCATGTCCAGGCCGGCAGCGTGCCGAAGCCTGCCACGAGCGCGCCGAGCGCGCCGAACAGCAGCGCCCGGTCGCTCTTGCCCATCGGTCCTTCGTAATTGCGGCCGTTGCCGTGGACCGCGCCGAGAACGCCGACAAATTCGGTCAGCGTCGCAAGGAAGACGATCGCCGTCAGCCAGGGCAGCGAGAAGGGGGCGATGAGCGCGAAGGGCACGTAGAGCGCCGCGTCGGATACGACATCCGTGATCTCGTTGAGATAGCCGCCAAGCGCGCTCTTCTGCCCATGCTCGCGCGCCAGCATGCCATCCACGGCATTGAAGGCCATGCGCAAAAACATCCAGACCGGCACCAGCGCGAAGAGCGCCGGCTCGGGCCGCGCCACGAGAAGCCCGCCTATTGCTACCGAGACGATAGCGGCGACGAGAGTCACCTGATTGGCGGTCAGCCCCATGGCGGCCAGTCGCCCGACCAGCGGGCGCAACAAGTTCTGGAAAGACGATTTCAGTTTATAGATCGACATGAAAGCTCGAATCCGCTCGATTGCCTTCAACAAATGCAGACGCAATGCAATGAAATCAACTGCAAACCTGTGGGCTCATCCGTATAGGTGATGATCTCTCGGTTAAGGAACGACAGCATGATCGAAAAGACGTTCGCCAGCCACGACGGCGTTGAGCTCTTCTACCGCGTCTGGCCTGCCCGCTCCGGCGCGGCGAAGGGCGCAATCGTGCTCCTGCATCGCGGCCACGAACATGGCGGACGCGTGGCCCATATCGCCGAGGAACTCGGCCTCGACGACTACGCCTTCTACGCCTGGGATGCGCGCGGACACGGCCGCTCCCCCGGCGAGCGCGGCCATTCGCCCTCCTTCGCCCATTCGGTGCGCGACCTCGATTGCTTCGTCCGCCATATCCGGGAGACCGACGGCTTTGCGGTGGAGGATACCGCCGTCGTCGCCAAGAGCGTCGGCGCGGTGCTGGCGGCGACCTGGGTGCATGACTATGCGCCGGATATCCGCGCGCTGGTGCTCGCCTCGCCGGCCTTCGACGTGAAGCTGTATGTGCCCTTCGCCAAGGAGGGCATCGCGCTCTGGCAGAAGCTGAAGGGCACGTTCTTCGTCAATTCCTACGTCAAGGCGCGCTTCCTGACGCATGATCCGGCGCGCATTGCCTCCTTCGAGGCCGATCCGCTGATCACCCGCCCCATCGCCTCCAACATCCTGCTGGAACTCTACGAGGCCGCCGACCGCGTGGTGGCCGATGCCCGCGCCATCACTGTCCCGACGCAGCTTCTCATTTCCGGCAGCGATTTTGTCGTGCGCCACGCGCCGCAGCACCGTTTCTTCGAAAATCTCGGCGGCACGATCAAGGAACGCCACGTGCTGCCCGGCTTCTACCATGACACGCTCGGCGAGAAGGACCGGGCAAAGGCGCTGGAAAAGGTCCGCGCCTTCCTGCTGGTGCGCTTTGCCGAGCCACCCATCGTGGCGGACATGCGGCGCGCGCATCTTTCCGGCTATACCCGCGACGAGGCCGACCGGCTGGCGACGCCGCTTTCGCTCCTTTCACCGCGCGGCCTCTACTGGGCGCTGACACGCGCCTCCATCCGCATCGGCGGCCTGTTCTCCAAGGGCATCGCGACGGGCCTTGGCACCGGCTTCGATTCCGGCTCGACACTGGACTACGTCTATGAAGACGAACCGCGCGGCCTCGGCCCGGGCGGGCGGCTGATCGACCGGCAGTTCCTCGACGCCATCGGCTGGCGCGGCATCCGTCAACGCAAGATCCATCTGGAAGAGCTGATCGGCAAGGCGCTCGCCCGCCTGAAGGCGGAAGGCAAGCCGCTGCGCCTGCTCGACATCGCCGCCGGCCATGGGCGCTACGTGCTCGACGCCGTCGCCGCTTCCGAGGCCAAGCCCGAGAGCATCCGCCTGCAGGACTATTCGCCGATCAATGTGGACAAGGGCACGGCGCTGATCGCCGAGCGCGGCCTGCAGGCCGTGGCCTCCTTCCACCGCGCCGACGCCTTCGATACGGAGGCGCTGGCGGCGACCGAGCCGCGACCGACGCTCTCCATCGTGTCCGGCCTCTACGAACTCTTCCCGGACAATGCCCAGATCGAAGCCTCCCTTGCCGGCCTCGCAAGGGCGATGGAACCGGGCGCATTGCTCCTCTACACCGGCCAGCCCTGGCATCCGCAACTGGAGATGATCGCCCGGGCGCTGACCTCCCATCGCGGCGGGGCGGCCTGGATCATGCGCCGGCGCACGCAGCAGGAGATGGACCAGCTCGTCGCGGCGGCCGGCTTCCGCAAGATCGAGCAGCGCATCGACAAATGGGGCATCTTCACCGTGTCCATGGCCGAGCGGATCTGACGACATATGGGGGAGGGGATTTCACCTTCTGTCGCCACCGAACGCCGCGCCGTCCTTCGGGCGGCGGCGCTCTCGCTCGCGTTCCTCGCGCCGTTCTTCTACCTGACCTACGGCACCGCGAACTGGCTGGCCTCGCTGCGGACAGACGTGCCGAACCTCGCCTTCGGCTGGGAGCGGCATATCCCCTTCATCGCCTGGACGATCGTTCCCTACTGGTCGATCAACGCCTTCTACGCGATTTCCCTCTTCGTCAACGATACGCCGGTCGAGGTCGGGCGACTGGCGCGGCGGTATCTCACGGCGCAGGTCATCGCCGTCGCCTGCTTCATCGCCTTTCCGCTTCAGGCGATCTTCATACGCCCCGAAACGGATGGACTGCCGGGCTTCATGTTCGACGTGCTCGGCGGCTTCGACAAACCGTTCAATCAGGCTCCGTCACTGCATATCGCTTTGCTCGTCATCATCTGGGATCATTGGCGCACCCGGCTACGGGGCATCTGGCTCGCCGCGTGGCACGTCTGGAGCCTGCTGATCGGCCTTTCCGTACTGACGACATGGCAGCACCATGCCATCGACATCCCCACCGGCGCGCTTCTCGGCCTCTTCGCACTCTGGCTGTTCCCGGCAGGGCAAGCCTCTCCGCTCGCCGGCTTCCGCCTTGCCGGACACCCAAAGGCCCGGCAATTGGCGATCTGCTACGCTGCCGGCTCCCTCGCCTTCCTGGCTCTGGCGATCTGGCAGACGTGCAGTTCGGGGGCGGGACTGCTGCTTCTCTGGCCGGCGCTTGCGCTCGCCATCGTCGTTGCCGGCTATGCCGGCGGCGGTGCGAACGTCTTCCAAAAAGATGGCAACGGTCGCGTCAGTGTGGCGAGCCGCTGGCTGCTGCTGCCCTATCGCCTCGGCGCATGGGCAAACCTCCTGTGGTGGACACGCCGACTACCTGCCGCCACACAGATCGTGGACGGCATCTTCCTTGGCCGCTTCCCGACGAAGAACGCGCTCTCCACCTATGTCGCCGTGATCGACATGACGGCGGAGTTGCCGGGCATGGTGGTGCCCGGCCTTGCCTGGCATGCCTTCCCCTCGCTCGATCTCCTCTCCATGCCCGCCGCCCGCATTCGCGAAGCCGCCCTTGCCGTCGAGGCGGCGCAGCGGCACGGCCCCGTTCTCATCTGCTGCGCCCTCGGCTTCCAGCGCAGCGCCATGGTCGCCGCCTGCGTTCTCCTGCGGGCGGGAACCGCCGCCAATGCCCCAGCCGCCGTGGCGCAGATCAAGACCACCGGCCGGCCGATACATCTGCCCTTCGAGGCCTACGCGGTCATCGAGGAGGCCGCGCGATGACTGAGGTGAATGGATCGATGACCGACGCGGCGCGCCGCCTGCAACGCAACGGTCTTGCGGGTGGGGCCGTCGCCTTGCTGATACTCGCCGTCGCGCCGCCGACAGCCGGAGCCTATGGCTTCACAGGTCCGCTCGCCTGGTGGCTGCTGCTTGCCTTCTGCCTGCTGCCGCTCGCGCTGTCCGTTCACCTGCTTTCCGACGCCGCCCTGTTCCGGCTCGCCGCGTCGCATGAGAGCGAGAATGCCGGCCTTGCCGCCATCGACGATGTTCTCGACCGCATGGGCCTGCGCAAGAAAGACGGCCGAACGGCCTCGCTGGCCGAGCGGCTTGCAGGCTGCGCAAGGCTGCTCCTGCTCCAGCGGGGAACGCTTCTCATCGCTGTGCTGCTCTACGCCATCCTGCTGCTCGACGGGATGGATGGAGGCGGCGCATGACCACCCGGGCCTCCCTGCTGCAAAGGGCATCCGGCGCTGCGCTGGCCGGCCTTTCACGCGCCGTCACCGGCGTTCGACCGATCTGGGTGGGCGTTGCGCCGAGCGGTCGGCAACGCATCTACTTCGCCAATCACGCCAGCCACGGCGATTTCATTCTGGTCTCGACATGCCTGCGCCCCGCCGAGCGCAGCCGCACCGCCGCCGTCGCCGGCTCGGACTACTGGAACGCCGGCCCGACGCGCCGCTTCATCGCGGGCAGGCTGCTGCGCACGGTGCTGGTCGAGCGCAACTGGGTGGAACGCACCGCCGATCCGCTGCAGGTGATGCTGGCCGCGCTCGATGCCGGAGAGTCCCTCATCTTCTTCCCCGAAGGTACGCGCAACATGACGGAGGAGCCGCTGCTGCGTTTCCGTTCCGGTCTCTACAATCTTGCCGTCGCCCGGCCGGATGTCGAGCTGGTGCCCTGCTGGATCGAGAACATGTCCCGCGTGCTGCCCAAGGGCGCGGTGCTGCCGGTGCCGCTGCTCTGCCGCGTCGTCTTCGGCGCGCCGGTGACGCTGGGCGAGGGTGAGGACCGCAAGGTCTTCCTCGACCGCGCCCGCCAGGCGCTTCTTTCGCTTGCCCCTGAAAAGGATGGAACCCGCCGATGAGCGACGACACGACACGTCTCTTCCTGGGCCTCGTCGCCGTGCTCACGACGGCGAGCGGCGTCGCGGGCCTTCTTTCCTGGCGCAGCTCCAGGCCGCTGCCGGCGACGCTGGAAAACCTCAACGCCCGCATCAAGGCATGGTGGATCATGGTCGCGGGCATCAGCCTAGCCTTCCTCTTCGGCAAGGGCGGCGTGATCCTGCTCTTCGCCTTCGTCTCCTTCGCCGCGCTTCGCGAATATGTGACGCTCACCAACACGCGCCATGCCGACCGCTGGACGCTGCTCGGCATGTTCCTCGTCGTCATCCCCGTTCAATATTACCTGATCTGGATCGACTGGTACGGCCTCTACTCGATCTTCATCCCCGTCTACTGCTTCCTCGCCATGCCGGCGCTGACGGCGCTGCGGGGCGATACGTCCCGCTTCCTCGAACGGGTCAGCGAGCAGCAATGGGGCCTCATGCTCTCCGTCTACTGCATCAGCCATGTGCCGGCGCTGGTGACGCTGCCCATTCCCGGCAACGAGGGCAGGGGGCTTCTGCTGATCGCCTTCCTTATCGCCACCGTGCAGGGTAGCGACGTGCTGCAATATATCTTCGGCAAGCTCTTCGGCCGCCGCAAGGTCGCGCCGAATATCTCGCCCTCGAAGACCTGGGAGGGGCTGATCGGCGGCATCGCCAGCGCCTCGCTGATGGGGGCCGGCCTCTACTGGCTGACGCCCTTCTCGCCGCTCGAAGCGGGGACGCTCGCAGGGCTTGCCTGCATCATGGGCTTCTTCGGCGGCCTCGTCGCCTCCGCCATCAAGCGCGACCGGGGCGTCAAGGACTGGGGCCATCTCATCGAGGGTCACGGCGGCATGCTGGACCGGGCGGACAGCCTCGTCTTCGCCGCGCCCGTGTTCTTCCACATCGTCCGCTACGCATGGACATGAGGCCATCGCCTTCCTTGGCCAAAAAGGGTATTCCCGTCGCCGAGTGGAGTCCCTTAAGGTGGCGGCAAGGCGAGGCCACGAAGACCAATATCGCCCCGCCGGAGGAAAACAGATGACGACCAAGACCTTCAACCAGCCGCTCGGCGGCAACGAGATGCCGCGCTTCGGCGGTCCCGCCACCATGATGCGCCTGCCGACGCAGCCGACCTCCGAGGGGCTCGACGCCTGCTTCGTCGGCATTCCCATGGATATCGGCACATCGAACCGGCCGGGCACGCGCTTCGGGCCACGCCAGATCCGCACCGAAAGCTGCATGATCCGCCCCTACAACATGGCGACCCGCGCCGCGCCCTTCGACAGCCTGCAGGTCGCCGATATCGGCGATGTCGCCATCGACACGTTCAACCTGCCGAAATGCGTCGACATCATCACCGATTCCTATCGCGATATCATCAAGAACGGCTGCAAGCCGCTGACGCTCGGCGGCGACCATACGCTCTCCTACCCGATCCTGCGCGCCATGGCTGAAAAATACGGCCCCGTCGGCCTCATCCATGTCGACGCCCATGCCGATATCAACGAGCACATGTTCGGCGAGCCAATCGCCCACGGCACGCCCTTCCGCCGCGCGGTCGAGGCCGGCGTGCTCGATACGAAGCGCTGCATCCAGATCGGCGTGCGCGGCACCGGCTATGCGGCCGACGATTTCGACTGGCCGCGCGAGCAGGGCTTCCGCGTCGTGCAGGTGGAGGAGTGCTGGCACAAGTCGCTGACGCCGCTGATGGAGGAAGTCCGCGCGCAGATGGGCGACCGCCCGGTCTATCTGTCCTTCGATATCGACAGCCTCGACCCGTCCATCGCGCCCGGCACCGGCACGCCCGAGATCGCCGGCCTCAATACGATCCAGGCGCTGGAGATCATCCGCGGCTGCTGGGGCCTCAACATCGTCGGCTGCGATCTCGTCGAAGTCTCGCCGCCCTACGATCCCTCGGGCAACACCGCCATCACCGCGGCGAACCTGCTGTTCGAAATGCTCTGCATCCTGCCGGGCGTCCAGCGGCGATAAATCGCGGCCGGCGGCACGTTGCACTTGCCCGGCGTTTCGGGCATTGATGCCGCGCTGCCCCGCCGGCCCTCATGGGCCGGCTTCCGGCAAAACCATTCTTTGATCAACAGGGAGCTTATCATGATCAAGCGTATCAAGCCCGGCCAGCGCTTCTCCAGCGCCGTCGTCGTCAACGGCATCGTCACCACGGCCGGCGTCACCGGCTCGGGCGCCGACACGGCCACCCAGACCCGCGACATCCTCGCCCAGATCGACGCGCTGCTCGCCGAAGCCGGCTCCTCGAAGGCGAACCTCATCAGCGCCGCCATCTGGCTGCGCGACATCGCCCATTTCAGCCAGATGAACGAAGTCTGGGACCAGTGGGTCGACAAGAACAACCTGCCGGTCCGCGCCACGGTCGAAGCCCGCCTTGCGACGCCGGAACTGCTGGTCGAGATCCAGGTCACCGCGCTCGTCTAAGCCGGTTTCCAGCTAAAGAAGGGCCGGGGTTGCGCAGGCAGCCCCGGCCTTTTCGTTTTCAGATCATGGTGCGCGGCTGGGCATGCAGGTAGCGCGCGACCTTGCGCTTGGCCGCGATATCCGCCCAGACCAGCTCCACATCGCTTTCCTTGAGGCCCGTTGCCTCGGCGATGGTCTTCGCCGGCACGGCGTTTTCCAGACCGTAAAGGCAGACGTCCATCTTGCCGTAGGGCAGGGCGAAGTAGAATTCCTCCTGCGTCTGCGGCAGCGAATAGGTGTCCGTGGTCGGCGGGCGGGAGAGGATTTCCGAGGGCACGCCGAGATAGGCGGCGAGCTGGTAGACCTGCGACTTGTAGAGATGGGCGATGGGCTTGATATCGGCCGCCCCGTCGCCATTCTTCACGAAGAAGCCCTGATCGTATTCCAGCCGGTTCGGCGTGCCGAGCACGGCGAAGTTCAGCCGGTCGGCATGGTAATATTCAAGCTGCTTGCGGGTGCGCTGCTTCATGTTCGTCGCCGCGACGATGCCGAGATAGGCACTGGCCGGCAGGCGCACCTTGCGCATCTCGCCATCCGGCGTGCGAACGACCAGAGAGGAGATGTTGTAGCCGCCCGTCGTCATGGAATTCTCGAAGACGATCTTGGAGGCCCAGCCCGTCGTATATTCCGGCACGGCCTCGCGGATGAAGGCGTCACGCCGCGCGTAGCAGCCCTGCGCCGCCAGCGACGGGCCGATATCCTCCACGACGCTGTCGATGCCGAAGGTCTCGGCCACGCTGCGCCCGAGACGCAGGCTTTCCGGGTCGGAATCGTTTTCCGGCATATAGAGGGCGAAGACGTTCTTCGCGCCGAGCGCCCGCACCGCCAGCGCCGCCGAAAGGCTGGAATCGATGCCCCCGGAAAGGCCGAGCACGAGGCCGCGCTTGCGCAGGTCCACGCGCAGCGTCTCGCGCATCCATGCGGTGATGCGCTCCACCTCGGCGGCCGGATCGAGCACGAGCGGGACGAAGGAGGGCGTGTGGGTCGTCTGTGCGGTCATGCGTTCGATCCTGTCGTGGGGGCGGGTTCGGCGGCGAGCCTGCGGCTGGCCTTGCCGGATTCGGTTTTGGGAAGAACATCCCGGAATTCGACGATCTTCGGGACCATGTGATCCTCGAGGTGCTGCGCGCAGAAGCGCATGACCTCCCGCTCGGTCAGCGTCGCGCCGGAGGCGGCGACCACCACGGCCTTGACGGCTTGTCCTAGAACATCGTGCGGCACGCCGACGACGAGCGCCTCGGCAATGCCCGGCATGCGGTGCAGCACATCCTCGACCGCCTTCGGCGCAACCTTCTCGCCGCGCGGCTTGATGATGTCGTCCGTGCGGGAGACGAAGGTGAGGTAGCCATCAGCATCAGCCGTGAAGAGATCGCCGGTGTGGAGGCGAAGCGTGCCGTCGCGCGGGTCGGGCCGCAGCGCCTTGAGGGTGGCGGTCTCGTTTTGCCAATAGCCGCGCATCACATTCGGCCCCTGCACCACCAGTTCGCCCACCGTGCCGGGCGGCACCGGCAGGCCGGCCTCGTCCACCACCTCGGTCCGCGCGCCCGGAATGGCGATGCCGACCGAGCCCGGCCGGGCGTCGATCGCTTCCGGCGGCAGATAGGCGATGCGGGTGCATTCCGTCTGGCCGTACATCACATAGGGGCGGACATGAGGCAGGAAGGCGCGCAGCCGGTCGAGATGGGCAAGCGGCAGCGGAGCGGCTGCGCTGGTGATGTAGCGCAGGCTGGCGAACGGGGCGGGATCGAGATCGCGGGCCTGCATCATCATGGCGGCCATCGCCGGCACCAGCGGGAAGCCGGTGACGCGCTCGTCGCGGATCCGCTCGAAGATCGCCTGCGGAAAGGCGAAGGACTTCTCGATGACGAGGGTCGCGCCGGTCAGCATGGCGGTCACGAGCTGGTTCAGCCCGTAACCGAAGGACATGGGCAGGACGACGAGGATACGGTCGGCGGCGGTGTTTTCGAGATAGGACGCAATCGACCGGGCGGCCGCGTCCATGTTCTCATGGGCGAGCATCACGCCCTTCGGCTCGCCGGTCGAGCCGGATGTATAGATCAGGGCGGCAAGGTCGCTGTCGGGCAGGGTCTCGCCGGCGAAAGGCTCCGCCTCCAGCCCGGCTTCGAAGCCGGCACCCGTCACCAGACGCGGCGCTTCGGCAAGCTCGGCAACGCTCTCGACGAGCCTTTCGAGCCGTCCTTCGGCCACCACCAGCGCCGGTCCGCAATCGCGCGCGATCTGCGCCAGCCGGGCGGCTTTGGTCGATGGATTGACGAAGCAGATGACGGCCCCGGCCATCCAGGTGGCGAAGACCGTGACGGCGGCCTGCCAGCCGTTGTCCAGCAGGATGAGCACGCGGTCGCCCCGCGTGATGCCCTTTGCGCGCAGCGTCGTCGCCATGCGGGCGGAAAGATCGAGGAAGCGGTCGTAGCTCAGCCGCACGTCGCCCGCGACGATCGCCTCATGGGCGCCGTCGCGGGTGGTGCTGTCGCGAAGATACTGCTCGATCCGCATGGGTTTCCGCGTCCTTCAGGCCGCCTGCTTGCGCGCGATGAAGCCGGCGATGCGGTCGATCGAATCGAGATTGGCCGGAACGATATCGGCGTCGGCGATCGAAATGGCGAAGCGTTCCTCGATGAAGCCCACAAGCTCGAGGATGCCGGTGGAGTCGACGAGATCGTTGTCGATCAGCGACTGGTCAGCGGGAAGCGGATGGCTATCGTCACCGAAAAGGAAGTTCTCCACGATGAAGGCGCGGATGGCGGATCTGGTTTCGTCGGTCATGGTCAGCGTGTCCCAATGTGCAATGCGGGTTGTGTCGATTGTGTCGTGCCGGTGCGGCTGAGCAGTTCCGTCGACAGGATGCCGATGAAAGCCGCATTGTCGCGGAAGCCGGTCGCCTGTCCCTTCAGCGCCTTCTCCTTCAGCTTGCCCACGGCCTGAACGTTGAAGAGGCCGCTTGCCGCAAGCCGTTCCGGAGAAAGCACCGTTTCGAGATAGGCGGGGCTGGTCGGCGCTGCGAAGGCCTCCGCATCCGGCGCCCGGTAGGGCTGCTTGGCACGGTCGATGATCGCTGCCGGAACGATGCCCCGCGCGGCCTCCTTGAGGAGGTGCTTTTCCCGCAGCCCCGACAACTTGGCATCCGGCGAAAGGCCGGCCGCGAAGGAAACGATCCGGTGGTCGAGGAAGGGGAAACGGCCTTCGACCGCATTGCCCATCATCACCCGGTCGCCCTGGCTGGACAGAAGATAGCCCGGCAGCAGGAAGGCCGTTTCCAGATATTGCGCCTGATGCAGCGGATGCCAGCGGGAAAAATCGGCCGGCAGCCGTTCGGCAAGCTCGGCGGCGGCATCGTAGTCGCCGAGCGTATCCTTCAGGCCTGCGGAGAAGAACAGCTTGGCGGCCGCCGTGGAGCGGAAACGCGGGCGATGGGAATAGAGCGGATCGTCCAGCGCCTCGGAGCCGAAGGAGAAGAAGCGCGCGAGATATTCCGGCGACTGTTGCTTGAGGCCCGGCAGATAGGGATAGAGCCGCTGGAAGAGCCGGGGCCGCCGGTGCGAATCCGGCTGCCGCCCGCAGAAGCGGCGCACGCGCGCCTCCCGGAAGATGTCGTAACCGGCGAAGACCTCGTCCGCGCCTTCGCCCGTCAGCACGACCTTCATGCCCCGCTCGCGTACCCGCGCGGACAGGAGATGAAGCGGCACGGGCGCAGTGCGCAGGATGGGGCAGCCGATATGCCGCATCGCCTCCGGCATATGCGCGGCAATCGCCTCCGTCGAACATTCGACGCTGTCCGCCTCGGCATCGAGCGTGGCGGCCATCTGCCGCTGCCAGTGGCCCTCGTCGTGCTCCGCGCTGCGGAAGGTGAGCGAGAAGGTGCGAAGCCCCCGCGTCACCGTCCGCGCGGCGAGCGAGGCGATCAGCGAGGAGTCGAGGCCGCCGGAAAGATAGGAACCGACGGGAACATCGGCGCGCAGGCGAATGCGGGTCGCGTCGGTGATGAGCGCGCGCAGCTCTTCGGCCTGCGCTTCGATGCGCGCGGCGGGGCGGATGTCGGCGCGGTCGGGATAGCTGAGCTGCCACCAGGGGCGGATCGTGCGCTGGCCGTCCCGAACGATCATCATATGGCCGGGCGGAAGCTCGTGGATGCCGCGATAGGCGGTGCGCGGCGGAATCGGGCACCAGAGGGTGAAAATCTGGTCGAGCGCCACCGGATCGATCTCCGCCGCCATGCCGGGCAGGGCAAGCAGCGCCCCGATCTCCGAGGCGAAGACGAGCGCGCCGTCATGTTCCGCATAAAAGAGCGGGCGCACGCCCATGCGGTCGCGGGCGAGCACCAGCGTCCGGTTCGGCGCGTCGTGCAGGGCGAAGGCGAAGTCGCCGTTGAAATCGTCGAGGCAATCCAGCCCCTTGGCTGCATAGGAGGCCAGAAGCACTTCCGTATCCGAGCTGGTGCGGAAGCGGTGACCCCGCGCCTTCAGGTCGTCACGCAGCTCGACATAGTTGAAGATCTCGCCGTTGAAGGAAACGGCAAGCGCGCCGTCCTCGCTCGCCATCGGCTGCGCGCCGTCGGCAAGGCCGACGATGGAAAGGCGGGTATGGGCAAGACCCGTCTCGCCGCGCACCGCAATGCCTTCGCCATCCGGCCCGCGATGCCGGAGCGCCGCCACCATGCGGCCGAGCCGGTCGGCCGCCGCTTCCGGCGCCATGATCTTTCCGTGATATCCCGCAATCCCGCACATGGCCGCTACTCGAACCTATCGCCGATGAGGCGAGTCCACCCCTCGCCGGCAAGGCCGTTGAGGAAGGCGCGGCCGCCGGTCATCGCATCGAGAAGGGCAGGGTCGCGGGAATGGACGACCGTGGAGGATGCGTGCAGGAACGCGCATTTCTTGCCGATCATCGCCTGCAGCAGGGCGGGCTGCGTGCGACCGCGGATCGCCACCAGGCCGCGCTCATGGGCATTGCGCAGCAGGCAATCGATGACGATCGGCTCCATGCCCTGTTCGGCCATGATCTGTACCACGCGGCCGATCCCGCCGGCATCGCCGTAATAGAGATAGAAGCCGACCACCTTGCCTGCGCGGTTCTTCACCACATGCTGGACCCGCTCGCCGTGCAGCGCCTTGCGCGCCGCGTGCCGCATCATCTCTTCCAGCACCGGCCGTTCCCATGAGGGGCGGAGCGCGAACCGACGCACGAGCTGCCGGCAGGCCTCGGCGGCATCGTCATCGGATGCCGGCGCGTCGGCGAAGGCGTCGGCCTTGCCGGCAAGGGGCGTGTAATGAGACCAGGACTGCTTGTTCCCGCCGCGCGTGATGACGGCATCGGCAAGGCGGGCGACGGGCCGGGCGAGCCTTGCCAGCGCGAGCCGCGAGGCCACCGCCTCCAGCGCGAAGGCGGCGGGCTTGAGGATGCGCAGCCATTCCAGGCTATAGGGCGCCAGAACCGTGGCGCGCGCTGTCCGCCACATGTCGGTGGAAACATCGTTCGAGGTTTCGCTGAAGGAAAGGTCCTGCGGTCCCGACAGAACCTCGCGCAAGAGGCGCGCGCCGGCGAAAGGGTCCGTGCCCCGGTCGTCGCTGACGAAGGTTCCGCAATTGGCGGCCAGCAGGCGGCGGCCCTCGAACTCCATTTCCACCGGCAGCACGCCGAGAAAGCCGGACACTGTGCCATCTTCACGCACATGGACCTTGGAATGAAGCTTTCCGCCCTGCGCCGCGCTATCGAGGAAGACGGTTGCCAGATAGGTTTTCAGGTCGTTGCCGGCCGGTTTGCCGGTCTTGCGGAGCAAGCGCTGGAAGAGGTCCGCGACGGCCTCTATATCTCCGGCTTCCAATGAACGTACACTCGACATCACGATCCGCTCAGAACCTGTCCATTCTGGTTCCGGCGGTTGTCCGCCGTCGATCCTGCTTACGGGATGAGCGTGAAGAAAAGGTCAAAAAGCGCGAAAACCGCGCCGCCGGGGCCGGTTTGCCGGGCGTTTGCAGGCCTCGGCGGCTACAGCCAATCCGGGAAAGTGAAATTACGGTAAATGATATCTTAAGACATGGAAAATACGATTCAGGCCAAGTCGTTGTGATTCCCATCATCACATCCAGGAGAACCCACCGGAACGGTGCCGAAGCAGCATGGTCGATACCACCACCCCCTATGCCGAACATGAGGATGCGCAGAACCCCGGCGCCATCCCCCTGATCGACTTCGGCCATGTCTTTTCGGTGCTACGTAACCGTTTCATCATGATCGTGGCCATCACGATCCTGTTCGGCGGCGCGTCGGTCTTCCTGTCGCAGTTCATGCGCAACTACTACGTCGCGACCGTCAGCATCCTTGTCGACCCGGAGGGTTCGCGGGTCGTGGAGGGCGACCTGCTCGACAAGGGCGGCGCGACGGACGCCCGCGCACTCAACCAGCAATATATTCTGACCTCCGTGAAGGTCCTCTCCTCGGTGGTGACCTCGCTCGGGCTGGCCGACGATCCGGATTTCGGCGCCGGGCAGCCCTACGAGCCGAACGCGGACCAGCGCGCCCAGCGCGCGCTCGCCGTCCTGCAGGGCGCGATCCGCGCCGAGTTGAACAAGTCCAGCTTCGTCATCAACCTCTCCGCAACCGCCTTCGATCCGCAGAAGGCGGCGCGCATCGCCAACGCCATCGCGCAGACCTATATCGACACCCGCATCGAGATGAACAACAGCCTCGTGCGGCAGGCGACCACGGACCTCTCCGCACAACTGGCGAGCCTCGAAAAGGCGGTCGAAGACGGCGACCGCGCGATCCAGGCCTACAAGGCCGAGAACAATCTCGTCGATGTCGGCGGCCGGCCGACCGCCGAGCAGCAGATCGCCGACACCAACACGGAAATCACCCGCATCTCCGCCAGCATCGCCGAAAACGAGGCGCTGATCTCCGAACTCGCGCTCGCCCGCTCCAACCCGGACTACCTGCGCTCGACCCCGGACAGTTCCCTGACGCCGGCGATCATCGAGTTGCGCAGCCGCTACCACGCCGCCCAGGAACAGGAATCCGTCCTGCGGTCGTCCTTCGGCGACCGTCATCCCTCCCTCCTCAACGCCAAGGCGCGGACCCAGGCGGCCTCCAAGCTGCTCGACACGCAGTTGAAGGATTTCACGACGTCGCTTTCGCGCAACGGCGACAAGCTGAAGAGCCAGCGCGAGCTGCTGCGCCAGAACCTCGCAACCCTCAAGGCCGGCCTCAACGAGAACGACCAATCCATGGTCCGCCTGCGTGAACTGGAACGCAAGCTCGCCAGCGACCGGGCCGTCTACGAATCCTTCCTGCTGCGCACGCGCCAGCTTTCCGGCCAGGAGCGCACCACCAGCGAAAATCCGCAGATCATCTCCGCCGCGCAGGTGCCGCTCGGCAAGGCCGGCCCGAAGCGCTCGCTGATCGTCGCGGGCGCGACGATGCTTGGCATGCTGCTCGGTTGCGGCATTGCGCTCGCCTGGGATCGCAAGCCCCAGGCGCGGGACCTTGCGGAAGATGTCACACCCCGCCGGACGCGGGCGGCCGGCGAAAGCCTCCCGGCGCGGCTCTTCGGATGGCTGCGGCGCGGCAAACGCAGGAAGCAGAACGAAGACCCCGAACTCGAACAAGTCCAGCACGATGAACCCGCCCGGCGGTTCGCAACGAACCCGGCCCCCTCGCGGGGCCTTCGGTCCGTAACGGAGCCGGCCGCACTCCATGGCAGCTACGCCGATATCGCGCAGGAGCTCCTTCAGGATGCCCCCGGGCAGAACAACTATTCCGTCGTGCTCTATTCCGCACAGCCCAACGCCAGCCCGGCGCGTGCCGCCCTCCACCTCGCGCGCACCATCGCCCGCACCGGCAAGACGGTTCTGCTGGTCGATGCGGAAGCCGAAGCCGGCCTCACGCGGCAGGCCTCGGCCACCGGCCTTCCGGGTCTGCACGATTCCATGTCACTGCAGCGGCTGGAAGGCGATCTCATCAACCTTTCCAGGGCGCGCGGCCCGTGGCTTCTGCCGGCCGGCCGGCGGTCGCCGCGCGTTTCGACGCGCCGCGGCCTCGATGCCGGAACCTTGCCCGACTGGCTGGACGCGGAGGGCTACGCCTTCGATCTCGTCATCGTCTATGCAGGCCGCTTCGACCAGCAGAAGCCGATAGCCGCGGTAGAAGCTGCCGCGGATCGCTTCGCGGTCATCGCAAGCCGGTTCAACCGTAAGGGAACCGAGGGCGCCGTGGCCGCCCTGCGGCAACGCGGCCTCTCGCCGGTCGTGCCCCTGTTCATCGACGACGAGGAAGGCAGCGTCTCGAGGGCGAGCTGACCGGCCGCCCCTTCATAGAAACGCTGCTTCAAACCGGGCCTGCCGCCCGGCATTGCGGCCTTCGCCGATAACAAACCGTTAAGCCTGTTTGTGTTTGGCGGCCCGGTTTTTCCCGGTTTCGGTCAAGAAAGACCGGGAAGATGGCCTTTGAGACGAATGCCGACAATCGTCTTCACTGTTTCTCGACAATGTTGGCGTATCCCCCGATCACAGAAATATACAACTCCCGGGAGTTCGCGGTGAAGGTTGCCCTGGTTCATTATTGGCTTGTCGGAATGCGCGGTGGCGAAAAGGTCCTAGAGACCTTCTGCGACATCTTCCCCGATGCCGATATCTTCACCCTCGTCGCCGATCCGGAGAAGCTTTCCCCGAAGCTCCGACGCCACAAGCTTACCACCTCCTTCCTGCAGAAGATCGGCGGACGCAAGCATTACCAGAAGATGCTGCCGCTCATGCCGCATGCGCTGGAATCCCTCGACCTGACCGGCTACGATCTCGTCATCTCCAGCGAGGCCGGCCCCGCCAAGGGCGTTATCACGCGGCCCGATGCGCTGCATGTCTGCTATTGCCATTCGCCCATGCGCTATATCTGGGACCTTTATCCGCAGTATCTCGCCGAGGCCGGCTTCCTTGCGCGCACGATCCTGGCCTTCGCCGCCCCCCGGCTGCGCCAGTGGGACGTCACCACCTCGCATCGCGTCGACCATTTCATCGCCAATTCAGGCTATGTCGCCAAGCGCATCGAGAAGTTCTACCGGCGCGATGCGACAGTCATCCATCCGCCTGTCGAGGTCAGCCGCTTCACCATCACCGATGGGCCGAAGGACTACTATCTGTGCGCCGGTCAGATCACGCCCTACAAGAAGATCGAGCTGGCCGTTGCGGCCTGCACGCGCCTGAACCTGCCGCTGGTCGTGATCGGCGACGGCGCGTCAGTCAAGCTGAAGCAGTCGGCCGGGCCGACCGTGCAGTTCCTCGGCGGCGTTTCCAACGCGGAGATGGAAACCCATTTCTCCAACTGCAAGGCACTGCTCTATCCGGGCGTCGAGGACTTCGGCATCGTGCCGCTCGAGGTCATGGCGAGCGGCCGGCCGGTAATCGCCTTCGGGCGGGGCGGCGCGCTCGAAACCGTGGTCGAGGGCAAGACAGGCCTGTTCTTCCATGAACAGACCACCGAGGCCCTGATGGCCGCCATCACCCGCTTCGAGAAGGACCCGAACCTCCTCTCACCCACGGAAATCCGCGCCCACGCCCTCAAATTCGAACCGAGGCGCTTCGAACGGGAACTGCGACGCTTCCTGGGCGGTCTGCCCGGGTTCTCCGACATGACGGAAAGCATGAGGCTCACGGCATGAAACCGATTTACTTCAACGGTAAGTTCCTCACCGCCGCCCCGACGGGCGTACACCGCGTTGCGGAAGAACTGATTCAGGCCACGGACCGGCTGCTCGCCACGCATCCGGATGCGCCCGAGACGATCATCCTCACCCCCGCGACCGAGGCGAAAACAGCTACCCTCACACGCACGCGGGTGGTTCACACGCCTTTCCTCAGCGGCATCGCCAAGAACATCCCCTGGGAGCATTTCGCCCTGCCCTGGTACGCCCGAAAGGGCCGGCTGATCAGCCTGTGCAATCTGGGGCCGGTCTTCCATACGGATGCGATCACGATGATCCACGATGCGCAGGTCTACCTGACGCCGGATTCCTACTCGCGCGGCTTCCGTCTCTGGTACCGTTTCCTCCTGCCGCTCATCGGAAAAACGAGCCGGCGCATCCTCACGGTCTCGGAATTCTCCCGGCAGCAGCTCGTCCGGTTCGGCGTTGCGACGGCGGACAGGATCGATGTCATTCACAACGGCTGCGACCATGTCCTTGCGCATGAACCGGACCGCGCCTTCGTCACCGCAAGCGGACTGAAGAAGGGCGGATACGTTCTCGCCCTCGCCAATACCCAGACACACAAGAACATCGCGGTCCTGCTGAAGGCATTTTCGGATCCACGCCTTGCCGACATGACGCTCGTGCTCTTCGGCGCGGCCAGGCGGGAGGATTTCGAACGGCTCGGCATGACGGTGCCCGCGAACGTCCACTTCGCCGGACGGATCAACGACGCGCAGCTCACCGGGCTGATCGCCGAGGCCTGCGCCTTCGCATGCCCCTCGACGACCGAAGGTTTCGGCCTTCCGCCGCTTGAGGCGATGATCCTCGGCTGCCCCGCCATCGTCGCGCCCTGCGGCGCCTTGCCCGAGGTATGCGGCGATGCCGCCCTCATGGCGGCCCCGGACGATCCGGGCGGCTGGGTCGGGCAGATCCGCGCGCTTGCGGACGATGCCGGCTTCTCCGCGCAGATGCGCGCGCGCGGCCGTGCGCACGCCGCGACCTTCACCTGGGATCGCGCCGCTCGCAAGCTGGCCCTCCTGCTCGGCCTCAGGGTCGATGCCAATGGAGAAGCCGACCGCTCCCATCAGTCCGTCGCAGCTGAGTAAGCCGCCGGCTCGCCCGTCTACACCTTGACCTGAGACGCCGTCTTCACCAGCGCGTCGAGCCAGTATTCACGCGTATGCGCCGTCGAGAAATTGTGGTCGGCATCGTCGAGGAAGACGATGCCGGCATTGTCGTATCGCTCGATCAGATGGCCCCTTCGGCCAAGACGCGCCTCCAGATTGGCGATGACGGGGTCGCCGTTGCTGTAGATGAGCGAAATCTTCGTTCCCCTCTCCGCCAGCCTGTCGAAGTCGCGCTCGCTGGGATTGAGGAAACGGGATAGGGGAGGGATGTGCGTCAGAAGCGGCAAGGCCTTGATCATGACCTTGTCGAAGACCTTCCGCAGCAGATGGCGCGCCTCCTTCAGGACATCGACCTCCAGGCGCAGGACCTGTTTCCAGTAGGCCTTGTTGCGGAACTTTTCCTTGTAGCTACCGAACGGCAGGACCGAGGCGATGAGCGCATCCACATCCGCACCCGGCCCGACGGAAAAGTCGAACGGGTTGACGGCGACGATGGCCTGAACGCCGTTCATATGGAGCGCACTTCGAAAGGCCGTATACCCGCCGCTGCACCGGCCGCTCAGAACCGCCGGATGAAGCCCGTGCGTCTCCAGGAAGTCAGCAGCCTCATCGACATCCTTTTCGAGGCCCGGGTGATAGAGGATCTGGTCGGGCATGCCCGGCTGCGGCGGACTGTCGGCAATGTTGGAAAAATCGAAGCGGAAGGCCGGGATTCCCGCCCTCGCCAGATCGCGGCAGATCCGCACACCGATCCGTCCGCGCCCTGACATGCGGTCGTATCCCGTGGAAAGGATGATCACAGCCGCTCCCTTCGGCGGCCCCTCCGGCTCGCAAAGCGCGCCATACAGGCGCTCCCCCTGGCCGAAACGCACCGGAGTTTCCCGAAAACCGTCGCCGACGAGCGGCGTGGCCCCGGGCGGACGGGACCGTTGCTCCGCAGTCACGCTGCCCTTCAGGCCGACTGCCCATTCCGCCAGCACGCCGATCGCCGCCTTCGGCGGAACCGACAGCAGCACATCCCGGATGAAAGCGTCGTAATTCTCGAACGGCGTCTCGCGCACCTTCGCCCCGAGCGAGGCGAGACGCTCCAGCAGGGCCGGATCGGTTGCCCGTCCCTCCTGCGGCAGGAACAGCATGTCCGGGGCAGGAGCCTTGGTGGATTTGGACACATCGAGCGCCCGGATGCCGGCAAGAACGGGATCCGGTATATGCTGCTCGCCCATGGCCGGCCCGCTCGGCAGCGTTGCATGCGCGATGGCGCCGTGATCGGCGATACGGCTCAGGGCCATGAATTCACGTATCCAGCGGCGTCCCGACAGGGCCGGCGCCGCGAGGGCAATGCCCGCGACGTCCCCGAGCGTCTCCGCCGCCTGCCAGGCGAGCGCAGCGCCGATGCTGTGACCGACAAGCAGTAGCCGCTTCGCGCCCGACAGGTCGCGCAGGACCGCCGCTGCGGAAAGAATGCTCTCGCGCCAGATATCGAGGCCCGCCGCATAATCCTCGGGATCCAGCGCATCGCCGGTTCCCGGATAGTCGAAGCGCAGGCTCGATATTCCCTGCCGGCCGAGATCGGCCGCCAGCAACCGCCAGAATTTCCGCGCGCAGAGTTCTTCCAACCCCCACGCGCCGACGAAAAGCACGGCCGTATCGCTCGGCTGCGGCGCGGCATGATAGAGGCCGACGGTGCCCGCGAAGGTTACGGGAAAATCCGCCGGCTCGAACGTCGTCGTGAACGGGCGGGAGCTGCCGTGGGCGGCTGTTCCGTGCATTATCAAACCTTTCCTGCCGCGAGATACCGCTGGCGAGACTTTCGATCAGCCCACAGAAAACCGGAATATCCTTAAGAAACCTGAATTTCCTGCCATTTTTCGCCCAATTTCGTGGATAAGCGCCCGCCTTCTCGCCTTCCCGACGCCTTGTTTCAGGCGGGAAAGGCCGAACCGTTCGGATTTCGGGAGGCGGCTTAAACAATTATCCAGATGTTGCGCCTATTAGAATCGGCCCAAACACCTCGCTTTCTTGCGCCCCTATCTGCCTTGGGAGGCATATCACTATGATTGGTGAGACATCCAGGAACGCCCTCGTCTTCGGCGGCTCCGGTTTCATCGGAACGCACCTGGTGCGCAGGCTCGCCGCAGAAGGACAGCATGTCGTCTCGGTCGATATACGCCCGCCGCGTGAACGGCTGGACGGCGTGTCCTATCTGCACGGCGACGTGCGCGACCTGTCGGCTTTCGACCCCGGCATGCGGATCGACCGCATCTACAATCTCGCGGCCGTCCACACCACGCCTGGACATCCCGCCCACGAATATTATGAAACGAATATCCTCGGCGCGACCGCGATCGCGGCGCTGGCGCGACGGCTCGGCATCCGCGAGATCGTCTTCACCAGCTCGATCTCCGTCTACGGCCCGGGCGAGGAAACCAAGCGGGAGGATACGCCTCCCGCGCCCGAGTCGCCTTACGGCTGGTCGAAATACATGGCCGAGCGCATCCAGCGGGACTGGATGGAGGAGGACGAGAGCCGACGCCTCGTCATATGCCGGCCTGCGGTCATCTTCGGCCCCGGCGAGGGCGGCAACTTTACCCGCATGGCCAAGCTGCTGAAGAAGGGTTTCTTTATCTATCCGGGCCGCAAGGACACGATCAAGGCGTGCTTCTACGTGGAGGATCTGCTGGATGCGCTGGAATTCGCCGCCCGGCAGCCGGAGCGCTTCGTCCTCTTCAACGGCTGCTATCCAGATCGCTATACGCTCGAAGAGATCGTCGAAACGTTCCGCGCGCAGCACATGCGCGGCGCGAAAACCTTCCTCGTGCCGCGCGGCGTGGTGACATTGGCCGCCACGCTGCTACGCCCCTTCTCCGTCATGGGCCTCGGCATCCATCCCGACCGCGTCATGAAGCTCGTGCGCTCGACCGATGTGGTTCCCGTCTGGCTGGAAACGGCGGGCAGGGCAGCAGAGGGCAAGCTTCCCTCCGCCATCGAGCGATGGAACGCCCAGAGCGGCGGCCGCTTCGTCTAGCCGCCTGAAACGCAGAATGCCGGATTTGCACGAGGACCAGACCATGAGCATCCAGAAGGGTGGCCCGACCATCGCCGTCGCGATCGCCACGGCCGGGCGCCGGGATATCCTGACGCAGACGGTTGTCTTCCTCAACAACCAGCAGCGCCGGCCCGACGAGTTCTTCATCTGCCCCGCGCATCCCGACGACGTCGATACCGGTGCACTTTCGGCCTATGACGGCGCCATAACGGTCCTGTCGGGGCCGGTCGGCTCCTCGCATCAGCGCAACGTCATGCTGACCGCCGTCACATCGGACATCGTGGTCTTCTTCGACGACGACTTCCTGCCGGCCGCCGACTACCTAGCGCAAGTCGAAGCCCTCTTTGCAAACGACCCCACGATCATGATCGCCACAGGCCGCGTCATCGCGGATGGCGCGCGCGGACCGGGATTCGACTTCGAGGAAGGACTCAAGCTGCTGGACGCAGATGTCCCCGGCGGCACGCCTTCTATCGAGCCGACCTTCAACGGCTATGGCTGCAACATGGCGATCCGCATGGCGCCGGTGCGCGCCCGCACCGTTCGCTTCGACGAGAACCTGCCCTTCTATGCCTGGCTGGAGGACGCGGACTTCTCACGCCAGTTGGCGAATGACGGCAGGATCGTCTGGGCGGGGCAAATGCGCGGCGTGCATCTCGGCACCAAGAAGGCGGGGCGTAGCCCGGGCAAGCGGCTCGGCTATTCGCAGGTCGCCAATCGCATCTATATCCACCGCAAGGGCCATATGCCGCTTGGTCAGGTCCTCAGCGGCATTCTCCGCAATGTCGCATCCAATCTCGTCGGAAGCCTGAAACCCGAACCTTGGGTCGATCGTTCCGGCCGCCTGCACGGCAACATGCTCGCGCTGCGCGATCTTCTCACGGGCCGCATCGACCCGAGAAACATCATCGATATGTGAGCACGGCCGGATGTATCCGGCCCTTCCAGTAAGCGGCAGGCCAAAGGCCGGGCCTATCGGCGAACGAAACGGGCAAGCATGCCGGCAAGACTGGCCTCCACACCTGCGGGCCGGCGCGCAGCCACCCAGAGAAGATAGATGGAAGCCGCATAGGTCAGGCAATACATGGCCCCGGTCAGCACGAAGCTGGAATAGAGATTGTCGTCGAAGTTCAGATATATCTCGCACAGATCCAGAACCAGCGCCGCAGGTATGACGGCCAGGAGCGGGCGCACGACCACGGAAAGCTGATCGATGATGCGGACGCCGGCAAGATCGCGGGTCAGGTAGAAGGATGAGATGCACGCTGCAAGGGTGCCGCCGAGTTTTGCCACGATAGCCCCGGGGATACCGAAGAAGATCACACCGGCGAGAGAGAGGGGAACGCGAACGCAAAGCTCCGCCAGAGACCGGACCGCAAGCGCTCTCGACCGCCCTACCAGCATGGCAAGCGAAGGCATGGGGATCGACGGCAGGGCGATCAGGGCGATCAGGGCGAACCAGGTCAGGATCGGTGCAGCTTCCCCCCATTTCGCTCCGAGCAGGACCCGGATCACCGGACCGGAAAGAAGCGCCATGAAGCACAGGATCGGCAAGAGGAGGAGAACGAGGCCCCCGCTGCTCTTGAGATAGGTTTCCCTGAGCGTCCCCTTCTCGCGCGCGTTGACGAAGGCTGCCATCAACGGCCCTGCGGCCGGCGCCGCGACAGCCTGGAATGGCAGCGAGGCAAGATCGTTGGCCGCCGTGAACCGGCCAAAGGACGCAGTATCGATGTAACGGGGCAAAAGCAGGCGGTCGATCTGCCAGTTGATGGCAGCGAGTATCTGCGAGGCGAAATTCCAGCCGACCACATCGGCGAACAAAGGCCAGTCCACCAGCGTCAGCCGCGGCAGCATCGGCGCCATGATATAGGAAACGATCATCATCACTGTCGGCGCGGTGATGGTGCTGGCGGCAATGGCCCAGTAGCTTCCCGTGGCCACGGCGATCGTGATGGCGACCGCAGCGGCAGTTGCCTTGCCGAGGAACTCGACGATACCCCGTCGGCGAAAATCCATCGTCTTTTCGAACTGCACCATGCGCGGGCTTGCCAAACCGCGCATGGCGGGCGCGAGGGCAAGGGCGCAGATCAACGGCACCAGCCGTTCGTCGCCATAGAAGCGGGCGAGCGGATAGGACAAGGCCGCCATGACGGCGGCGACCGCCATGCCACGCAGAAACCCGAGGGTGAAGGCCGTATCATAGGCACGCCGGCTGATTTCCGGCAGGCGGATCAGGGCGGAAGTGAGGGGCAATTCAAGGATCGCCTCGACGATGAAGATGATCGTCATCGCCGTCGCCACGAGACCGAAATCCGCCGGCCCGAGAAAGCGCGCCAGCACGAGCAGGGCAACCAGATCGATGACCCGGGAGGACAGGCGGGCGCCGACCGTCCAGAGGCCGGCACGGACGGTTCGCTGCGACAGAGGCACATCGGCGGAGGAGGACATTCAGGCAGGCCTTTCATGGCGGATGGCGCGGCCGGCCGTGGGTCGCGCGGGGGCGGGAGCCGGCGCGGTCCAGGCAACCGAGGCCGCCATCGCATAGATACATGCATTCATGATGCCGAAATCGGCGGAGGTCCCGGCAAGGACACCCGTGATGAAGACCGGCGGCATATAGAAGCGAACGGCGTTCAGCATGGCCGCGTCCACCGGCGCGCCAGGCCGCGCCCGACGCAGGAACGTCTGCAGCATGAAGCCATAGTAGAACAGGCCGCCGGCGATACCGCTGTTGCTGAAGACCGCAACGACGCCGTTGGAGGCGCGGGTCGCCCCCACACCGACCCCAAGGCCCCAGGTATCCCAGAGCGCCTGCAGGGACACGGCTGTCCACATGCTACGCTCCTCGAAGGAATCCGACGCGGTCTTCTTGAAGATGATCGTGTCGATCAGCTTGAGGAACGGATCGAAGACAGCAGGATAGACGAGCATCAGGACATAGATGGCGGCGAAGGCAAGAACGATTGCCCATAATTCCGCCGCCAGCCCTTCCCGCGCCCGGCTGCCCTTACCCACCATCAACAACCGCCAGAACCATTCGGCCGCCGCCACGCAGGCAAAGACGCCAAGGCCCGCATAAGCCGCGGAGGACGTGGAAAGGAGCGAGAACAGGGAAAGCAGTACGATGAGGCAGGGCGCGCCGTAGAGCCGCAGCCATGGCGAGACGATCGCACGGCGGAAGAAGTAGATCGCGGAGAGGAAGGCCACGGCCGTGGAACCATAGGCGGAGGCCTCCGGCATGAGGCCGACGATACGTTTGACGTCCGCGATCTCGACATCCGTCAGATAGCCGTACTGCGCGGTCCGGAACATGTCGAGATAGGGACCGAGGCCCACGAGATCGAGGACACCCGTCAGGATGATGACGGCCCCGCCGACACACAGGGCCGCCAGCAGATGCTGGCGCGTGGCAGCGGTGCGGAAGGCGAGGGCGCAGGCGAACACCGTCACGATCGAGATCGTCAGGTACATGAGCTGCGAGATGTTCTGCATCGTCGGGTAGAGGGGGTCGCCCGAAGTCGAACCCTCCAGCTTCATCGGAATGATCGTGACGGCCCCCGCGAAAATCCGGGGCATGAAGAGGGTAACCCAGATGGCGACGACCCAGAACAGGAACAGCAGCAGGCACTGGGACGGCCGCAGGGCGATATCCAGCATTCGCGACAGGCCGTTCGCACCGCCGGCATAGATGAGGATGATGGCGAGCGCGATGATAGGGGGCGGTGTGAAGCTCAGGCCCTGCGTGAGCTCAGGCGGGATGACAGCGAAGGAGCCGAAAGCCATGGAACCGAACAGCAGGTAGAAGATGAACGGTCCCCGGCTGAACATTCCGACAAGCAGAAGTCCCCAGAACACGATGACCGGTATCAAATCCATTTCGCTCTCTTTGCAGGCGAGGCGCGCCCGGTCCTTGCATTCTAAGCCTATCCGGAACGACCAAACCACAGCGACATGAATCTTTGCTTAAGCGGCAGCCCTATCCGGCCTTCTCCCCGCACACAGGCGGCCGGCACGTCCCAAAGTGCGACACCCGCCTGGAAAATGTGTGCCGGACCGCGGGAATCGCCAGCAATCGATAAGATTTTAACGGTTTCTTCAATCGCATCGTCATCCTTGTTTTCTATGCTGCGGACAACCTAAGGCAGAGGGAGCGGAAGCTTGGTTTTGAAACTACTCGTTGCCGGTGCCGTCGCCATGGCGGCGCGACGTGCATCCTCGGACAATTCTCCGGCGCAGGAGCGCGTGACGACCGTCTGCAAGCGGGCGCACGACCTGGAGATGCGGGATGCTCCCATCGAGCCTGACTGGATCCTCGAAGGAAACCCGGTGGCGCGCGCCGCCGAGCACGTCCGCAGCGCGGACGATTCCTCGTTCTCCGCCCTTTGGGATTGTACCGCCGGAACCTTCCGCTGGCATTTCAACTGGGACGAAACGGTCATCATCCTCGAGGGCGAAGTCCATATCACCGACGAAGACGGCAACGCCTACACGCTACGCGCCGGAGATATGGGTTATTTCGCTGCACGAAGCTGGGCGACATGGCGCATCGACAACTATGTCAAGAAAGCCGCCTTCATCCGCCGGCCGTTCCCGTCACCCATCGCCGCCCTCTACCGCCTGAGGAACGCCTTGCGCCAGCAGCAACCGACTTTCTAGCCAGAGCAGGGAGCAGCCAATGCAGGGGGGAACGCGTTCCGGTGAGGTGGACAGCCTGCGATGCTTCGCAATGCTGGCCGTTGTCGCCCAGCATTGCGGTATCCTGCCGTTCGGATGGACCGGCGTCTGGCTGTTCTATGTGATCTCCGGTTTCGTCGTCACCCTGTCCCTGATGCGCCATGGCAACGACGACAAGAGGCAATTGCTGGCCTCGTTCTATGCAAGGCGCTCCGCAAGGATCATTCCCGTCTATGCCTTCTATCTGCTGCTGGGCGTGACCGTTCTATGGGCGCTGGGCAAGACCGCCGAACCGGGCGCCCTGATATCGCTGCTGCTTTTCTACAACAACTTCGCGATGATCTTCGGGTTCGGCGAGATGCAGAGCTGGCCAGTCGGGCATCTCTGGACGATCTCCGTCGAGATGCAGTTCTACGCCCTTTACGGCTTCCTTTTCGCCTATCTGAGCGGGAAGCGGCTATTGCAGGCTCTGATGGCGATGCTGATCCTCAGCCCGGTAGCACGTGGGGTGGCCGGCATGCTGGCTCCGGAGATTCTGGGAAGCGATCTGGCCGTCGCCTACGGCATCTATGCGACCTCCTTCCTGCACTTCGATTCCTTCGCCATTGGCGCCTTGCTCGCCCTGAACTGGTCGTTCGTTCGCGACAGGGGCGGCGAGCGCCTGCTTTTTTCGATCGGAACGGCGGCCCTCGGTCTCTATGTGCTGGTCTATGCAGGCGTGAATCACTTCCTGCTCGGCCGCACCGGCGTCGATATCGTCCGCGATATCCTGTCCGGCATCATGTACGGCAACGGCAGGGAGATCTGGCTCTACTCGGCTGTCGCGCTCTTCGCCTGCGGCGTTCTTGCCTGGACAGCCGCCGGGACCGCACCCTGGCGCACCCTGACAGGCGTTCGGCTCTTTCAGCGTATCGGCGAAGTATCCTATGGAGCGTATATCTTCCACGCGCTCGCAATCACGCTCGTGTTCAACCTGGTGGGGGGCGACAGTGAGTCCTCCCCGGTCGGCCTGCGCATCGCGGTGTTCGTCGCCGCGTCGCTAATAGCGACAGGCGCGGCAATGCTGTCCTTCCGCTACATCGAGAAACCGCTGATCGGGAAGATGAACCGTGCGCTCACCAGTGCGCACGCCTGACATCCAGCGCTGGTGCGCACTGGCGCAGGATTGCAGGAGAATGCGCGCCGTCAACCACCCTGGAACGGATCGGTCGGCCCCTTCGCCGGCTCGGTGAACCAGCGCGGGCCATCCTCGGCCATGTAGATGTGATCCTCGAGGCGGATGCCGAATTTTCCGGGGAAGACGAGCATCGGCTCGTTGGAGAAACACATGCCGGCCGCAAGCGGCGTCGCATTGCCACGCACGATATAGGGTTCCTCGTGGATCTGCAGGCCGAGGCCGTGGCCGGCGCGGTGGGGCAGGCCGGGCAGGGCATAATCCGGGCCGAGGCCGTATCCGGCGAGCACCGCGCGCGCCGCGTCGTCCAGGCTGGAGCAGGGCGCGCCGAGCCGCGCCGCATCGAACACCGCCTGCTGGGCCTCGCGCTCGATCGCCCAGGCATCCTCGAAGGCGCTGTCGCCCGGTGTCAACTTGTAGGTGCGCGTCAGGTCGGAATGGTAGCCGTCGATGCGGCAGCCCGTATCCACCAGAATGACGTCGTCCTCACCCAGCACCTGATCGCCATCTGCGCCATGCGGCAGCGAGGTCGCCGCGCCGAAGGAGACGATGGCGAAGGTCGAGCCGTCATCGGCTCCAAGCTCGCGGTGCCGCCGGTCGATGAACTTGACGACCTCCGAAGCGCGCATGCCGGGCTCGATCATTGCATGGACCTCCTTGTGGAGGCCGAGCGTCAGGCTCATCGCATACTGGATCAGCGCGATCTCCGCCGGCGATTTGATGCGACGAAGCCCGTTGAGAACCGGCCCGCCATCCGCCAGCCGTTCCACGCCCAGCCGCGCGGCGAGGGCGTGGTAGAAATAGAGCGGCATGGCGTCGTCGACGGCCAGAACGCCGCCCGCTTCGAGCATGCCCGCCACCAGCCCGGCGCTGCTTTCCTCTTCCTGCCATTCGAGAATATCGGCCGCCAGATGCGGCAGGGTCTCGACGCGGCTCCGCTCGAAGCCCGGCACGATGTAGAAGAGGCCGGTCGGCGTGACCAGCGCCCCGAGGAAGCGTTCGCTTGCATGCCAGACGAGGCCGGTGAAATAGCGCAGGCTCTCGCTCGGCCCGAGCAGCATGCCCGCAAGGCCGCGGGCTTCCAGCGCCGCACGCAATCGCGCAAGGCGCGCCTGTCTCTCCTCATCGGCAATCGGGGGAACAGGGTGCTGCCACGACATTCTCGACTCTCCTCGCGTTCTGCCCGGCGAAACGCCGGACCTGACGGCGATTCCTAGCGATATTCGCCCCATCGTGTCGACAACAAAAATGCAAGACTTGCCATTGCGGGAGCCGTTACTGCGCAAGCCGCCGCTTGAGGCCCGTCACGATGCGCTCCGCAAGGGCCTCGTAATCGCCGTCGAAGTGATGCCCGCCGTCGATGGAGATGGATTCCACGCCGGAAGCCTTCAGCGTAGGGCAGGGGTCGTCGTCCTCGTCCGAGCCGTAGATGCATTGCACCCGGCCCGGCTCGATCTTCGCAATATCGTTGACCGGATCGCCCCCGGCCCCCGCGCCGGCAACGCCGAGCCAACCGCTGACGGAAATCTCGTAGTCGACCTGATGGGAGAGCGCCATCAGCGTGACCTGCGGCACGCGCGCCCTGTCGGCGGCGGCAAGGCGATTGTAGGTCGCCGGCAGAATGTCCGCACCGAAGGAATAGCCGACGAGCAGCACATGCCTGACATTCCACTCCTTGCGGAAAGCCTCGATGATACGCGCAAGGTCATCGGCCGTTTCCTGCGGCTTGCGCTCGGACCAGAAGTAACGCAGCGAATCCACGCCGACGACGGGAATGCCGCGCTCCTGCAGCGCCCCCGCCACCTGCTTGTCGATATCGCGCCAGCCACCGTCGCCGGAATAGACCACCGCCATCGTATCGAGCGCGGGCTTTGCCTTGAGAACGGTGAGCGGCAGGCCGAGGGGCGTATCGGTATCGCCGGCCGCGTCCACCCGGTCGGCGAGCGCCTGCGACAGGGCATCGGCCGCCGGCGCGGCAACGTCCCGCACGTCGATATCGCCATGCACCTGTTTGAGCGCCACCGCATGGTCGCGCCCCGCCTGCGGCGCCTTGTCGGTCAGCAGCACCGTCACGGCAGCCGGCAGCGGGCCGTCGGTGAGGCCGTAGACCGTGCGGCCGGCCACGGTGGTTTTGGTGGCGGGCGTACACAGGACCTTATCGAGGGGAATGCCGGCCTCGGGATCGACGGCGATGGCTTCGCCGATCGTCGCCGCCGGGCTTTGCGCGATCATGGCCAGCGCCAGAGCGCCGCCTTCGCCGATACCGGCGACGATGGGCGGGCTGTAACGTGTCGCCCCCGTCGCGCGCTGCACCTGCTGGGCGACCGACTCGATATCCGAGATCATGTAGACGCATTCGCCGTCGTCCGCCTGCAGGGCCTTGAGATAGGCCGGAAAATCGATGCCGATCACCGCCGCCCCCTTGTCCACCAACTCGGCCGCCTGCCGGTCTTCCTGCGCGCCCCATCCGCCGGCGTCCGAGATCAGGAAGATGTTGGCCTCGGGCGTATCCTCCGGCAGCAGGACATGGCCGCCGGGGATCATGCCCATGTCGAAGCGCGGCGCTTTGGCGGCGGCAGAGAGCGGCAAAAGGCCGGCGAGCAGCCCGGCCACGGCCATGCGATGCAACATGTTCATTTGGAAATCACCCCTTTGACGCCGCCGCCGATGAGAAAGGTCACGTCCATCAGCGCGAGCGCCGCGCCCGTGCCATTGGAGACCGCGAGGTAACGCGGCTCCCAGCGCGGGTGGAACTTCGACTTGAAGGCACGCAGGCCCTTGAAATTGTAGAAGCGCTCGCCGTGCTCGAAGAGCGCGCCGCCGACGCGGTCCCAGACCGGGGCCGCCTCGCGCCGCGCCATGCCGGACAGCGGCGCCATGCCGAGGTTGAACTGCCGGTAGCCCTGGGCCTTCAGATAATCGAGAATGCCGACGAAGAGGAAATCCATCGTGCCCTTCGGCGCGTCCGAGGCGAAGCGCATCAGGTCCACCGTCGCCTCCGCTTTCGTGTCCGTCACCATCAGCGTGGCGAAAGCGACAATCCGCCCTTCGAGCCGCACGACGGCGACGGGCTGCGAGAGCACGTATCCCTCCTCGAACGCGCCCAGCGAGAACGTCTTTTCCTTTGCGTTGTGGTGGGCGAGCCAGCCATCGGATACGGCGCGCAGATCCGCAACGATCGGCCCCAGCTCCTCCGGCCGGGCGACGGAAAAGGCAAGGCCATCGCGAAGGCCGCGGCTGGCCGATTGCCGCAGGTTGGCGAAGCGGCTGCCCTTCATGTCGAAATGCACAAGGTCGATCAGCGCGATTTCGCCGAGCTTGAAGGCCCGGAGGCCGACATCCGCACAGGCGGCCAGCAGCGCGGGCGATATCTGGTAAAAGGCGGCCCGGCCGCCGCCGGTGCGGGCCGTGGCGGCGAACTGCCAGACAAGCTCCGCGAATTCCTCCTCGATGCCGACGGGATCGGCGAGCGCGATCCATGACCGGCCATGGATGCCGTACATGATGTAGGAACGGCCGGAGGGCGAGAACAGCAGCCGCTTGTCGCCCATCCGCACCAGATTGGCATCCGCGCCGTCCTGCGCCATCGTGACGGCGACCGCCTGTTCCAGCTCGGCCGCCGCGGGAGCGTCGGTGCGGAAATGCGCGGGCCGCAGCAGGCTGGAAAGCGCGAGCGCGGAGGCGGCGATGCAGAGGCCGAGCAGCGCGCGCAGGCCGCGCGGCGCTTCCTCGGAAAACTCGAACTGCCACCACAGCTCATGGGCATATTCCGTATCGCGGTAGACAAAGAGCAGGATGACGAAGGCGGTCGCCAGCACGACGGCGATGGCCGCAAGCCAGGATGGCCCGAGCGCCTGTTTGAAGAGCGAGCTATGCCGGTCGAAGGCCCGCGCATTCACCAGCAGCGCCACGATGAGGAGCGCGAGCAGGCCCGCCTCGAAGACGGCGATGGCCTTCAGGAACGCGAAGGCGAAGGCCACCGAGGCCCCCGCGAGCGCCACCCACCAGGCGCCGTCCAGCCGCTGGCCGAGACCGCGCGCCGCCACGATCAGCAGAAGCCCGAGCAGGCTGGACAGGAAATGCGCGCCCTCGACGATGGGCAGCGGCAGATAGGTGGAGAGGAAGTCGAGATCGGAATCGGGCGAGGGCACCACGCTCGAGAAAATCAGCATGACGCCCAGCACCAGCGCGAGCGTGGCGATCAGCGCCGGAGCCAGCTTGCCGGCAAGCTGCGCCGCATCGGCGACCTGGGGTTTCAGCACGAGCTGGCGCATTTCGGTGACGAGCAGCAGCACGGTCGCCAGCAGCAGCGGCAGGACATAGTAGATCAACCGGTAGAGCACGAGGCTGCCGAGAAGCTGGTCGATGCCGATGGCGTTGGAAAGACCCGCCATGACGACCGCCTCGAAGACGCCGAGGCCCGCCGGCACATGGCTCAGCACGCCGAAGCCGATGGCCACGGCGTAGACGGCGAGGAAGGTCGGCCAGCCGACATGGGTTTCCGGCAGGAGCACGTAGAGCACGGAGGCGGCTGCGGCGATATCGAAGGCCGAGACGAGGAACTGGCGCGATGCCGTGCGACTGTCCGGCAGGCGCAGGCTGAAACCGCCGATCCCGATGACCCGCCCGTTGCGCCCCATATAGAACAGGCCGGCCAGCACGAGAAGGACAAGGGCGGCGAGGGCGCGCAGCCACAGCGGGTCCACGCCGAGGATGCCCGCAACGCGCGGGGCGACGGCAAGCGTGGCGAGCGCGCTGACGGACAGAAGGCCAAGGCCGAAGGACAGCGTGACGAAGGCGATGACGCGCGCGATCTCGCCCGGCGAAAGGCCGAGGCGCGAATAGGCGCGAAAGCGGATCGCGCCGCCGCTGAGCGGCCCGAAGCCGACCGTATTGCCCACTGCATAAGCGATGAAGGCCGTTACCGCGACGGAGGGGAAGGGCAGGCGGCGGCCGATATGATCGAGCGCGTTGGAATCGTAGAGGATCAGGGCGACGAAGCTGAGGCCGGTGAACAGCGCGGCAAGGACCATGGCGCTCCAGGGCGTATCCGCAAGCGCAGCGAGCACCTCGTCGTAACGCACCTCATCGGTCAGCCGGTAGATGCCGAATGCAACGAGCGCGAAGACGAGAAGGCTCGCCGCACCGAGGATGTAGAGCCTGTAGGTCAGGAGCAACCGGACAACATGCGAGGCCCGATCTTCGACAACCGCACTCTTCTCATCCGACATGTTCCGACCCGCGCTGAGGCAATGGCCGCATCCTAGCCCGGGATGTGGCAAATCTCGGACGCTTTTCGCCTCAATTCAAAAAATTGCCGCGCGCGGTGAAAGCGCAGGATCAGCCCTCCAGACCGAGCGGATCGGCAACGCGCGGCCACAGGTCGAGCCGCGCCTTGCGATAGGCCGTGGTGGCCGGGTCCGTCGGATAGGAGGTCGGGGCCGCGACATAGACGATCTCGGAGGAGATGGGCTGGAAACCGGCATGGAAATGGTTGGTCGACTTCACCAGCAGGAAGGCCTTTTTCGTGAAGTCCACGCCCTGGTTGGAGAAGATATCCGGCTCATAGGTCTGGGTGCGGCTGGTGATCAGCACGATATCGATGGTCGTGCCGAGCGGACGCACCACGGCCGCCGCGCCGAGCGTCACGCGGCTGTTGCGGAAGCTCTGCCAGCCGGCGTCGAAGACCGCCTGAACCGTAACGCGCAGGTCCAGCGGCTCGCCGCCTTCCGGGCCGGACTTGCCGCCGAAGCGCAGGGCCAGTTCCGCGCCTTGCCCTGCCGCATGGCAGAAGGAAACGGCGATGGGGTCCCAGATGGTGGCGACCGCGACATCCTGCAAACCGCGCTCGATCATCCGGCGCAGGATGAAGGTGGCGTCGCCCGCGACACCGCCGCCGGGATTGTCCCAGACGTCGGCGATGACGACCGGCTTGTCCGGCCGCCCGGCGCGCACCGCCGCCGCCCGGTCGAGGCCGGATTCCGTGTCGAGCATCGGCATGGCGGTCTGCCTGCGCAGACCGTAGAGTTCATGGCCCAGCTTTTCGGCCAGCGCGTCGCCCTTCGCCTTGTCGCCATCCGTGACGACCACGATACGCGTGCCCATCTCCGGCACATCGCCAGCCATGAAACCGTGGATGACGGAGACGGAAAGAATGCCGTCGCGGCCTTCCATCGCCTTCAGGCGGTCGACATAGGAGCGCATCGGCTCGCGGCTCGTCGGGTAGATGGTGATCATGCGGCAGTCGAAGGTGGAAACGACCGGCTTGATCTCCCCCTTCAGGGTGCGCAACGCCAGTTCCACCACATGCTCGCCGCGTTCCTCGAAATCCGTGTGCGGAAATTCGAGGAAGGCCGCCATGATATCGAGATTGGCGACGCGCTTGGCGGTGAGGTGGCTATGCGGGTCGAACTCGACGGCGATCAGGACCTTGGGACCGACCATTTCGCGGATACGGGCGAGGAAATCGCCCTCCGGGTCGTCATAGCCCTGCGCCACCATCGCGCCGTGCAGGCCGAGGACCACCGCATCCACGGGCAGGGCCGCCTTGAGTTCGTCGAGGATCCGGTCGCGCAGGGTCTCGTAGGTCTGGCGCTGGATGAGGCCCGCCGGTTCCGCCCAGCAGGATGTGCCCTCGATGACGGTGAACCCTTCCGCCCGGCCGCGATGGCGCAGGATCGGCACCACCGAGGAGCAGAGCGTCGGCGTATCGGGATGCTCGCCCGGGCCGGCATAGAACGCCGCCTTGAAGGAATTCATATCCGTGGGAACGGGGGAAAAGGTGTTGGTCTCGGTCGCGAGGGAAGCCGTGAAGATGCGCATGTGTCCATTCCCTATCAGGGTGCGTGCCGTATGCCGCAGCCATGTAAACGATTTTCCTGAACATGCGACAATCGCCTGAAAAGTCAACATATCGGCCATGGTCCGCCATGCGCCAGGCCGGCCGTTTTTCAGGGGCGTTTTTCCGGCAGGATTTTCATCCGGCGCAGCCCCGAATGCCGGAGATCCGAGGGAGGCATGAAAATCGGCAACCGTGCAATGGTCGGAGTTTTCACAAGCCGCACCGAAACAGGCTGTTTTACAGCGCCGACGCGCGAAAATATTTTTGATCCGACGGGAGGTCAGCCGGAAAACAAGGCGAGGGAAGCCGCCTTGCCCACGCCTCTTGATGGCTTTCCCGTCCATGATATGAAAGCCATGGAGAAATTCATTTTCACGCATATGGCCCGCGTCAAGGGCGGAGGAACCCGATGGACCTGTTTCATGCGTTGTCGGACGAGGACGGCAGGCTGTCCGGCCTCGACAGGAAGCTTGCGCAGATCGCGCTCGACGACGTGGACTTCGTGACGAACGCCTCCATCGGCGCGCTTGCCACGCGCGCCGGCGTCTCGCCGCCCACCGTCACGCGGTTCTGCCGCCGGCTGGGCTGCAAGGGATTTCCGGATTTCAAGGTGCAGCTCGCCAAGCTTGCCTATGTGGGCCTGCGTTACGTCAAGCCGGATGTGGCGGCGGAAACACCGGGCGACGTCGCCCGCGACATCGTCGCCAAGGCGCAGAACGCCCTGTTCCAGATGCACGGCCAGCTCGACCTTGCCGCGCTGGAAACGGCGGCCCGGCTGCTGGGCGGGGCCAGCTTCATCCAGGCTTTCGGGGCGAGCGGCAATTCGGCCATGATCGTCAACGAGCTGCACAACCGGCTTTTTCGGCTGGGATGCCGCATCCACGCCTCGAACGACCACAATATGAACGCGATGCTGGCGGCCGCTGTGCAGCCGGGCACGGTGGTCTTCGGTTCCTCCTTCACCGGGCGCGACCCGGCCCTCGTCCATTGCCTGGAACTGGCGCGCCGGCACGGCGCGCCGACCATCGTCGTCACCCAGGGCGGATCGCCCGTCGCAGCGGCGGCGGATGTGGTTATCGCCGTGGACCTGCCGGAGGGCTCGAACATCTTCCGCCCCACCGCGACACGCTATGCCTGTCTCGCGATCATCGACATGCTGGCGAACCTCGTCGCCTATGCCGACCGGCCGAAATCGCTGAAGACGCTGCGCGCCATCAAGGAGGAACTGGTCAGCCGCCGCGACGGCGACGACCGGCAGCTTCTGGGCGACTGACCGTCAGCGCTGGAACGCCCAGGGCACCAGTCGCCGCTCGATCTGCCGGGCGACATATTCCAGCAGGATCGCGATCAGGGCGATGACGACGATGCCGGCGATCACGATATCCGTGACGAGGAACTGCGCCGCCGACTGGATCATGAAGCCGATGCCGCTTGTCGCCGCGACCAGTTCGGCCGCCACCAGCGTCGTCCAGCCCGCGCCGAGCGCAATGCGGATGCCCGTGAGGATGGACGGCACGGCGCTCGGCAGCACGACCTCCGTGAGGACCTGTCGCTTGCTCGCGCCGAGCGAACGCGCCGCATTGACGTGATCCTTCGACACGGAGCGCACGCCGGCCGAGGTCGACAGGATGATCGACGGCAGCATGGAAAGCGCGATGACGGTGATCTTCGAGGCTTCGCCGATACCCGCCCAGATGATGACGAGCGGCAGATAGGCAAGGGGCGGCAGCGGCCGCAGGAACTCCACGATGGGATCGAGAATGCCCCGGCCGATACGGCTGGTGCCGATGGCGATGCCCGCCGGAATGCCGATCGCGACGGAGGCGATCAACGCGCCGAAGATGCGGTAGAGGCTGGCGCCGACATGCTCGGCGAGCGTCGCATCCACGAAGCCTTTGACCGCGAGATTGTAGGCGGCGATCGCCACCTGCCGCGGGGAGGGCAAGAAAACCGGCGAGACCAGCGCATAGGCCGAGGCGAGGCCCCAGAGAGCGATGATCGCCGCGACCGTGATGGCCGAGATAACGGGGACGGGAAGGGGCGTGGGAGCGCGGGCGGCCGGCTCGGTCTCGATCCGCTGCGGCAGGGCTTCGATATCGGCGGAGAACGTCATGCGGCAAGCTCCTCTTCGGCGCCGGAATGGATGAGGCCGGTCAGCCCGGCATGCATACGCTTGAAGAGCGGCGTCTCCTTCACCGCGGCAATCGACGCACCGGCCAGAATTTCCGCGCTGAAACCGGCTTCGATCTCCGCCGTCAGCCGCCCCGGATTGGGCGAGAGCACCAGAATGCGCGTGCCGAGCAGCAGCGCCTCCTCGATGCTGTGGGTGATGAGAAGCGCGCCAGCGCGGCTTTCCGCCTTGATGCGCAGCAGGAAGTCCTGCATGCGCGTGCGCGTCAGCGCATCGAGCGCGCCGAGCGGCTCGTCCAGCAGCAGGAAGCGCGGCTCGGCCGCGAGCGCCCGGGCGATACCGACCCGCTGGCGCATGCCGCCGGAAAGCTCCCAGATGCGCCGGTCGCCGGCCCCGGCAAGCCCGACCCGCTCCAGAAGCGCATCGGCGCGCGCGCGGCGCGCGGCGATGGAAAGCCCCTTCAGCTTGAGGGGAAAGGCGATGTTGTCGCGCGCATCGAGCCAGGGATAGAGCGCATCGTCCTGGAAGACGACCGCGCGGTCCGCCGCAGGCCCCTGCACGGGCGCGCCATCCACGGTGATCGCGCCCGCCGTCGGCGCGATGAAACCGGCCGCCAGATTGAGCAGGCTCGTCTTGCCCGAACCGGAGCGCCCGATGATGGTGACAAGCTCGTCCGAGGCGACCTGCAGGTCGATGCCTTCGAGAACGCGCTTTTCACGCGCGGCGCTGCGCCCCGCACCCGGCGGATAGCGCAGCGAGACGTTGCGGAATGTAAGGATGCTCATGGGGCCTCCAGGCAAATCTTGTCGTCCGGTCCGGCGACGACCCGGCAGCGCTCGCGCGCCGCCGGGCCGCCTCCGCCGCGAGGGGCGAGGTCAGTAGGCGAGCTTGCTCGCGTCGCTGACCCAGCGAGTGGAAACGTAGGGCTTGTAGTCGGACAGCGCCGCCGGGATCTTGCCCTGCTCCAGCAGGAAGGCGGAGGTGTCGGCAACCGCCTTCACCGTACCGCCGCCGAGCAGCGCCTCGCCGGCCTGCTCTTCCAGTGTCGGGAAGATGTAGCCCTTGAGGAGCGCCGGCACCTCTTCCTGCCTGGCGCCGGTCAGGCGGGCGATCTTCTCGGCCTCGGGCGAGGTGGCGCTCCATGCCTCGGGGTCGGCGCGGTAGGCCGCCGTCGCCTCGCCGGTCACCTTCACGAAGGCCGTCACGACGTCCGGGTGCTCCTCGGCGAATTTCTTGCTGACGATCCAGGCGTCGAAGGTCGGGCCGCCCCAGTCGGCGACGTCGGCGGACGTCGCCAGCACCTTGCCGTCCTTCTTCAGTTCGGCCAGAACCGGATCCCAGACATAGGCGCCGTCGATATCGCCGCGCTGCCAGGCCGCCGCGATTTCCGGCGGGCGCAGGTTGAGGATTTCGACGGACTTGGGATCGACGTTCCAGTGCTTCAGCGCCGTCAGCAGGCTGTAATGCGCGGTGGAGACGAAGGGCGTGGCGATCTTCTTGCCGGCAAGGTCTTCCGGCTTCTCGACGGATTTCACCGCAAGCGCTTCCGCCTCGCTGATGAGGCCGACGACGAAGATCGTCTCGATGGGCAGCTCACGGCTGGCGGCAGCGGCCAGCGGCGAGGAGCCGACATAGCCGATATCGAGCGAACCGGATGCAATCGCGGCGATCACATCCGCGCCGCCGTCGAATTTCTGCCAGTTGATCTTGGCCCCCGTCACCTTCTCATAGGTGCCATCGGCCTGAGGCACGCGCGACGGCTCGACGATCGGCTGGTAGCCGATATTGAGCGTCACGTCGCCGGCATGGGCTGCGCCGAACGAGGCGGCCATGGCAAGGGCGGCGGTGGCGGCCAGCAGGGTTCTGCGGGTAATGGTCATTGTCGTCTCCTCAAGTTGCCGTCGCCCGGCGATCTGCGGCGGGCCGGACTTCAAGGCTATATATTCGGTAAATTTAGTAGAGAAATATTCGCCTCAATTCCGCAGGCCGGCAGCGATTGGTTTTGCGTTTTGCAGGAGGAGCGTGAAACGGGCCGCCCGGCAGGTTGCACGGCGCGGATTCGTCGCCTTGAGCGGCTACGAACGCAAATCCCGTGACAAAAATGCTGCCATCCGCAAGGAATACTTGCTTTTCGGCATGAAAAGACGACGAAAGCCGGCCAATTTCCTTGCAGTCGTAAGCTCAAAGTAATTATACTGTTTTTATATGTTTTTTCGCACTTCGTTGCCTCGAATCAATCGGCAGCGCCCGACAGGGCAAGCCGCCCGATCTTCCCGAAGACGATGGTGAGAATTGCCGGGCGCAACCGCGTCCATGCCGCCGCACACGCCTATGGAAAGCAGACCGGAATGCTGACGAAAAAGGGAAAATACGGACTGAAGGCCCTCGTGGACCTCGCGCGCCTCGCCCCGGGTGAAACGGCCTTCGTCAGCGAAATCGCGCTGCGCAACAATATTCCGAAGAAATTCCTCGACACGATCCTTCTCGAGCTGCGCAATGCCGGCATGCTGCGCTCGAAGAAGGGGCCGGGCGGCGGCTATTCGCTGTCGCATCCCGCCTCCGAGATCCGCATCGGCCACGCCATCCGCGTGCTCGACGGGCCGCTTGCGCCGATCCGCTGCGCAAGCCGCACGGCCTACGAGGCCTGCGAGGACTGCGCCGATCCGGAAGGCTGTCAGGTCCGCCGGGCGATGACCGAGGTGCGCGACGCCATCGCCTCGATCCTCGACACAATGACGCTCGAACAGTTCGTCGCCGTGCCCGGGGCATCCGCCATGATCGAGGACGAGGCGCTGGAACAGCGCGCCGGCTGAGGCGAATGACCTGCCGCGCGGCAGGCCAACCTCACACCTGCACGGGAATCGCCTTCTGCCCCTCGATGCCGAAGACGCGGCGATAGCGTTCGATTTCCGCCGGCGCGCCGGTCGCCTTCAGGGGATTATCCGAGAGCTTGACGGCCGGGCGGCCATTGGCGCTCGTCACCTTGCAGACCAGCGAGATCGGATCGAGGCGCGTCCCGCCATCCGGGTCGCAGCCGCGGAAATCGTTGGTAAGATTGGTGCCCCAGCCGAAGCTCATGCGCACGCGGCCATGGAAATGCCGGTAGGTCTCCTCGATCGTGTCGACATCCATGCCATCGGAAAAGATCAGCAGTTTTTCACGCGGATCGCGCCCCTTGCCGCGCCACCACGCGATGATCTGTTCGCCGCCGGCAATCGGCGGCGCGCTGTCCGGGCGAAAGCCGGTCCAGTCCGCCACCCAGTCCGGCGCTTGGGCGAGGAAAGCGGTGGTGCCGAAAGCATCGGGCAGGGCAATCAGCAGGTTGCCGTTATAGTGCTGCCGCCACTCCTCCAGCACCTGATAGGGCGCGCGCGCCAGCGCCTCGTCGCCGTCCGCGAGCGCAGCGGCGACCATTGGCAGTTCATGCGCATTAGTGCCGATCGCCTCGAGATCGGCATCCATGGCGAGCAGCACGTTGGAGGTGCCGATAAAGCGCTCTCCAAGCCCCTCCTTCAGCGCCTCCACGCACCAGCGCTGCCAGAGGAAGCCATGCCGCCGCCGCGTGCCGAAGTCGGAAATGACCAGATCGGGCAACTGCCGCAACCGCTCCACCTTCTCCCAGAGCCGCGCCTTGGCGCGGGCATAGAGCACATCGAGCGCAAAACGCCCCCGGTCGCGCATCGCCGCGCGCGACTTCATTTCGTTGATGATCGCAAGCGCCGGAATCTCCCACATGGACGTATGCGTCCACGGTCCGTCGAAATGCAGCTCATACTGCCCATCCACCTTGCGCAGGTCGTATTCCGGTAGCTGGAAGGCCGCGAGCCAGGCGATGAAATCCGGGCCGAACATGCGCGCGCGGCCATAGAAGCTGTTGCCGGCAAGCCAGATTAATTCCTTCTTGGTGAAACGCACGCTGCGGGCATGGTCGAGCTGCGCACGCAGCTCCCCCTCGTCGATGATATCGGCCAGCCGCACGCTCTTCGTGCGGTTGATCAGCGAAAAGGTAGCGTTCACATCGGGATGAAGCTGCCGGATCATCTGGAGCATCAGCAGCTTGTAGAAATCCGTGTCGAGCAGGCTGCGCACGATCGGGTCGAGCCGGAAATTGTGGTCGTAGGTACGGGTCGCGATATCGTTGACGGCCATGCCTGCTCCTGCTTCGATGCTGTCCTTCAGCCTTTCCCGCCCGCAAGCGGCCGGCAGGCCCGCAGCCTCGTTGATCGAAACGCCGATTGCAAGCCGAATGGGCCATCCATGCCCCCGACAGGATAGGTCGAACTTCCGGCAGGCGGTCAGCCATGATAGAAGCCCCGTGATTTTCGAAGAGCAGGGCCGCCATGAGCAGGCCGCAGAACTTTCACCGTCTCGCAATGCCACGGAGGACGCCTTGAACGACAACAATGTTCTGAAATTCGAGCCACGGAAGCCGAAGCAGGAAAACAAGCCTGCCGCGTCGGGTCCGAAAAAAAGGCTACTCTGGCTCGCCGTCGCCGCGGTGATCGTGCTCGCCTGGGCCTACTATCAGTTCATCGCACCGCAGACGTTGTAATGATAGGCGGCAGGAATGCCGCATGGCAAAGGTGATGCCGTATCGATGATTGTGTCACCAGGTCCAGTCCTTCCGGCGAACGGTTTATAGAAGCGTGTCACCGCTTATCGGGAAGCACTAGGAGATACTACGTCCACGCTAAGCGAGCGGCAACGGCACATCAACCGGGTCCTGGCGTTGAAAAGGACCTAATGCGCTTCACGCCACTTGGCAGCCGCAGGTTTCGCCTATCGTCAATTGGCCCTGCAGCGGTTCGTGCCGCCGGTCAGTCGAGCCGCAATCCTCTATGGCGTTGAAAACCTCGACCGCGAGCCGGCGCAGGGGAAGGGCGATGGTCGTTATGCGGGGTCTGCCCTGAAGCGCCTCGGCTATGCCGTCGAACCCAACCAGCGCGACATCGCCCGGGATGCTTTTACCTGCCTCGGCCGCTGCCCTGAGCACCGACAGAGCCTGTTCGTCGCTTGTCGAGAAAATCGCTCGCGGACAACGGTCGCCCATCATCAGGTCACGAATCTGCCTTGCCGCCTCCAATCGGGACGCGGCGACATAGTGTACGCGCCCCTTTGTCGACAGGCCGGCCTCGCTCATCGCCGCCTCCCAGCCGCGCCGGCGATGTCCGAACGGGCCGAAGTCGCTTGGCCCCGCCAGACAATGGATATCTTCGTAGCCATGAGCGATCAGATGCCGCGTGGCCGTAATCCCCCCGCCGAAATCGTCGAACAGCGCCGCGGTCAGCCGGCTCTTGGCCGGGGCAGAATGAACGTAGATGATCGGGCAACCATCGACCACGAATTCGTGCTCGTTCACGCTGGCTACGAAAACGGCCCGGACCCGCCAGTCCGCAAGGGCGCGCACATAATCCAGCTCGATCGAGGCGTCATGCGATGTGTTGCCCAGCATCGTCAGATAACCCCGAGCACGCCCTTCTCTTTCAAATTCACCGGCAAGTTCGGCAAAGAAAGGGTTGGACTGGTCCGGCACCAGAAGCCCGACGAGGTTCGAACGCCCCGCCGTCAACGCGCTCGCAACAGGATTGCGCCGGTAATTCAACTTCTCCATCGCCTGTTCGACGGCTATCCGCGTGGTTTCCGATACATTGCGCGGCCCGCCGTTGAGAACATAGCTGACGACGGCCGTCGAAACCCCGGCCTCCGCGGCAACGTCGGACAACGTCGCCCGCCGTGCGATGCCGCGCGCCTTTCCGCCAGTTCTTTCCTTACCTGCAACCAAGGGTGAACCTACGCCTTCCATCCGCCGTTGTCATTCGCTCGCGTGAAGCCGTGAGCGCTGTTCTCTTAAAGCAGGCCCATTGTGCCTGCCGCAAAATTCATCACGTCTAGATAGCATGGAACGCCGGTGCGAACAGCGCCTCGACCATTTCCACGCCTGCCATCCGAAGAGCAGAAACCGTCACCGGCCGGTGTCAACGGCGGAGTAAAAACCGGCCACGGGGCGGAGCAAAAGTCGGCCACTGTGGCGCCGGCCTGAGACGGCCGGGAGGGCGTAGCCCGAGCGGGGGTCTCAGGCCGGCGCGGCGATTTTTTGAGAGTAGTTTTAGCCGGCCTTTCGGGCTCGACTTTGAGCGAGGCGATAGCTGTCGCCGTTCATCTCGAGGATGTTGACGTGGTGGGTAACGCGATCGAGCAGAGCGCCGGTCAATCGTTCGGACCCCAGGGTTTCCGTCCATTCGTCAAATGGAAGATTGCTGGTGATCAGGGTGGCCCCGCGCTCGTAGCGTTGCGAGATCAGCTCGAACAGCAATTCCGCGCCGGTCTTTGACAGCGGCACAAAGCCCAGCTCGTCGATGATGAGCAGCTTGTAGCCGGCCATCTGTTTCTGGAACCGAAGAAGACGCCGTTCGTCGCGGGCCTCCATCATCTCGCTGACCAGGGCGGCCGCTGTCGTGAACCCGACGGACAGGCCTTTCTGGCACGCGGCCAGGCCGAGACCGAGCGCGACATGCGTCTTACCCGTGCCGCTCGGGCCCAGCGCAATGACGTTCTCCCGGCGCTCGATCCATTCACAGCGGGCCAGTTCCAGCACCTGCATCTTGTTCAGCTTGGGGATGGCTGTGAAGTCGAAGCTGTCGAGGCTTTTGACGATCGGGAATTTAGCCGCCTTGATCCGACGTTCGACCTTGCGGCGGTCCCGTTCGATCATCTCCCGTTCGGCAAGCCGGAACAGGTATCCGACATGATCGACGCCTTCGGTGGCGCATAACCGGGCCAGCTTCTGGTGCTCGCGCTGGAAGGTCGGCAGCTTCAGGGTCTTGAGATAGTGGGCGAGCAGGATGTCGGGTGCTTCGGTGCTCATGCCGCCTCTCCCGCATCAGACGACAGGAGGCGCATATACGCTTTCGCTGAGGTCTTCTCGACCGTCGCCCGCGGCAGGTAGGGATAGATCGACAGATCCAACCGCGGTGGCCGGCGCTCGACCCGGCACAGGATCAGATGCTTGACCGCATCGAAGCCGATCGCACCGAGCTGTATCGCCTGCTTCACGGCCGCATGCAGGTCCGCAAGGTCGAAGCTCTCCAGCAGGCGCAGAACCTGCACGTATTCCCGTCGGCCATGCTTTGCCATGCGGCCTTCCATCAGGCGGCGCAGCGTCGCGAACTCGTCCGGCAGGTTCCAGCCCTGGAGTGGAGCCGCCTGATCCAGCGCATTGATCTTCTGCTCGATCAGCGGCAGATAATGAACGGGATCGAAGACGACGTCTTCCCGTTCCCAGCATCGCGGATGACGGGCAATGATCTCGCCGCGGCAGCCGATCACCACCTCATTGACATAGCCCCGGACCCAGACGTCCTGATGGCCATAGGCGACCGGTACGGAATAGTCGTTGGTCTTGTAGCGCACCAGCGACTGGGCTGTCACCCTGGCGCTGGCCTGGTCGCAGGCATCGAAGGGAGACGCCGGTAACGGACGCATGGCCGCCAGATCACGCTGTAGCCGCTCCCCGATTGTCTCACTCTCACCGCGCAGCTTGTCGCGCTGGCGTTTGCGGCACTGCTCTTCCAGAAAGGCGTTGAACGCATCCCATGTCGCAAACTGCGGGATCGGCACCATAAAATTACGTCGGGCATAACCGACGAGTCCCTCGACATTCCCTTTATCGTTGCCCTTTCCCGGACGGCCATAGCGATCCCGGATCAGGTAGTGGGACAGGAAGCCGCTGAACAACGCCGCCCGCTTGCGTGTGCCGTCGGGCAGGATCTTGGCCACCAGGCAACGGTCATTGTCATAGACGATCGACTGCGGCACGGCCCCGAAGAAGGCGAATGCATGGATGTGGCCGTCGACCCAGGCCTCGGCCACCGCCGCAGGATAGGCCCGCACGTAGCAGCCGTCGCTATGCGGCAGATCCAGCACGAAGAAACGCGCCTTTTGCTCGACGCCGCCGATCACCACCGTCGCCTCGCCAAAGTCGGCCTGCGCATGGCCGGGCGGATGCGACAACGGCACGAACACCTCCTGCCGACGCTGATCCCGCTCGCGTATGTAGTCCTTGATGATCGTGTAGCCGCCGGTGAAACCGCACTCATCACGCAGGCGGTCGAACACACGCTTGGCAGTATGGCGTTGCTTTAGCGGCATCTTCAGATCTTCGTCGAGCCAATGCTCGATCGTCGAAACAAACGCATCCAGCTTCGGACGCCGGATCGGTGATCGACGCTGATAGCCGGGTGGTGTCGAATAGGCCAACATCTTGGCCACGGTCTCTCGCGAGATGTTGAAATGCTTCGCGGCCTGACGCTGCTTCATCCCTTCCGAAACAGCCAGGCGAACCCTCAAATAAAGTTCCACGGTGTAGATCCCCTGTCCCTCCTGCGATCATTGCAGAAAGGAAATAGGTGGCCGGATTTTACTCCGCCCGCAGCAGCATTATGCCGCCGCTACCGTGGCCGACTTTTGCACCGCCGCTCTCACAGGCCATGTCATGCGCGGTCACGCAATGATAGCCGCTCAGTTCCGGCCATTCCTTGTCGATGTAAACGTTGCGCCGGACCTCACGGAAAATCGTCGAGCGATGGCGTCCAAGCTTCTCCGCGATGGTGTCAATACTCAGACCAGCATGACGCCAGCGGGCGATCCTGCGGCGTTCATTTAGGTCTATGTGGGAGTAGGTGCGTTTCATGGCAGCGTCCTTGCGGTTGATAACCCATTGGCATCATTCGCAAGTCGCACTTCAAACTTGAACCCACCCGGCTACACCGATGGATCGCATAAGCTAAATTATGGAACCAACTGAACCGCCCCGGCTTTACCGGAGACCGTTTGGCTTAAGTTATGCGGCCATGGCTGGTGCGTCCAGCATGGCGTAGTATCGTTCTTCGGCCTCGGCTGGCGGTATGTTGCCGATGGGCTCCAGAAGGCGGCGGTTGTTGAACCAATCGACCCATTCGAGCGTGGCGAACTCCACGGCTTCGAAGTTGCGCCATGGTCCTCGCCGATGGATGACCTCGGCCTTGTAAAGACCGTTGATCGTTTCGGCGAGAGCATTGTCGTAACTATCACCAACGCTTCCGACAGACGGCTCGATGCCTGCCTCCGCCAGCCGTTCGGAATAGCGAATGGATACGTATTGCGAGCCGCGGTCGGAATGATGAACCAGCCCACTGCGTTTGACGGGCCGCCGATCATGAAGCGCCTGGTCGAGGGCATCAAGCAAAAAGCCCGCATGGGCCGCCCGGCTTGCCCGCCAACCCACGATACGGCGAGCGAAGGCATCAATGACGAAGGCCACGTAAACGAAGCCCTGCCAAGTCGCGACATAGGTGAAATCGGATAACCACAGCATGTTCGGCGCGGGAGCGAAGAACTGTCGGTTCACCCGGTCTAGCGGGCATGGAGCGGACTTGTCCGACACGGTGGTTTTGACTGGCTTGCCGCGAATGACGCCTTGAAGCCCCATCATTCTCATAAGCCGAGCGACGGTGCAGCGGGCAACGTCGTAACCTTCTCGCTGCAACTGCCGCCAGACTTTGCGCACGCCATAGACCTGGAAGTTCTCGTTGAACACCCGGCGTATCTCGATCTTCAGGGCCATGTCGCGTCGGGTGCGGGCCGATAGGCGGTCCACGTCCGTGCGTTTGGCAACGACCTCATAGTAGGTGGACGGGGCAATCGGCAGCAGCCTGCAGATCGGCTCGACCCCGAGCACCGAGCGGTGTGCATCGATGAAGGAAATCATCGCTTCAGTGGGCGGTCGAGCTCCGCCTGGGCAAAATACGCAGAGGCCTTGCGTAAAATCTCATTCGCCTGACGAAGCTCCCGGTTCTCCCGCTCCAAAGCCTTTATCTTCTCCGCCACGTCACTCGGCAAACCTGCACGCTTGCCGCTGTCGACCTCGGCCTTCTTCACCCATTCATTGAGCGTATGCGCCGAGCAACCGATCTTGGCCGCTATGGAAGATACAGCCGCCCACCGGGAAGGATGTTCGGCTTCATGATCGGCCACCATTCGAACGGCGCGGGCGCGGACTTCAGAAGAAAATTTGTTCGTCGTCTTGCTTGTCATAGACCCTACTTCTCACGAGTTGGGGTCTCCGGCAAAGCCGGGGCGGTTCACAACCACCGTTTTACCCTCCCATGAAGTGGGCCGCTTCAATTCGCCAACGAGAAGTCACGCTCGTCAGTCCGTCTGAAATGTAACGGTTCTGGTCAACGATCTGGATCGACGTGTGTAAGTCCACGCTTGAGCCGTCGGCACTCAAGCAGATCATCATCCCTGTCGTCCGCTTGCAACCGTTGGATCGGACCATGCTCCACATCGCGCCAAGCTCATGGGACAGAGCTCATCATCCTTGACGGCGATCTTATCAGCAAGATTGTTGCAGCCTCCCCACAATTCTTAGATCGCCATCATACATTGAGACTCTAGGGGTGAGCATGACCACTCTCATACATTGCAAATTTACTCCATCAAGCTACGATACACAACCAAACGAGGTACAGACTCGCGCTCACCACATCGGAATAAACTGCAAAATTAGGTAGTTCAGAGGAGGGGATATGGCCGAAACTCGAGACGATCTTCGTGCGGAATACGCGATACTGCAGACAAATTACGAAGCTATCGACGGCCGTATCATCTCAATGAAAGGTTGGCTTGTACCGCTTCTCTCGGCGGGGCTAGGCTTGGGGATCAGGGACCAGTCCATCGGTCTACTGCTCGCCACGGGGCTTGCATGTCTTTGCGTTTGGGTATTGGAGGGAATTTGGAAGAATTTCCAATGGTGCTATTCTGATCGCATCCGTCTGCTAGAAGGTGTCTTCCGCGGTGAAGCGGATTCCAGCACGATAGCGCCCTTTCAAGTCCACAGCAGTTGGGGCAGAAAATACACTGAGTATCAAGCTGACGCGAAGTTGTGGCAAACAATGAAACGACCGTTTGTTTGCATCCCTTATCTGCCGGTTTTAGCGGCTTGTATTGCTGCGGTCATTTGGGTGCTGCTCACACCATAGCTAGCCAACGCTGACCTTCGACGTAAATTCCTGAACGCAACATGGGTCTTGCGAACATCTGCAACAACAGCACCAGGCGTAATAAATCCCGCTGAGCAACACAGAGGCAAATAGCGGCTGCGCAACAGCCCCGGCCGCGCTCTCTCGAGTTATTTGGCAGCTATCTGTCGCGCGTAGGCGGATGGCCGCGCTGTCGTGCTTGCTCATCCACCACGGGCGAGATATGCGCCTGTGTCACGCCCAACGCTATCCCCCGAAGAGCCGCCCCATGACCGTCGTCGCTTCCTACATCTACCGTGACGGCAAACGTGCCGAAGAGGTTGCGCTTGCGGATGAACCCTTCGCCGCCGAGGAAAACGCCTTCGCCTGGATCGGCCTGACGGAGCCGACCGAGGAGGAGATGGGCAAGCTCAAGGCGATGTTCGGCCTGCATCCGCTCGCTGTGGAGGATGCGCTGCGGGGCCGGCAGGTGCCGAAGGTCGAGGTTTACGGCGAAGAACTCTTCGTCGTCGTGAAGACGGCGCATCTTGAGGCCGACAAGATCGTTTATGGCGAAACTTGCATCTTCGTCGGCCGGCATCATATCGTCACGGTCCGCCATGGCTCGGCGCGCACGCATACGGAACTGCGCCGCCTGCTGGAGCAATCGCCGCAGATGCTGCGGCACGGACCGGACTATGTCCTGCACGCCATCATCGACTTCATCGTCGACGGCTACCTGCCGATGGTCGAGAAGATCGAGGACAGCGTTCTTGCGCTCGAAAAACACATGCTGATCTCCTTCCTCGAGCGCGAGCAGATCCGCCGCATCTTCCGCATGCGCCGCCAGGTGATCCTGTTCCAGCGCGTGCTCGGGCCGATGGCGGAGGTGGCCGGGCGGCTCACCCATCTGGACCTGCCCTGCATCGACGAGAACGCCCGCCCCTATTTCCGCGACGTGCTCGACCATGTCAAACGGGTGGAGACGATGATTGCCGGCCTGCGCGACGTCATCACATCCGTCTTCGAGGCGAGCAACCTGCTCGAACAGCAGCGCCAGGGCGTCATCACCCGCCAGCTTGCCGCCTGGGCCGCCATCTTGGCGGTTCCGACGGCGATCGCGGGCCTCTACGGCATGAACTTCCGCAACATGCCCGAACTGGAAACCCGCTACGGCTATTTCATCGTGCTCGGCGTCATCGCCGCCCTCTGCGGCATTCTCTTCGCCCGCTTCAAGCGGGCCGGCTGGCTTTGACCGCCAGAAGGTCGGCGATCAGGCCGAGGGGATGACGGACGTCCCGTTCCGCCAGACGCTCGCTCTGGCAACGGCAGGAAAAGCCCGTCGCCACCACCGTCTTGCCGTCCTTCACATGACCGGCCCACGAAAGCGCAAAAAGGCTCTTCGAAATGGCCTGATGGCGCTTCTGGTGGCCGAAGAGGCCCGCCATGCCGCAGCAGCCGGTCTCGGGCGCGGCAAGCTCCACGCCGAGCGCGGCAAAGACCGCCTGCCAGCCGGCGCGCGCGCCCGCATCCCCCGTCGTTTCGGTGCAATGGCTGAGCAGCGTGACGGCCTCAGCGCCGGACGCCGCCCTCGGCATTGCCCTGCCCGCCGCAATCTCGCGGGCCAGGAACGCTTGCGGCAGAAGCACCTCCGGCAGGCGGATGCCGGCCTTCGCATAGTCCTGCCGCAGCATCATGACGAAGGCCGGGTCGAGGCCGATCATCGGCACGCCGGAGCGCGCCGCCTGCGCCAGCGCCGCGGCAAGCCGCCCCGCCATGGCGCGAAAGCCCGGCATGTCCCCGAGATTAAGCGCGGCCTTGCCGGCCGGCAGCATCTCCACGAAGAGCGGGCGATAGCCGAGCGCACGCAGCCCGGCCGCCACATCCCGCTGCACCGCCGCGTCGAAGAGCGACGTGAACCAGTCCTGCCAGACGAGAACCGTGCCTTCCGGCAGGGGGCCGCCGAGATCGGCGATCGCGATGCGCTCCAGCCCCGGCACGGAACCGGCAAGCCGCTCCGGCAGGTCGACCGCCGCCATCAGGCCCGCTGCGACGCGGCGCAGCAGCGGCCAGAGCGGCCCCAGCACGCCCGCCAGCTTCACCTGAAACAGGCTCATCCTCTCGGCAAGCAGCGTCAGCCGGTCGGCCAGCGGACGCGCATTGCGTGCATAGTAATCTGAGTAAAAGGCGGAGCGCATCTGCGGGATATCCACCTGTACGGGACAGGTCGAGGCGCAGGCCTTGCAGCCGAGGCAGGTGTCCAGCACACCCAGCAGGTCGGCTTCATCGACACCCTCCCCGCCCGCCGTCTTCGCCGTCTTCCAGGCGCGCAGCGCATCGGCGCGGCCTTTCGGCGAATGGCGCAGGTCCGCGCTCGCCTTGAAGGAGGGGCACATCGGCGTCGTCGCCTGATAGCTCAGGCATTGCGCATTGCCATTGCAGCGGAAGGCCTTTTCCAGCGCGTCGCCCTCGGGCGCATTGAAGGGCCGGAAGGGCGTGGTGGCGATCCCCATCACCGCGCCCTCGCCGCCCACCAGCTTGCCGGGGTTGAAGCGCGCCTTGGGATCGAACGCCGCCTTGACGCCCTGAAGGGCTGCATAGGCCTCCGGGCCGATCCACTCGCGCAGATAGGCGCCGCGCACACCCTTGCCGTGCTCGCCCCAGAAGATACCGCCATGCTTGCGCGTCAGCGCGAAGACGCCATCCGAGACGGCGACAAGCTTCTCCCGGTCGGCGTCCGCATCGATATCGAGCGCGGGACGGATATGCAGGCAGCCGACGTCCACATGGCCATAGATGCCGAAGCCAAGACCGTGCGAGGCGATGAGGGCGAGGAAATCGTCCACGAAGGCCGGCAGGTTCTCCGGCGGCACCACGCAGTCCTCCACGAAGGCGACCGGCCGCGCCCGGCCATCCACCTTGCCGAGCAGCCCGACGCCCGCCGAGCGGATCGCCCAGAGCGCGCGGATTTCCGCCTTGTCCGCGGCCACATGCACGGCGCCCGCGCCGTCCAGCGTGGCAAGCCGGGCGCGGCAGGCAGCAAGCCGCGCCTCGAGAAGCCCGGCATCCGACCCGTTGAATTCCACGAAGACATAGGCGACGCGCGCATCGCCCTTCGGGCGCAGCCCTTCCGGCAGACGCTGGAGAATGCCGGCCTCCTGCGCGAGCTGCTGCACACGTTCGTCCATGACCTCGATGGCCGTCGGCTCGTCCTGCATCAGGGGCGTTGCGGCCGCCAGCGCCTGGCGGAAACTGTCGAAGCCGACGACGATCAGCCGCTTTTCCGGCTCGATGGGAAGGAGCTTCACGCGGATGCGCGTGATCGGGCCGAGCGTGCCCTCGGAGCCGGGAAACAGCCGCCACCATTCGAAGCCGCCTTCCGGCGGACAGGCCCGCTCGAGGTCGTAGCCGGTGAAGCGGCGGTTGAGCTTCGGTGTATTGGCGACAAAAGCCTCCCGCCCGGCGCGGGCCGCGGCCTCGGCGGCCGCCAGCATCGGCCGCGCCCAGTCCGGCGTCGGCTCGAACGAGGCGAGACAGCCCGCCCCGCGCGCGATCTCCACCCCGGCAAGATTGTCCGAGGTCTTGCCATAGACGCGCGATCCCTTGCCGGAGGCGTCGGTCGAGACCATGCCACCGACGGTGCAGCGCGTCGACGTCGAGGTCTCGGGCGCGAAGAACAGGCCATGTGGCCGGAGCCTGTCATTGAGGTCGTCGAGCACGATGCCCGGCTCCACCTCCGCCCACCGCTCCGCGACATCGACGGCGACAAGCCGGTTCATGTGCCGGCGGAAATCGATCACGACGCCGCTGTTGAGGCTCTGGCCGTTGGTGCCGGTGCCGCCGCCGCGGGCGGTCAGCGCTATGGCGTCGAAGGCCGGCTCCTCCAGCACACGCATCAGACACACGACATCCCCGGCATGGCGCGGCGCGACGATCAGGTCCGGCACGATGCGGTAGACCGAATTGTCGGTGGACATGGCGGCGCGCAGCGCACTGTCCGTCTCGATCTCGCCGCTGAAACCGCCGGCGCGCAGGGCAGCCGCAAGATCGTCGATACGGTTCTTCGCCGGAAATTGCATGAGGGTTCCTCTCAAAGGCTCGCGTCCCCTTGAACCATGGAAGTCATGTTCGTAGAATTAGAAAATCATGAAGATAAATTCTGATAATTCGAACATAAACCTTCGGCATCTGCGGGCCATCCACGCCATCTGGCAGGAAGGCTCCTTCGTACGGGCGGCCGAAACGCTCGGCGTTGTGCCCTCGGCTCTCACGGAAGCCGTGCGGCAACTGGAGGAGAATGCCGGCCACGCGCTCTTCGACCGGCGCCTGCGCCCGCCGCAGCCGACGGCGCTCGGCCTGCAATTCCTGGAGGAGACCCGGCCGCTGGTGGAGGGGCTGGACCGGGCGATGCAGCGTCTTCGCGGCGGGGCGCGGCTGGCGCATGGCTCGCTCGCCATCGGTGCGTCGCCCTCGGCGATCTCGGGGCGGGTCGCCCCTGCCCTCGCGGCGTTCCGCAAGGCGCATCCGGCCGTGGCCGTCACGCTTTACGACGATATCGCCGAACGGCTCGCCACCCTCGTTTCCGATGGCGTGCTCGACCTTGCGATTGCCGGCCGGGCGGGAACTTCGCCGGATCTCGCCCAGGTCGAAATCGGCCGCGACCCGTTCGGCCTCGCCTGCCGGGCAGATCATCCGCTGGCGCTTCGCGGGGGAGCCATCCGCCTTGCGGATATCGATCCGCAGGACCTCATCCAGCTCGACGGCGACACCGGGACCCAGCGCCTGCTCGCCGGCCATGCCGGCCTGCCGGAAGCCTTCCTCGCCGGCAATCTCAGCGCCCGCTCCACCGTCGCCCAGCTTGCCCTGGTGCGCGCCGGCGTCGGCGTCGCACTCCTGCCGCGCGAAGCTGTGCTGCTCTTCGCCGATCCGGCGCTCGCCTTCGTGGCCGTCGCCGACCTCGACCTCACGCGCAGCCTCTATCTGCTCCAGCCGGCCCGGCGGCCCGCCTCACCGGCGGCCGAACGCTTTCTCGCCCTGCTCTAGAAAGGCGCGCAGCGCTTACGACGGCCGGCGGGCGGGAACCGGCACGTCCACGGCCTTGTCGTCGGCCCAGGTGCTGATCGCATGGACGCCGCCCGGCAACTGATCCTGCAGGTAGGTCTCGTGCCCCGGCAGGCCCATCGGGTAGAGCGCGTCGCGGCTGGCCTCGTATTCGGCGCTCTTGTCCGTACACAGGCGGATACGCATGTCCTCGGGCGCGACGTCACGCCGGTTCGCGACATTCTCCACGCTGCCGCCACCGGCGGGCAGCTTGCCGTCGAAGGCCTGCGTCAGGAATTGTGCGGAGCGCTCGTTGCGCTCCCGCTCCGTCGTCGCGCCCAGCACGACGACCATCACGCGCCGCTCGTTGCGCTCGGCAAGACCCACGAAGTTTCGCCCCGATGCGCAGAGGAAGCCGGTCTTCATGCCGACCGTGCCGTTGAAGCGGGTCAGCAGTTGGTTGTTGGACTTGATCTCCTTGCCGTCGATCGTCACCGCCGAGGCCTGGAAGAAACGGCGGTATTCGGGGAACGCCCGGTCCACCTCCATGCCGAGCAGCGCCAGGTCGCGCGCGGTCGTGTAGTTCTGCTTGTCGAACAGCCCATTGGGATTGGTGAAGCGGGTGCCGTTGAGGCCAAGGCGGGTGGCGGCATCGTTCATGCGCTGCACGAAGGCCTTCTCATCCGGCGCGACAGCCTCCGCGAGCGCCACGGCGACATCATTTGCCGAGGCCGTGAGCATGGCGAAAAGCGCATCTTCCAGCGTCATCACCCGCCCGAAGGTCAGGCCGGATTCCAGAAAGGCCTGTTTCGTGGCGTTGCGCGTCATGGTGACGGGCGTCTTCAGGGTCACTTCACCGGCGCGCAGCGCCTCGAACACGACGAAGGCCGACATCAGCTTGGTCGTGGAGGCCGGATACCACGGCACGCCGGCATCTTCCTGATAGAGCACCTGATGGCTGTCGGCATCCACCACCAGCACGGGGGTCGCCTGCGCCGCCGTTGCCGAGGCCAAAAGGGATGCGATGAACGCCAGTTGCTTCCATGGCCGTCCGGCCATCGTGTCTTTGGTCATGTGCCATTCTCCGGAGGAAGACGTCCTAATGGCACGATGTACCCGGCAAATTCAAGCATTCGCCCCCGCGCCAAACGGCGCAGGCGGCCACGAGGGCCGCCTGCAAGTCCGGTCTCTTCCAGCTTCCGCCGCCGAAACGGCGGAGCTGCAGACAGGGCGAACCCTTTTATCTCAAAGGGTTGCGCCGACTTCGCGCAGTTCTTTCAGAACCGGCGCCTTGGGCAGCCAGATCGCATCATAGGCGCTGATGATTTCCGCGGTGTTCTCCAGGTTCACATCGACGATCTTGATGCCGGTGTCCTTGAAGTTCTGCAGGAGCGTGGCTTCCTTGGCGACGGTCGCGTCGATCTGCTTGTCGAGTTCTTCGCGGGTCAGGCGGGCGATCAGCTCGCGGTCGGCCTCCGGAACGCCCTTCCAGACACGGCCGGAAGCGAGCGCCACGCAGGGCATGAAGATGGCGTTCATGCGCAGCATGGTCTTGGCGACCTTGTCGTAGCGCTGGTTCCAGGACAGGTCGAGGTCGGCTTCGAGGCCATCGACCTGGCCGTTGGACATTGCGTCGAACACCTGCGGCGTCGGGATCGGCGTCGGGGCGGCGCCGAGGAGCTGGTAGAAGTCGCGGTAGGCCGGCGTCGTATTGATGCGCAGCTTCATGCCTTTGATGTCTTCGATGCCGCTGGTCTCCTTGCCGGTGAAGACGACGCGCAGCGTGGTGATGCCGTAGCCGAGGCCGATGGTGCCCGTCTGGGCCGGCAGGACGTCGAGCAGCTTCATCGCGACCGGATGACGAACGAGCGCGGCGACCTTGTCCGTGCTCTTGACCAGCCAGGGCGCGTTGATGGCGGCGATCTGCGGAATACGCGAGCCGAGTTCGGCGGTCATGATCCAGCCGAGATCGAGCGCGCCGGACTGCATCTGCTGCAGCATCGCGCCTTCGTTGCCGAGCTGGTTCGACGGGAAGACCTGGATGGAGAGGCGACCGCCGGTCTCTTCGGCAAGGCGCTTGCCAACGGATTCGGCTGCCAGGTTCCACGGATGGCCCGGAGGCGTGGTGATGCCGAGGCGATAGACCTTGGCTTCCTGCGCACGCAGGATCGACGGCGCGGAGACGGCCATCGCTGCACCGAGCGAGACGCTTTTCATCAGGGTACGACGGGTAATGTTCATGGCAGGTTCCCTCTGTTTTGAGTTGGTGATCAGGCGAAGTAGGTCGACAGCGCCGGGAAGATCGACAGCAGCACCAGAATGATGCAGCAGATGATGAAGAACGGCAGCGTGACGATGAACATCTTGCCGGGCTTGGCTCCGGTCACCGCGGCGGCGATGAAGAAGTTCAGGCCGACCGGCGGGGACAGGAAGCCGAGCACGAGGTTGATCACGGCGACGACGCCGAAATGCACGGGATCGATGCCATAGACGTCGGTGGCGATCGGCAGCAGGATCGGGACCGTCATGATCAGGCCGGGCGCGCCGTCGATCACCGTGCCGATGACGAGCAGGATCACGTTGACCAGCAGCATGAAGGTGATCGGATCCTTGGCGATGGTCTGGATCCATTCCGCCACGCGCTGAGGCACCATGCCGTAGACGAGAACCCACGAGAACACGGCCGCCGCGGCGATCAGGAACAGGATGCCGGCCGACAGGACCCCGGCCTTGACGAACATGGCGGGAAGCTGCTTCAGGCTGAGATCGCCGGTCACGTAGCGCCCGACGATGACGGCGGCGACGACGCCCATGGCGGCCGCCTCGGTCGGGTTGGCAAGCCCGGTCACGATGGAGCCGACGATGATCAGCGGGATGATGAGGGTCGGCAGGGCCTTCAGCGTGATCGACACGCGCTCGCGCATCGGCAGGCTCGCGCCGCGCGGATAGTTGTAGACATAGCCCATCAGTGCGATCACCACGCAGAAGGCGACGGTGAGGATGATGCCCGGAATGATGCCGGCGGCCAGCATGGTGCCGACGGGCACCTGCGCGATGACGCTGTAGACGACGAACATGATGGAGGGCGGAATGATCGGCCCGAGCATGCCCGCATAGGCGGTGAGGCCGGCGGCGAAGGTCTTGTCGTAACCCTTCTTCACCATTTCCGGCACGATCATCTGCGACATCAGCGCGACCTGCGCCGCGGCCGAGCCGAGGATGGAGGCCACGAACATGTTGGCCAGCAGGTTCACATAGGCAAGGCCGCCCTTCATCGCGCCGACGAAGGCCATCGCCATGTCGATGATGCGCCGCGTGATGCCGCCGCCATTCATGATCTCACCGATCAGGATGAAGAGCGGAATGGCGATCAGGCCATAGCTGTCCAGCCCCATGAACATCTGGGTGGGATAGGAGGCGAAGAGGACCGTGTTGTCGCTCTGCCAGATATAGGCGGCGGCCGTCAGGCAGAGCACGATGGAAATCGGCAGGCCCACGAGCATGAGGACGACGAATGCGCCGAAGGTGAACATCAGGCGGCTCCTTCCGCGCTCGTCAGCGAAACCTGCTCGCGCTTGCGCGCAAGGCCGAGGTCTTCAAGCAGGTTGGCGGCATTGTGGACGATCAGCGTCAGGGCGAAGATCGGCAGGATGAGATTGACGACCCAGGTCGGCCATTCCAGCGTCTGGGTCCGTTCCGTGTAGAGGAAGTTGAACGTCTCGGCGGCATAGGCCTGGGCGTCGAAGCCATGCGAGGCGATGCCCACCGGGTCCAGCCAAAGCCAGCACACGACCGCAAAACCCACCGCGAAGGCCAGCGAAATGGCCGTGGCGAGCGCGCGCAGCCGGGCGACCCATTTGGGCGAAAGCTGGTCCGCAAGCAGGGTAACGGCAAAATCGATGCGCAGCCGCGTCATGACCGACGCGCCGATGAAGCCGAGCCAGATCATCGCGAAGATCGAGGCCTCGTCGATCCAGTAGATCGGCACGCGGGCAAAGCGGGTCACGACATTCACCAGGATCAGCACAAGCAGCACCGTCATGAAAAACCCGGCAAGGGCCTTTTCACCGCGCAGGATAACCTGGGATAGCTGCGTGACCCCGTCCGCCCATGTGGAGCGATCCGTCGGCGCATTCTTTGTCGACATATTGCATCCCTCTAAAATTCTTTTTGTATTTAAAATGTATACAGAGAGATCGGCTGTCAACCGTTTTCCGTGCAAATGTCAAGAAACCCGGCAATCCCCGCACCCCTGCGGCCATCGCCGCAGGCGGCCGCAGGCCTTAACCGGCTGCAAGCAATTTTAAATGTATATTAATGCAACTTTAATGATGCGCCGCCGCTTGCCGACATTTCCCTTGGTGTTTCAGCGCTTTGCCCGCAGGTTTTCATGCACCGGATCGTGAAGGTCGCCGTCCGGGCATGCTGCGAACGCCTGGGCAGGTCGGAAATGATCGCATTCATCATGCGGCTGAAGAGCCGCGCGCATTTCACCGTCGGGCCGCAGCCCGGCCTTCGCGACGCGACCTTCATCGGCACCAATGCGCGCCGCCGCAAACAGGCGCGCCAGCGCCTCGCCATCCTCATCGGCCTCTTCCTCGTCGCCTATCTCGCGCTCGGCGCGCGCCTTCTCCAGTACGGCCTCACCGAGCCGCTGCAATCGGCCGCGATCGATGCAAGCGCCCATGCCGTCGCCTCCCGCCCCGACCTCACCGACCGCAACGGCCTGCTGCTGGCGACCGATCTCAACACGGTCTCGCTCTATGCCGAGCCGCGCCGCATCCTCGACGCCGACGAGGTGGTGGAGAAGCTGGCGCTGGTCGTGCCCAACCTCGACTGGCGCGAAACGCATCGCAAGCTGCGCTCGGACAGCGCCTTCCAATGGCTGCGCCGCCAGCTCACGCCCAAGCAGCAGGCCGATATTCTCGCGCTCGGCCTGCCGGGCATCGGCTTCCGGCCGGAAAAGCGGCGCTTCTATCCGGGCGGCGCCACCGCCGCCCATATCGTCGGCCATGTCAACGTCGACAACCAGGGCCTCGCCGGCATGGAGCGCTATCTCGACCAGCAGGGCCTAGCGGACCTGCGCGCCGCCGGCCTCACCAACGACACGCGGCTCGAGCCGGTGAAGCTGTCCATCGACCTGCGCGTCCAGAACATCGTGCGCGAGGTCGTCGCCAAGGCCATGGTCGACTACGGGGCGGAAGCGGCCGGCGCGGTGATCCTCGACGTGGAAACCGGGGAAGTGCTCGCCATGGCCTCGGTTCCCGACTACGATCCGAACGAACCCTCCCGCCGCCTCGCCGATGGCAGCATCGACAAGGACTACGAGAAAGGCTGGTTCAACCGCATCAGCAACGCGACCTTCGAGATGGGTTCGACCTTCAAGAGCTTCACGCTCGCCATGGGGCTGGACGAAGGCAAGATCACGCTGAACTCCGTCGTCGACGCCTCGCGCCCGATCCGCATGGGCGGCTTCACCATCCGCGATTTCAAGGGCAAGAACCGGCCCCTGTCCATTCCCGAAGTGTTCCAGTATTCCTCGAATATCGGCACCGCCGCCGTGGCCGACATGGTCGGCGTCGATAACCACCGGCAGTTCTTCACGCAGCTCGGCCTGCTCTCCAGGCTGGAGACGGAAATGCCCGGCGTCGCGACGCCAACCCAGCCGCGCAACTGGAAGAAGATCAATTCCGTCACGATCTCCTTCGGCCACGGCGTCTCGACGACACCCTTGCAGACCGCTGCCGCAGCCGCCGCGCTGATGAATGGCGGCCACCTCATCCCGCCGACCTTCCTGCCGCGCTCGCGGGATGCCGCCCAGTCGCTCGCCACGCGCGTCCTCAAGGACACGACCAGCGCCGACATGCGCGCGCTCTACGACCGGAACGGCCAGATCGGCTCCGGCCGGCATGCGCAGGTCGAGGGCTTCCTTGTCGGCGGCAAGACCGGGACGGCCGAGAAGGTCATCAACGGTCGCTATTCCAAGACCAGCAATTTCAACTCCTTCCTCGCCGCCTTCCCCATGGACAAGCCACGCTACATCGTCCTGTCGATCATCGACGCCCCGCGCACCGGCGAGAACGGCGGGCGAACCGCCGCCTCCAACGCCGCGCCGATGATCAAGGCGATCATCCAGCGCGCCGCGCCTCTGCTCGGCGTCCAGCCGCGCTTCGCCGACGCCTCGTCCGACAGACGGCTGATCGACTACTAGATACGCATCGCGCAAACATTGTTATGCAGATGTATAACAATCCGCTTGTTCCCGGATGCAATCCCGATATCCTGCGGCCATAGACAGAGCAGCACCGGCCCTTTCAGGATGGCAAGACATGGTTCGTGATCCCCGCTTCGACATTCTCTTCGAACCCGTCCGGATCGGGCCGGTCACGGCGCCCAACCGCTTCTACCAGGTGCCGCACTGTTCCGGCATGGGCTACCGCTATCCCAATGCGGAAGCCCGGCTGCGCGGCATGAAGGCGGAAGGCGGCTGGGGTGTCGTCTCCACCCAGGAGGCGGAAATCCACCCGACCTCGGACCTGACCCCGGCCAACGAGGCGCGCCTTTGGGACGACGGGGACCTTCCGGCCCTTTCCGCCGTCACGCAGAGCATCCACGCCCATGGCAGCCTCGCCGCCATCCAGCTCGTGCACAACGGCCTGCATGTCGCCAACCGCTTCAGCCGGATGATCCCGCTCGCCCCCTCCCATGTCATCAGCGACTGTCTCGATCCCGTCCAGGCGCGCGCCATGGACAAGACCGACATCGCCGATATGCGCCGCTGGTATCGCAACGCCGCGCTACGCGCGAAAAAGGCCGGCTTCGACATCGTCTATCTCTATGCCGGGCACGACATGAGCGTGCTTCAGCACTTCCTGTCCCGCCGCCACAACAACCGCTCCGACGAATATGGCGGCTCCTTCGAGAACCGGCTGCGGCTCTTCCGCGAGATCATCGACGACACGCGCGATGCCGTGGGCGATCGCTGCGCGCTCGCCATCCGCCTTGCGGTGGACGAACTGCTCGGTCCGGCCGGCATCACCTGCGAGGGCGAAGGCAAGGATATCGTGACGGCGCTCGCCGAATTGCCCGACCTCTGGGACGTCAACCTTTCCGGCTGGTCGAACGACAGCCAGACGGCTCGCTTCTCCGAGGAGGGCTTCCAGGAGCCCTATATCCGCTTCGTCAAGTCCGTCACGACGAAGCCGGTGGTCGGCGTCGGGCGCTATACCTCACCGGACAGCATGGTGCGGGCGATCCGCCAGGGCATTCTCGATTTCATCGGCGCCGCCCGCCCCTCCATCGCCGATCCCTACCTGCCGAAAAAGATCGAGGAGGGCCGCATCGACGATATCCGCGAATGCATCGGCTGCAACATCTGCACCTCCGGGGACAATACCAACGTGCCGATGCGCTGCACGCAGAACCCGACCATCGGCGAGGAATGGCGCAAGGGCTGGCACCCGGAGATCATCGCGACCGCCGAAGCGCCCGAGCCGGCCCTCGTCATCGGCGGCGGACCGGCGGGGCTGGAGGCGGCGCGGGCGCTCGCCCAGCGCGGCGTCGATGTCGTGCTGGCCGAAGGCGGCGGCGAATGGGGCGGCCGCGTCGCGCGCGAATGCCGCCTGCCCGGCCTTGCCACCTGGGGCCGCGTGCGCGACTGGCGCGTCGGCCAGCTGAATGTGCGCCCCAATGCCGAACTCTACCTGCACAGCCCGCTTTCCGCCGACGACGTGCTGCAATACGGCATACCCCATGTCGCCATCGCCACGGGCGCGCGCTGGCGCAGCGACGGCGCGGGCCGCACCCACCGCCAGCCCCTCGCCTTCCTGACGGAAGGCGCCGTCGTCTCACCCGACGCCATCCTTTCTGCCGGAGCGGACGCGGTCAGCGCCGACGGTCCCGTCGTGGTCTTCGACGACGACGGTTACTACATGGGCAGCGTCCTTGCGGAACTGCTTGCCAAGGCCGGCCATACGGTGACTTTCGTCACGCCGGAATCCCAGGTCTCCCCCTGGAGCCAGCACACGCTGGAACAGGGCCGCGTGCAGAAGCGCCTCATCGAGGTCGGCGTCCGCATCGTCACGGCCAAGGCGCTGGCCGGCCGCACGAAGGACCGGCTGGATCTCGCCTGCATCTACAGCGACCGGATCGAGACCGTCGACTGCGCCACGCTCGTGCCGGTCACCGCCCGCCTGCCGGACGAAACCCTCTGGCTGGAGCTGAAGGCGCGCGAAGCGGAATGGGCCGATGCCGGCATCCGCACGGTAACCCGCCTCGGCGACTGTCTCGCCCCCGGCATCATCGCCGCCGCCGTCTATTCCGGCCACCAATACGCCCGCACCTACATGGAGCCGGCCGACCGCGACCGCGTGCCGTTCCGGCGCGAGGATATCGCCCGGCTCTACTGAGCCGGCCCATCAACGAAAACAGCGCCGCGGCATGAACCGCGGCGCTGTGCGTTCAGGCGTTCAACCGCGACCGCTCAGGCGAGCGCCGGCAGCAACTGGTCGATGCTCTTCTTCGCATCGCCGTAGAACATGCGGGTGTTGTCCTTGTAGAACAGCGGATTCTCGATGCCGGAATAGCCGGTGCCCTGCCCGCGCTTGGACACGAACACCTGCTTGGCCTTCCACACTTCGAGCACCGGCATGCCGGCGATGGGCGAATTCGGATCTTCCTGCGCCGCCGGATTGACGATGTCGTTCGAGCCGATGACGATCACGACATCCGTGTTCGGGAAATCGTCGTTGATCTCGTCCATTTCCAGAACGATGTCGTAGGGCACCTTGGCTTCGGCGAGCAACACGTTCATGTGGCCCGGCAGGCGGCCGGCGACGGGGTGGATGGCGAAGCGCACGGTCTTGCCGGCCGCGCGCAGCTTGCGCGTCAGCTCGGAAACCGACTGCTGCGCCTGCGCCACCGCCATGCCGTAACCCGGCACGATGACGATCGAATCGGCATCGTTGAGCGCGGTGACCACACCCTCGGCGTCAATGGCGATCTGCTCGCCGGTGATCTCCATCTGCGGACCCGTCGTCGTGCCGAAGCCGCCGAGGATGACCGAGATAAAGGAGCGGTTCATCGCCTTGCACATGATGTAGGAAAGGATCGCACCCGAGGAGCCGACCAGCGCGCCGGTGACGATCAGCAGGTCGTTGCCCAGCGTGAAGCCGATGGCCGCCGCCGCCCAGCCCGAATAGCTGTTCAGCATCGACACGACGACCGGCATGTCCGCGCCGCCGATCCCCATGATCAGATGGTAGCCGATGAAGAAGGCGGCGAGCGTCATGAGCACGAGCGTCCAGGCGCCCGCACCGTTGACATAGAGGACCAGCAGGAGAAGCGAGAGCAGCGCCGCGCCGGCATTGAGCAGGTGCCCGCCGGGCAGCTTCTTCGCCTTCCCGTCCACCTTGCCGGCCAGCTTGCCGAAAGCGATGATCGAGCCGGTGAAGGTGACCGCGCCGATGAAGACGCCGAGGAAGACCTCGACCTTCATGATCGTGAGCTCCACCGGCTCCTTGTGGGCGAGGATCGCGGCAAAGCCGGTCAGCCCCGAGCGGGCGGCCTCATCGAGGCCGGCGACATTCGCCGCTTCGATATGGGCGTTGAAGCCGATGAAGACGGCGGCGAGGCCGACGAAGGAGTGAAGCGCCGCAACGAGCTGCGGCATCTCGGTCATCTGCACGCGCGAGGCGACGTAATGGCCGAGCACCGCGCCGCCGGCGATCATAAGCACGATGACGAACCAGTTGCCGACGCCCGGCCCGAAGACCGTGGCGACGACCGCAAGGCCCATGCCGACGATGCCGTACCAGACGGCGCGCTTGGCGCTTTCCTGCCCGGAAAGACCGCCGAGCGAGAGGATGAAGAGAACTGCCGCCGCGATATAGGCGGCCGAAACGATACCGATGGTCATGTCAGCTTCCCCCGATCACGACTTCTGGAACATGGCGAGCATGCGCCGGGTGACGAGGAAACCGCCGACGATGTTGATCGTGGCGATCAGGACGGAGAGCGCCGAAAGCAGCACCACCAGCCAGTTGCCGGAACCGATCTGCAACAGCGCGCCGAGGATGACAATGCCCGAAACGGCGTTGGTGACGGCCATCAGCGGCGTGTGCAGCGAGTGCGAGACATTCCAGATGACCTGGAAGCCGACGAAGCAGGCAAGCACGAAGACGATGAAGTGGCTCATGAAGGCGGAGGGCGTATAGGCCCCGACGATCAGGAGCAGCGCCGTGCCGACGGCGAGCAGCGTGAGCTGGCTCTTCGTCTCGGCCTTGAAGGCCGCGGTTTCCGCAGCGCGCTTTTCCTCCGGCGTCGGCTCCTTCACCTTTTCCTTCGGCTTTTGCACGGCGATGGCCGCGATCCTCGGCGGCGGCGGCGGATAGGTGATCGCGCCCTCGAAGGCGACCGTCGCCCCGCGGATCACGTCGTCCTCCATGTTGTGGACCACCTTGCCGTCCTTGCCGGGCGTCAGGTCCGTCAGCATGTGGCGGATATTGGTCGAATAGAGCGCCGAGGACTGGGCGGCCATGCGGCTCGGGAAGTCCGTATAGCCGATGACGGTGACGCCGTTGTCGGACACGACCTTCTGGTCGGCGACCGTCAGGTCGCAGTTGCCGCCGCGTTCGGCGGCAAGGTCGACGACAACCGAGCCGGGCTTCATCGCGGCCACCATGTCGGCAAGCCACAGCTTCGGCGCGTCACGGCCGGGGATCAGCGCCGTGGTGATGACGATGTCCACCTGCGGGGCAAGCTCGCGGAACTTGGCAAGCTGCTTCTCGCGGAACTCCGGCGAGGACGGGGCGGCATAGCCGCCCGTCGCCGCGCCGTCCTGCACGCCGCCGTCAAAGTCGAGATAGACGAATTCCGCGCCCATCGATTCGATCTGCTCGGCCACTTCCGGCCGCACGTCGAAGGCATAGGTCTGCGCGCCGAGCGAGACGGCGACGCCGATGGCCGCAAGGCCCGCGACGCCCGCGCCGATGACCAGCACCTTGGCCGGCGGCACCTTGCCGGCGGCGGTGATCTGCCCGGTGAAGAAGCGGCCGAAATTGTTGCCGGCCTCGATCACCGCACGGTAGCCGGCGATATTAGCCATGGAGGACAGGGCGTCCATCTTCTGCGCGCGCGAGATGCGCGGCACCATATCCATGGCGATGACATTGGCGCCCTTGGCGCGGGCCTGCTCCAGCAGTTCGCCATTCTGGCCGGGATAGAAGAAGGAGATCAGCGTCTTGCCCGGAGACAGGAGATCGATTTCGCCCGTCGTCGGCGGGCGCACCTTGACGACGACGTCCGACGCCGCGGCCAGCGCCGCCGCATCCTCGACCACCGTCACGCCGGCCGCGCGGTAGGCGTCGTCCGATATGCCGGCGCCGAGCCCCGCGCCCGCCTCGACAACGCAGCCATAGCCGAGCTTGGCAAGCTGGCCCGCGCTTTCCGGCGTCATCGCGACACGCGCTTCCCCCGTCGCTCTCTCCCTGAGAGCTCCAATCTTCGCATTCATTCCAGATATGCCCCCACTTCCATCGGCGTTGCGGCATCGCGCAGCGCCTCAACACAAACCGAACACCGCAAGACGGCGCTCCTCCACTTTCCTGCCTAGTGCATAGACGCGCGCATTTCTACCCATCTTCGACGCCGGAAGCGACAATTCCTGCATCGTGGACGACACCCCGGCAATCGGGATTTCCATGAAACTGTTTCAGCGCCGCGCCGGCGCGATCCCATGCCCCCGACATCGAGAGAATGAGAGGCCGTCACACATCTTGCCGTAACGGGAGCCGGCGGCGCAGAAATGCAAAACCGAGCACGAGGACGAGCGGCGAAAGCGCCGCGATCAGGCTCGGGCGATGCTCCACGAGCTTTTCCCAATGGGGCGTAAGGAAATCGCCGGTATAGAAGGGGTCCGCCGAATATTCGCACTGGATGAGCGCGCTGCCGCGCCGCACCATCTCGGCGTCGATGACGGAGACCATGTCATTCGCCTCGGCGCTGATGCTCGGCATGTCCCGCATGTGCAGCAGCAGCATCCGGGCGGCGGAGAGATAGGCGTGCGAACACTCGTTGAACGGGCTTGCCTCGTCCTCGATCGCACGCGGGGCAAAGCCCCAGAGACAGTAATAGTTCTGGATACGGGCGTGGTTGCGGAGCTTGCGGAAGACCGGATCGGATTCCTTCGCGCGGTCGGCAAGGCGCAGGATCGCGGCGTAGTGATCGTCCAGCACCAGCAAAGCGCCGTGCGACATGCTGGGAATGGCAAGGCCCGTGGCATTGGCGGAGGAGGCCCGACGGCCGTGCGCCTCGGCCTGCCCGGCCATCAGCGCGAGGCCGACGAGGAGAAAGAGCAAGCGCAACGCGGTTCTCCTGCGGGAAAGGGAATGCCGCGCGGCCGCGGCATTCCGGATCGTCGCGTCAGACGCCGGCGCGAGCCGTGCGATAATTGCCCGACCGCACGAGGCTCTTTTCGGCGAGATAGCCGAAGACCAGCGAGAGAACCGTCCACAGCGTCAACTGCAGGCCGACCGTCGCCAGACGGAAATCGTAGAGCGCCGTTGCCGGGAAGTTTTCCGGCACTTCGTTGATCGCCGGAAGCAGGCGGAAAACGATCGCCAGGAACACGACATAGGCAAGACCGGCGACGATAGCGCCGTTCCAGCGGCCGAGCTGCTCGGCCAGACGCCGGGCGAAGGCAACCGCCAGCGCCAGGGCGAAGATCGAGGCGGCCAGCACCACGAAGAACAGGCCTGTGCGCGCGCCGATCGTCTCGGGATCGCCGACGGCCGGCGGGTTCGGCGGGTATTTCAGGTCGGGAACCGCGACGAGCGCCACGAAGGCGGCCGCGCCGAGCACGAGGGCGAGCGCACGCGGACTAAGGCTCCCGACACGGCCGTAGAGGCCGGCAAAGACGAGCGAGAAGATGCCGCCCATGGCGACGCCATAGGCGAGAACGCCGGTCAGAAGACCGATGCCCGCCTGCGTCTCGCGGCTCACGGCCTCCGGCTCCTCGATGGCGCCCGCGGCCGGCGCTTCCGCCGCCGCCATCAGCTCCTCGAAGGCGATGGCCCGTTCGACCTGGGGTTCGCCATAGACACGGGCGAAGCCGAATGCCACAAGCCCTGCGATGAGGCCTGCCAGCATGCCCCGCAGCAAAAGATGACCAGACATGTCCGTCCCCTTAGTGGCAGGGGAAGCCGAGCAGGTGACGGCCGTCGTGCACGAATTCGTGAACTTCCAGGCCGGACAGAAGCTGGGCGGCGCCCTCTTCCGTGCTGACGAAGTAAAGCGCCAGCAGCATCAGCAGGCCGCCGAAAAGCGCCCAGGGAAAGAGTTGAGCGGCCGGAATCGGCGTGACGGCGACGCCGTGATTCAAAGTGATGTCAGACATGGTTTCCTCTTAGAATGCGCGTTCGTTACGAGATCTGTGTAATGGCACCCGAGGTCTGGCTTTCGCAAAGTGCGAATACAGTGGCGCGACCGCTCCAGAATTTCACTGGATTCCCAAGGTGACATCGATATCTATCAGCCGTGTTTCCGGCCTGTCAACGCAGGCGCGACGGCTGCTTGCGCTTTTACGGCATGGACGGGAGAGCCGGGGAGCGATGGCGCACCCCGGCCTGCCCTCAAAAGTCCCAATCGTCGTCTTCTGTGGCGACGGCTTTGCCGATGACGTATGAGGATCCTGAGCCTGAGAAGAAGTCGTGGTTCTCGTCGGCATTGGGCGAGAGGGCCGACAGGATGGCGGGGTTGACCTTGCACGCCTCGGGCGGGAACAGCGCCTCGTAGCCGAGGTTCATCAGCGCCTTGTTGGCGTTGTAATGCAGGAACTTCTTCACGTCCTCGGTGAGGCCCACCCCGTCGTAGAGCTCCTCGGTATATTTCGCCTCGTTGTCGTAAAGCTCCAGAAGCAGGTCGAAGGCGAAATCCTTGATCTCCTGGCGGCGTTCTTCCGACAGACGCTCGAGGCCACGCTGGAACTTGTAGCCGATATAATAGCCATGCACCGCCTCGTCGCGGATGATCAGGCGGATGAGGTCGGCCGTGTTCGTCAGCTTCGCCCGGCTCGACCAGTACATCGGCAGATAGAAGCCGGAATAGAACAGGAAGCTTTCCAGGAAGACCGACGCCACCTTCTTCTTCAAGGGGTCGCCCGAGGCGTATTGCTCCATGATCAGCGCCGACTTCCTCTGCAGGAACTCGTTCTCCTCCGACCAGCGATAGGCGTCGTCCACGTCCGGCGTCAGGCACAGCGTCGAGAAGATCGACGAATAGGACCGCGCATGCACCGCCTCCATGAACGAGACGTTCGACAGCACCGCCTCCTCATGCGGCGTCACGCTGTCTTCCATCAGCTTCACCGAGCCGACCCCGTTCTGGATCGTGTCCAGCAGCGTCAGGCCCGTGAACACACGGATCGTCAACTGCTGTTCCTGCGGCTTCAGCGTCGCCCAGGACGGGATGTCGTTCGACAGCGGCACCTTCTCCGGAAGCCAGAAGTTCCCCGTCAGGCGGTTCCACACTTCCAGGTCCTTGTCGTCCTCGACACGGTTCCAGTTGATCGCGCGCACCGCGCTCGCCGCCTTCGCGGTCTTCGTCTTCACATGGCTGTTCATGGTCTCACCAGAAGGTCAGGTCACAGGGCGCACGAAACGCAGCCCTGCACTTCCGTGCCGGACAGCGCCATCTGGCGCAGGCGGATATAGTAGATCGTCTTGATGCCCTTCTTCCAGGCATAGATCTGCGCCCGGTTGATGTCGCGCGTCGTCGCCGTGTCGCGGAAGAACAGCGTCAGCGAAAGACCCTGGTCGACATGCTGCGTGGCCGCCGCATAGGTGTCGATGATCTTCTCCGGGCCGATCTCGTAGGCATCCTGGTAGTAGTCCAGGTTGTCGTTCGTCATGAACGCCGCCGGATAGTAGACGCGGCCGATCTTGCCTTCCTTGCGGATCTCGATCTTCGAGACGATCGGATGGATCGAGGAGGTCGAGTGGTTGATGTAGGAGATCGAGCCCGTCGGCGGAACCGCCTGGAGGTTCTGGTTGTAGAGCCCCCCCTTCATCACCTCGGCCTTCAGCGCCAGCCAGTCTTCCTGCGTCGGGATAGGAATGCCGGCCTCCTCGAAGAGACCCTTCACCTTCTCCGTCGCCGGCAGCCATTCGGCCTCGGTATATTTGTCGAAATATTCGCCGGAGGCATACTTCGAGTTCTCGAAGCCCTTGAAGCTCTCACCCTTCTCCACCGCGATCCGGTTCGACGCGCGGATGGCGTGGTAGGTCACCGTGTAGAAGTAGATATTGGTGAAGTCGACGCCTTCTTCCGAGCCGTAATAGATGCGCTCGCGGGCGAGATAGCCGTGCAGGTTCATCTGGCCGAGGCCGATGGCGTGGCTGTCGTCGTTGCCCTTCTCGATCGAGGGGACCGAGGAGATGTGGCTCATCTCGGAGACCGCCGTCAGCGCGCGGATCGAGGTGGCGATCGTCTGGCCGAAGTCGGGGCTGTCCATGGCGGCCGCGATGTTCAGCGAGCCGAGATTGCACGAGATATCCTTGCCCATCTTCGAATAGGACAGGTCCTCGTTGAACTCGCTCGCCTCGCTGACCTGCAGGATCTCCGAGCACAGGTTGCTCATGGTGATGCGCCCGGCGATCGGGTTCGCCCGGTTCACCGTGTCCTCGAACATGATGTAGGGATAACCGCTCTCGAACTGGATCTCGGCGATGATCTGGAAGAAGTCGCGCGCCTTGATCTTCTTCTTCTTGATCCGGCCGTCCTCGACCATCTCGCGGTACTTCTCCGTCACCGAGATCTCGGTGAACGGCACGCCGTAGACCCGCTCCACGTCATGCGGCGAGAACAGGTACATGTCCTCGTTGTTCTTCGCCAGCTCGAAGGTGATGTCCGGGATGACCACGCCGAGCGACAGCGTCTTGATGCGGATCTTCTCGTCGGCATTCTCGCGCTTGGTGTCGAGGAAGCGCATGATGTCGGGATGGTGCGCATTGAGGTAGACCGCGCCCGCGCCCTGGCGCGCGCCGAGCTGGTTGGCGTAGGAGAACGAATCCTCCAGCAGCTTCATGACGGGAATGACGCCCGACGACTGGTTCTCGATCTGCTTGATCGGCGCGCCCATCTCGCGCAGGTTCGTCAGCGACAGCGCCACGCCCCCGCCGCGCTTGGAAAGCTGCAAGGCCGAATTGATCGACCTGCCGATGCTCTCCATGTTATCCTCGACCCGCAGCAGGAAGCACGAGACGAGCTCGCCGCGCTGCTTCTTGCCGGCATTGAGGAAGGTCGGCGTTGCCGGCTGGAAGCGGCCCGAGATGATCTCGTCCATCAGGTCGCGCGCAAGCTGCTCGTTGCCCCGCGCCAGCGTCAGCGCCACCATGCAGACCCGGTCCTCGTAGCGCTCCAGATAGCGCTTTCCGTCGAAGGTCTTCAGCGTATAGGACGTGTAGTACTTGAACGCCCCCAGGAACGTCGGGAAGCGGAACTTGCGGTCATAGGCCGCGTCGAACAGGTCGCGCACGAAGTTGAACGCGTACTGGTCCAGCACTTCCTGCTCGTAGTACCCCTCCGTCACCAGGTAATCCAGCTTCTCCCGAAGATTATGGAAGAACACCGTGTTCTGGTTGACGTGCTGCAGGAAATACTGCTTGGCAGCCTGCCGGTCCTTGTCGAGCTGGATCTGACCGGCATCGTCGTAAAGGTTCAGCATCGCGTTCAACGCGTGGTAATCAACCGCCGTAATCTCAGGCGTCTTCAATACCTTATCAACCGTCATCGTGTCCAATCGAGCCTCCTGCGATCACGAAAGCGCGCTGATCATGTCCGGGCGGAAACCGGCCCAGTGCTGTTCGCCGGCGATCACCACCGGAACCTGGCGGTAGCCGAGGCCCTGCACCAGCGCGAACGCATCCGCGTCCTGCGAAATGTCGACGACGCTGTAATCGATACCCTGGCGATCGAGCGCGCGCGTCGTCGCGGTGCACTGGACGCAGGCAGGCTTCGAATAAACGGTGATGGACATGGCTTTCCTCGTGTTTGGCAATTGGGCGCAGAAAATCGTCCGGTCATCCGCCGATGGCCGTTCGATCAGGTCGGAAGGATATGGAGACCGCCTTGCGGACGGCCGGATACGGGGGCGCCGCTTACTCGCGCGGAGGAACTGGAATCGAAACCGGCATGACTTCACCCCGAGGCATTTCTGCGGGACATCAGGGAAATCGCAGGGCCGCTCTCAACGCCCCTCGCTCGCCTGCCGGACACCCCGCCCGTGGACTTCGCGTACGAGGCGGGCTTCCGGCTCGCGGCATCCGTCCGCCTTCCATGGCATTTACGCCGCGGTGGCTCGTCGAACGGATGATGCCGCTTACAGTCAGGCGCAAACCCGGGTCGCCGCGGCCGTCATGGCCACACCGGGGGTCGCACCTCAGCCTCCGACCCGTTACGAATCGAAGGCACCTCGAACACAAGATATAGTAGACGAGGTAAAATTTGCGTCAATGACTATGACGCACCATCAACAGGTTCCTCGCCCTGCGACAGCGGCGCAGGGCGAGGCGCCGTTCAGCCGCGCCGGGCCGCATCGATGGCGGCGACGTCGATCTTCCGCATGGTCATCATGGCCGCGAAGGCGCGCTTGGCCTCGCTCCCGCCGGCGGAAAGCGCCTCCATCAGCGTGCGCGGCGTGATCTGCCAGGAAATACCCCATCTGTCCTTGCACCAGCCGCATTCGCTTTCCTGCCCGCCATTACCGACGATGGCGTTCCAGTAACGGTCGGTCTCCGCCTGATCCTCGGTGGAAATCTGGAAGGAGAAGGCTTCCGAATGCTTGAACACCGGCCCACCGTTGAGGCCGAGGCAGGGGATGCCCGCGACCGTGAACTCCACCGTGAGCACGTCGCCCTGCTTGCCGGAGGGATAATCGCCCGGCGCGCGATGCACCCCCGTCACCGCGCTGTCGGGAAAGACCTCCGTATAGAAGCGGGCGGCGGCCTCGGCGTCCTTGTCGTACCAGATGCAGATCGTGTTCTTCGCCATCATCCTGTTCCTTATCTACGGGTTCGTCGCCATCCTTTGCCTGAAGACATAGGCGGATGGCCGGATTTCTCCACTCCGGGCCTGCCTCTTGCAGCCGGATTGCCCGAAGGACGTACGGGGCCAGCGCGTTCCGACAGGTCCGCGAAGAAAAAATCGCAGGCTGGAAAAGCAATAGGGCGCTCGACCCTTGCGGGGAGCGCCCTATCGAACCCGGACGACGCGCGCAGCAGATGGTGCTGGTGCGGCAGGCGTCATCGATACGGGTGGTAGACGATAGATAGGGTGCGCCCCGGCCGTTTCAAGGGCATTTCACGGCTCTGTCGCCATCGACTGCAAGTGCATTGCGAACACGGCCCTTCATCTATAGGTTCTGCGCGCGGCAATTCGCTGTAAGAGCATTTAAGGATCAGGACATGGCCACGGGCACAGTTAAATTTTTCAACGGGGACAAGGGTTACGGCTTCATCACGCCGGAAAACGGCGCGAGCGATGTTTTCGTGCACGTTTCGGCCCTGCAGGGCGGTACGCTGAGCGAGGGACAGCGCGTCAGCTACGACATCGGCCAGGATCGCAAGACCGGCAAGTCCAAGGCTGAGAACGTCCGCGTCCTCTAATCTGCCTTCGGGATCGGCGGCGACAGCCCGCCGATCCTCCCATGGCGGGCGCGCCATCGCGCGCCGCATTCCGTCGCCCGGCGCGGGCGCGGGACCGGACGACATTCCCCGAATCACGCCCGGCGCATGGACACGGGCGACAGGCAGGCTGACCCGTGCAGGACGAGACGACCGCGGCCGACACGCCGACCCCGCGCATGTTCTCCTGGGCGCGCAATTCCACGATCTACCGCCTCGAACGGCGCATGCACACGGAAAAGCAGCTCTTCGACGCCATCGCGCGCAAGGCCCGCGAGAAATTCGAGGGCATCGGCGAGACGCAGGTGCGCATGCTGGCCGAAGCCGCCGTCAAATTCGCCTATGACATCAAGGCCCTCGACGACGAGGCCTATGCCGAGGCCGGCAGCCGCGCGGGCATGCGCAGCGGCCGCTCCCGCAGGGCCGTCGCCCTCAAGCTGACCCGCAAGGGCATCGACCGGGAAACGGCCGCGGCCGCCGTCGCCGGGATCGACGATCTCTTCGCCGCCCTCGTCCTCGCCCGAAAACGGGCCTTCGGACCGTTCCGCAAGGTGGACCTCGACGACAAGCGCAAGGCGAAGGAGCTTGCCGCCTTCGCCCGGGCCGGCTTCGCTTTCGAGATAAGCCGGACGGTGCTCGCCATGGCGCAAGAGGAAGCCGAAACGATCCTCGGCGCCGGCTCCCCCTTCTGAAACCTTTGGCGCTCCCGCGATACAAGGCTCTTCCATTTCGTTATATTTGATGAAATATAACGAAATGGAAGAGCGAGCGACCAGCGAAAGAGCCAAGCCCATGCCCACCCTGCCCCGCCTCAAATCCCATGGCGCTCCCCTTCCCCCGATGGCCATCCCCTTCACAGGGGCCGGCGAGGGGGCGGCGCGAACCACATCCCAGCGACTGCGGCTCTGCGATATTCCGTCCACCTTCCATTGCTCCATCGTCGGCACATGCCTGACGACGGGTGAACTCCGCCAGATCCTGATCAAGGCCGGGCTGGAGGATGCGCGCACCGCGACGGACCATGCGCTGCACGGCCGGGGCGTGCGCCTTGCCGGCCAGCGCGATCAGGCCGGCCGACTCCTCAACAAGGCGCTCGACAAGCGCCACGAGGCCAGCATCAAGCGCCTCCCCCGCAATGCGGACGAGGAAGAGCTTCGCGCCATCTGGCGCGACTGCTTCGACCGCGGCGACATCGCCGGCCCCTACTGGGCGCTGATGAGCCACCCGGCAAGCCCGGCCGCCCTGCTGCGCGACATCTTCGGCGAGGTGCATATGCTCTCGCACCTCGTCGGCAGCGCAAGCCGCCTCGACCTAGCCCGCCTGACCCGGCTGGAACGGCAGCTCGAACAGGAAAAGGCGCGCAGCGCGCGGCAGGAAATGCGCCTCAAGGCCGCGGCCGGCGAACGCGCCGCCTTCCAGCGCAGCGCCCGGCAGATGGAAGAGCGGCTCATCCACGCCGAGGCCCTTGCCGCCGCGCTCGCCCGCCCGGCCCGAACGGAAGACGCCTTGCCCGGACAGCGGGAAACGGAGGCGAGCCGCCTCGACGCGCTGTCCAGACGGCTGGCCGAGGCGGAAGAACGGGGCCGCGCCCTGCAGCGCGAGGTCGAGCAACTGCGCGACCTCAACGACGCGATCCTGCGGGAAAACGAGGCGCTGGAGACGGCCATCGCGACCCACCTCCAGCATGGCGTGGAAACGGCCCGGCCCGCCGGCCCGGTCCTCTATGTCGGCGGACGGCGCAATCTCTTCGAGCATCTGCGCGCCTATGCGGCGAGCCGTGACGTCACCCTCCTGCTGCACGACGGCGGCATGGAGGACAGCACCACGCTGCTGCCGGCCCTCGTCGGGCAGGCCGCGACGATCCTCTTTCCCGTCGACCATATCAGCCATTCGGCCGTCGGCCTCGTGAAGCGGCTGTGCCGCGATCAGGGCAAGCCCTACCTGCCGCTGCGCTCGGCCGGCCTTGCCAGCTTCCTCGCCGCCATCACCGGCGCGGGCGGCGCCTACGGACGGATCTGACGCTCCACGCATCGGCCGCAAGACCTTTACTGACGCCCGCGCTTGACCGCGAAGCGCGCGGGATGGGCGCGCCTGCGCCCGCTCCGCGCATGGCCTTTCTCCCCTTCCATCACCCGAAGATTCGCAAGCTATTCCTTTTGAACGAAAATCGTGCTTATATTGAATGAACGTTCAGCAAAATATGGGGAACGACATGAATGAGGTGATCCGCGATATCAGCGTTCCGAACGACTGGGACCGGAGCGGACTGCCGGGCTGGTGCTATCACAGCCCTGCTTTGCTCGAGCTGGAAAAGCAGCATGTCTTTCGCGAGCACTGGCAGATCGCCTGTCATGTCTGCGACATTCCCGAGGCCGGCAATTATCTTGCCCTCGACGTCTTCGGCGAGCGCGCGCTCATCCTACGCGGGCAGGACGGCGCGGTGCGCGCCTTCCACAATATCTGTCGCCACCGCGGCTCGCGGCTGGTGGCGGACGAGAAGGGCGCGTGTCGCAATGCGATCGTCTGTCCTTTCCACGGCTGGGTCTACAATCTCGACGGCACCTTGCGCGGCGCGGCGCGCCCGCGCAGCTTCCCACCGCTCGACAAGGACGAATTCGCGCTGAAGACGCTGGAATGCGAGGTCTGGCAGGGCTTCGTCTTCATCCGCTTCGCCCCCGGCCCGCAACCTTCCGTCGCCGAACAGATGCGCCCCTTCGAGGAGGAGCTTTCGCATTACCGCGCCGAGGAGATGGTGCCGGCCGGCGGCATCTGGACCCAGGAAAGCCCGGTCAACTGGAAATCCGTGCGCGACGTCGACAACGAGGGCTACCACGTCGCCATGGCGCATCCGGCGCTGCAGGACCTCTACGGCTCCACCTACTACGACGAGCCCTTCGTCGACGGTCTCTGCCGTTCCTTCGCCACCTACAATCCCCATGCCGGCCGGCGCTGGAGCGTGCGCAACTATGTGAATATCTCGCCGGAAAATGCGCGCCTGCCGGAACGGCTGCGCAAGGCCTGGATCTATTTCGGCCTCTTCCCGAACTGCGTCATCGCCGTGACGCCGGAAAGCGTGCAGTTCTACCAGGAATTCCCGCTTTCCCTCGGCAAGACGCTGCTGCGCGGCGGCATCTATCGCTACCGTGAGGAAGACCGTGCGCAGCGCCTCGCCCGCTATCTCGCCGCCCGCATCGACCGCGACACCCAGGCCGAGGACGTGCAACTCACCGTCTGGTCCAACGAGGCCATGACCTCCAACGCCTTCGCCGGCTTCTACCTGTCCGACCTCGAATACGGCGTACGCACCCACCACGACCATCTGCGCCGCGTGCTGCCGGTGGTGAACCTGAAGGATGCGCCGGAGGAAAATGCGATGGCGGCGGTCAATGCAGGACTGAAGGAATAGGCACGCACGAAGCCGGAGATTGCGCCCCATCCGCCCTTCTCATACCATCGCCGCCGCGCACCGGAGGCTGGCATGAGAACCGACTGGAACCTGATCAGGGCCATGATGAATGCCGCGATCGACGCCTGTGAGCGCATCGAGGCGTCAGGCTGCAAGGAGACCGACCGCGACGCGATGATCGAGGTCGGCGGTCGGCCGGTCAGCGTCCATGACCTGCTTGTCAGCGCCTGGACCTATCCCGAGAACATCCGCTACCGGATCATCCGCGACCGGCATGCCCGGGGAGCCGACCTGCCTTACGTGCCGGAAAGCGCCCGTATCCTGATCGCAATGGCGCAAGCGAGCGCGGAGCTGGTCGGGACGGGTGACGCCACGCCCGCCGGCACCGATATCCGGCGGATGATCGGCTGGTTCGAAGACCATCTCCCAACCGGGGTCGAGGCCGCCGTCGCCGCCAGAAGGAAGGCATAAAGCTCCTCCGGCACAAAAGGAGGCCCGCTTTCGCGGGCCTCAAACGTTTGGAGCAGGGAATGTGCGCTCCAAACAGGGTTCAGCCGTTCCACAGCTCTTCGCGGGTGAGGTCGTCCATCGTCAGTTCTATGCCGCGGCGCAGGATCGCTGCCATGTCGTCGATCTGGGCTTTCGTGATCGTCAGCGGCGGCGACATCACGCACATATGGATCAGCGGGCGCACGAGAAGGCCAAGTTCCTGGCAATGCCGGTCGATGCGCTTGCCGACTTCGAGGTCGAGCGTCAGCGGGTTGTTGCTGGTGCGATCGGCGACGCACTCGACGCAGGCCATCAACCCGAGGCCGCGCACCTCGCCGACCAGCGGCAGGTCCTCCAGCGCCTTCAGGCTCGCCTGGAAGTGATCCGACACCGCGCGCGTATGCTCCAGCAATCCGCCTTCGAGGATATCGAGGTTCTTCAGCGCCACGGCGCAGCCGACGGGGTGACTAGAATAGGTGAGGCCATGGGCGAACATCGCTTCGGAATGGTTCGAGCGTCGCAGCTCCTCGAAGAGCCGGCCGGCGATCATCACCCCGCCGAGCGGGAAATAGCCCGACGTCACGCCCTTGGCGAAGGTGATCATGTCCGGCTCGATATCGAAGACGTCCTTCGCCGCGAAGACATGGCCGAGGCGGCCGAAGGCCGTCACCACCTCGTCGGCGATGAAGAGGATATCGTTCTGCCGGCACAGCGCATGCATGCGCGCAAGATAGCCCGGCGGCGGCACGATGACGCCGCCGGATGCCATGACCGGCTCGGCGATGAAGGCGCCGATATTCTCCGCCCCCCGCGCCTCGATGACCGCGCGGAACTCCTCGACGAGAAAGTCGCAGAAGGCCTCGACGCTCATGCCTTCCGGCCGGCGGAAGGGATTGGGGCAGGAGAGCTTCACCACGAGGTCGGCGGCGCTGTCCATCCAGTCATGGTCGCGCGGCCGGCCGTTGAGCGAGGCGGAAAGATAGGTCGAGCCGTGATAGCCGCCTTGCCGCGAGACGATCAGCTTCTTCTCCGGCCGGCCCTTCACATTGTTGGCGAACTGCATGAAGCGCAGCGCCGTCTCGACGGCGGAGGAGCCGCCGGTCGTGTAGAAAACGTGGTCGACGCCCTCGGGCGCATGGCCCGCCAGCCGCGCGGACAGCACCGCCGAGGGCGCGTTCGTCGTGTACCAGGGCGAATTATAGGAAAGCTCCATGGCCTGCGCGGCCATGACATCTGCAAGCTCCCGGTTGCGATGGCCGGCATTGACGCACCACATGCCCGCGGGCCCGTCGATCAGCTTGCGGCCGGCCGCGTCCGTCACATAGATGCCCTCGCCCGCCTCGATGCGCCCGCGCGCCTCCGCGCCGATGGAGCCGGAAACCGGCCAGGGCTGCACCAGATGCCGCTCGGCGAGCCGGGTGAGATCGTCGACCGCCGCTTCATCGGCAAGCCCGCCGCCATTCGCCGTCTTCGCAATCGCCGCCATGCCCGTCTCCATCGGCTATTCAAGAAAGAGATTCTGGAACAACAATATGAAAGATCACTATTTTCTCATTCATATTGAATGTTCGTTCAATCAATATTGCAGAAACAGGGGTTGATTTCAACGGGGATTCGGGCGCATGCTGCATTCGGGAACACAAGCGCGCGCCGCAAGGAGCCGCACAAGCCGAAAAGGCGCAAGGATGGATATGGAAAACCGCACGCTCCGCGAGAGTTGTCGCCACGGGAACGCCCTGCGATGACGGCGGCGGCGCTTGGCCCTGCCGCAGACACGCCCTCTCCCGCCAGGCGCAGAGCCTGGATGCGGAGCGAAGAGGCCCGCGGCCTCGCCATGATCTCGCCGACCTTCCTCTACGCGCTGGCGGTGCTCTTTCTCCCGGTCCTCATCGTCATCGCCTACAGCTTCTGGACCCAGAACTATCTCGATATCGACCGCACCTTCACGCTGGAGAACTACCGGCAGGCCCTGACGGAGCCGATCTACCGCGACCTCTTCGTCCGCTCCTTGTGGATTTCGCTCACCGTCAGCGTCGTCACCGTCGCCTTCTCCTATCCCGTCGCCTGGTTCATCTCCTTCCACGGCGGCATACACAAGAACCTCTGGCTCTTCCTCATCACCGTACCCTGCTGGACGAGCTACCTGCTGCGCGTCATGTCGTGGAAGGTCATCCTCGGGTACGGCGGGGTCATGAACACCGGCCTCATCTCCATCGGCATCATCGACAAGCCGCTGACCTCGCTGCTCTACAATTCCAACGCCGTCGTCATCACGCTGGTGCATAGCTGGGCGGCCTTTGCCATCCTGCCGATCTACGTTTCGCTGCAGAAGATCGACCGCACGCTGATCGAGGCGGCGCGCGACCTTGGCGACAGCCGTCTCAAGGCCTTCTTCCGCGTCACGCTGCCGCTCTCGCTGCCCGGCGTCATCTCCGCCTTCCTGATCGTGATGATCCCCACCGTGGGCGACTACGTGACGCCGCGCCTCGTCGGCGGCAAGGACGGCGTGATGATCGCGACCGCCATCCAGGCGCAATTCGGCAAGGCGGCCAACTGGCCGCTCGGCGCGGCCCTTTCGGTGACGACCATGGTGCTCGTCTCGCTTGCCGCCGCCGCCGTGGTGCTGGCGCTGAAATTCACCGTGCGGAGGATCCGATGAGCCTTCTCACCAAGCGCCTGCGCCTCTTTCCCGTCCTGCCGGCCTATGTCGCCGTCTATTTCCTGTTCCTGTACCTGCCGATCCTGCTGCTGCCCGTCTTCTCCTTCAACAACGCGGCGACCACCACCTTCCCGCTCGCCGGCTTCACGACGAAGTGGTACGCCTCGCTCGCCGGCAACACGGTCATGCTGGAAGCGGCCTGGAACAGCCTCGTCGTCGGCATCTCCGTCTCGCTGCTTTCGACCGTGCTCGGCATCTGCGCGGCCCGCGCCATCACCCGCTACCGCTTCCGCGGCCAGAAGGCCGCCGCCGGCCTCATCATGGCCCCGCTCTTCCTGCCGGAGATCATCGTCGCCGTCTCGCTTTTGATGATCGTGCTGGCACTCGGGGTGGAACTGTCGCTTTTCACCGTCATCCTCGGCCAGACGGTGTTCTGCATCCCCTATGCCATGTCGGTGCTGGTCTCCGGCTTCGAGGGCTTCGACCGCAGCCTGGAGGAAGCCTCCTACGACCTCGGCGAAACCGCCCTCGGCACCTTCCGCCGCGTGACGCTGCCGGTGGTCGCGCCGGCCATCGTGTCGAGCCTGCTCGTCACCTTCACCATCTCGCTCGACGAATTCATCCTCGCCTTCTTCCTTTCCGGCACCGAGCCGACGCTGCCGGTCTATATCTGGGGCCAGCTTCGCTTCGCCGCCAAACTGCCCGGCGTGCTGGCGCTCGGCACGATCATGATCGTCGTCTCCATTGTCCTGCTCACCTTCGCCGAAACCCTGCGCCGCCGTGCCGAACGCCGCACGCAGATGGCCCATGCCCTGCCCTAGAGTTTACCAGGTTCATTCTGAACCTGGTAAACTCCAGATTCCCTTGTTTTCGTTTGTCTTATCGGGAAAACCGGGTCCCATTTTTCCCTGACAAACTCTAGGAGCCCCCCATGCCCGACCGCGCGATGATCCAGATCGAAAACGTGTCGAAGTTCTACGGCATCTACAAGGCGCTGGACGATATCTCGCTCACCATCGGCGAGGGCGAGTTCTTCTCCCTGCTTGGCCCCTCCGGCTGCGGCAAGACCACGCTGCTGCGCTCCATCGCCGGCTTCGAAACGCCGACGGCGGGTGAGATCTATATCGACGGCGCACCCTCCCTCGCCCTGCCGCCGAACCGGCGGCCGACCAACATGGTCTTCCAGAGCTACGCCATCTTCCCCCATCTCGACGTCTCGGAAAACGTCGCCTACGGGCTGAAGCGGCTAAAACTCTCGCCGCAGGAGGAAAGGAAGCGCGTTGCCGACGCGCTCGATCAGGTTCGCCTTTCCGGCCTCGGCCAGCGCAAGGCGCACGAGCTTTCCGGCGGCCAGCGCCAGCGCGTGGCGCTCGCCCGCGCGCTGGTGATGCGCCCGAAGGTGCTGCTGCTCGACGAGCCGCTTTCGGCCCTCGACAAGAAGCTGCGCGAGGAAATGCAGGTGGAGCTGCGCAGCCTGCAGAAGGCGGTCGGCATCACCTTCGTCCTCGTCACGCACGACCAATACGAGGCGCTGGCCCTCTCCGACCGCATCGCCGTCATGTTCGGCGGGCGCATCGCGCAGGTCGCCAGCCCCAAGGAGTTTTACCAGCGCCCGCGCACCCGCAAGGTTGCCGATTTCCTCGGCGGCATGAATTTCCTCAAGGCGAAGGTGCTGGGCGAGCAGGGCAACACAGTCTCGCTCGACGCCGCCCGCTTCGGCGCCGTCAGCCTCGACAAGCCGCAGGGCTTTGCCGCCACCGACGGCCACGTCACCGTCGGCATCCGCCCGGAGCGCCTGCGGCTCCTCTGGGACGACGACCGCGCCCCGCACGAGCTTTCCGGCCGCGTCGAGAACCGCGCCTATTTCGGCGAGGTGACGCACCTCACCGTGGGCGTCGACGGACTGGAACAGCCGCTTTCCATGGTCGAGACCAACAATTACGGCGCGGACGACCTGCCGATCGGCGCGGAAATCCGCCTGGCCTACGATCCGGAGGCGTTCGTGCTGCTGGCGGACGACGAGGCGGTGCGGCGGGTGTAGGCAGTAGGCAGTAGGCAGTAGGCAGTAGGCAGTAGGCAGTAGGCAGTAGGCAGTAGGCAGTAGGCAGTAGGCAGTAGGCAGTAGGCAGTAGGCAGTAGGCAGTAGGCAGTAGGCAGTGATGCTGTCCGAAGCCGCCAAGGCGTCAATCCCTATTGGCTACTGCCTACTGCCTAACTCCCCTCACCCTCAATACCCCGATTTGATCTTCTCGAATTCCGCGATCATCTTCTGCCGCAGTTCCGTCGGCATGGGCGACTGGAAGAGCGTGTTGGCGACGAAGGCGTCGACATCGGCATAGCCCTTGTCGGCAAGGACCTTCGGGTCGACCGCTGCCATGCCCTTGGCATTCGAATGGCCGTAACCCCAACTCTCGACCATATAGGCGGCAACGGCCGGGTCGGTGACGGCATTGAGATAGTCATAGGCAAGGTCCGGATTGGCCTCCGCGCCCTTCAGCCGCACATAGCCGCAGACCCAGGTGGAAAGCCCTTCCTTGGTGTCCTTGCGAATGGCAATGGGCTGGCCCTCGGCCAGAAGGGTGGTCGCCGTCTCGTTCCACGCCCAGGCGAGATCGACCTCGCCGCTCGCCATGGCCTGGCTGAGATCGGTATTGTCGGTCCAGTAGAGCCGCACGTTCTTGTGGACCTCGCGCAGGAAGGCGGAGGCCTCCTGGAACTGCGCATCGGTCATCGTCGTCCAGTCCTTGACGCCGATGGCGAGGCTCGCCAGCGCATAGGCGTCGTCGACATTGTCGCCGATGGAGACCCGATCCTTGAACTTCGGATCGGCAAAGGCCTTCAGCGAAGCCACCTCTTCCGGCTTCACCGTGTCCGTGCGGTAGGTCAGCACGGTATTGCCCCACTCGAAGGGGATGAACCAGGCCGTTCCGTCCGCAGAGGTCATCAGGTTCTTCATCGCCTTGAAGTTCGGCAATATGTCGTTCCAGGCGGCCAGCTTGCTCGTGTCGAGCGGCTCCAGCAGGCCAGCCTCGCGCCACTTCACGACGCTCTGCGAACAGGGATGCGCCACATCCGCCTTGAAGCCGGACCGCAGCTTCTGGAAGGCCTCCTCCTCGTCGCCGAAGAAGGAGAAGTCCGGCTCGCCGCCGTGCTTTGTCGCATAGGCGGGATGGAAGGCCGGGTCCTCGTAGCCCGACCAGTCGAAGACGGTCAGGCTATCGGCGGCAATGGCGGGAAGCGCGGTTCCGAAGGCGAGGAGCGCGGCAAGCGCCGCGATGGTATGGGTCCTGGCCGTGTTTGCAGTCGTCATGCCGTACTCCTCCCGTTTCGGGTTCCTATCGTGGTTTCGGTCCTTGCAAGGTGAGATGCGCCGGAAAGGCCGTGACGACGAAGGCGACGGCCGCCTCCAGCGCCTTTTCCCGCGTCGTGCCGTCGCCCATCATCAGGCGCAGCCAAAGCCCTTCCAGCATGGCGCAGAGCGAAAGCGCCATCGGCTCGGCCTCATAGGCATAGCCGCCTTCCGCCTTCAGCCCGGCGCAAAGCTGGATCACCGTTTCCTGATACTTCACGTCGCGCGCGCCGCAGAGCGCCTGATAGGTCGGCCGCGACTTCGCCTCGCCCCAGAAGGCGCACCAGGCGGCAAGCTTGCGCTTGGTGCAGATCTTGCGGTCGAAATCGGCATGCACGATGGCCCAGATACGGCTGGCAAGGCTCGGCCCGGCCCGTTCCAGGGCCGTGTTCCAGTGGTCGCCATATTCCTCCGACATATATTGCAGAGTGGCGACCAGCAGGTTTTCCTTGCTCTCGAAATGAAAGTTGACGATGCCGCGCGAAAGGCCCGCGCCATCGGCGACGTCCGCAAGCGTGGTGTCGGAATAGCCGCGCTTGGCGAGCGAATCGATCGTCGCCTCGATGAGCTGCTGCCGCCGCGTTTCCTTGGAGGCCTTGCGCCCCCGCTTCTCGCCTTCACCCTGCTCAGCCACGCCTGCCCGCATCTTCACCGCCGCCCTGTCCCTGGCATTGCCCGCAGCCTCACTCACGGGCGAACACCCGCGACCGGCCTGCCGCCGCGCTGATGAGCGGGACAATGCGCTCCGCTGTCAAGAACCTTCCGCATGGCGCTCCCGTCGTCATCGCCGCTTTCCTTCATGGATGGAAATTCTAGCGCATTATCAGGCGATTGCAACATCCTTGCTGAATATTCATTCAGAATATCTGGACAACATTTTGCTTTTGATGCAGCTTTTAGAAACAAGGGAGGCATCAAGAATGCGAAAGTACGATGCTTTGATCGTCGGGGGCGGCCATAACGGGCTGGTCACGGCCTGCTATCTCCAGCGCGCCGGCCTCGACGTGCTCGTGGTGGAAAAGAACGGCTGGGTCGGCGGGGCGGCGACGAGCCGCGAGCTGACGCCCGGCTTCCTCTATTCCAACTGTTCCTATGTCTGCTCCCTCTTCCGGCCGGAGATCATGCGCGATCTCGAACTGCCGAAACACGGCCTGCAGGTCATCTCCTACGAGGGCGGCGCCGTCTTCACCCGCGACGGCGACTATCTCGCCTCCTACCGCGACCATGACAGCCACCGCCGCGAATTCGCCCGTTATTCGAAGCGCGATGCGGAGGCTTATGAGCGCTATGCCCGCGACGTGACGCGCCAGTGCCGCTTCATCCAGCCGCTGTTGATGCGCACCGCCCCCGACCCGTTCGGCTTCCGCCCGCGCGACATTTCCGAACTGCTCTATCTCGCGAAGAAATTCGGCGAGTTCAGCCCGCATGAAATGACCGAGACGCTGCGCTTCTGGACCATGTCGATCTCCGATTTCCTCGACGAATATTTCGAGACCGACGTGATCAAGGCCTATCTCGCGCTCTCCGGCATCATCGGCACCGCCCTCGGCCCGATGTCGCCCGGCACGGCCTATGTGCTGCTGCACCACTATATGGGCGAAGTGGACGGCTCGGTCGGAGCCTGGGGCTATGCACGCGGCGGCATGGGCGCGGTAACGCAAGCCCTCTCCCGCTCCTTCCTCGCCTCGGGCGGCACGATCCGCACCGATGCCGAGGTCTCGAAGATTTTGACGCGCGGCGGCCGCACCAGCGGCGTGGTACTCGCGAACGGCGACGAAATCCGCGCCGGCCTCGTCGTCTCCAATGCGGACGTGAAGCGCACCTTCCTCAAGCTTGTCGACGAGGACACGCTGCCCGGCGAATTCGTCCATCGCGTAAAACACTTCAAGATGCGCGGTTCCTCCGGCAAGGTGAACATCGCGCTCGACAGCCTGCCGGAATTCCCCGCTCTGCCGCAAGGCTCGACCTGTATTCGCGGCGACATGCACTTCACCGATTCCATCGAGCGCATGGAGCGCGGCTATGACGACTGGAAGGCCGGACGCTGGTCGGCCGATCCCTTCCTCGACATGATGATCCCCACCCTGCTCGATCCGACCATGACCTCGCCGGGCAAGCATTTCATGAGCTGCTTCGTGCAATATTGCCCACCCAAGGTGGAGGGCCGCGACTGGACGGATGCGGACCGCGACGCCTTCGCCGAAACCGTCATCAGCCAGATCGCCGACTATTCCCCCGGCTTCCGCGACCGCATCGTGCATATGGAAGTGCGCACGCCGCGCGAGATCGAGAACGAGGTGGGCCTGACCGAAGGCAACATCTTCCAGGGCGAACTCACCTTCGACCAGCTTCTCTTCAACCGGCCGGTGCCCGGCTATGCGCAATATCGCAGCCCGATTTCCGGGCTTTATATGTGCGGCTCCTCCACCCATCCGGGCGGCGGGGTGATGGGCGCGCCCGGCCGCAACGCCGCCGCCGAAATCCTGCGCGACCTCAAGCGCGCGCCCGAACAGATGAGCAAAGCCCATGACGTCATATGATGCCATCGTCATCGGCGCGGGCCACAACGGCCTCGCCGCCGCCACGCGCCTTGCCAAGGGCGGCCGCCGCGTCCTCGTTCTGGAAGCGGCGAACGAACCGGGCGGCGCGATGCGCGGCCGGGAATTTTCCCCCGGCTTCCGTTCGGCGGGCCTTGCCCATCTCGTCAACCGGCTGGACAGCGAGGTCGCCCGCGACCTTGGCCTCGACCTCGCTGGCGACGACCGACTGCTGCCGACCAGTGTTCTCGACGGCTCCGGCCGGGCCGTCACGCTCCACGGTGCCTATGGCGAAAGCATCGACGGCGTCTCCACCGAAGAGGAGGCCGCCTTCGCGGCGATGCGCAAGAAGCTCGTCTTCCAGGCCGGCCTTCTGAAGCGGTTCCTGCGCCGCCCGCCGCCGCAGATCGGCGCAATCTCGCTGGGCGATCTTTCCACCTTCGCAGCGACCGGCTTCAGCCTGATCCGCAAGGGCCGCAGCGAGGGCCGCGATTTCCTGCGCATGCTGCTGATGAACGTCGCCGACGTTTCGGACGAATACCTGACCGACGATTGCCTGAAGGGCCTCCTTGCCTTCGATGCGACGCTCGGCATCCATCTCGGCCCGCGCTCGCCCACCTCCCTGCTCGGCCTCTACTACCGGCTGACCGGCGACGTCGCCGGCCGGACCGGCGGCCAGTTCGTGCCGAAGGGCGGCATGGCGAGCATCGCCCCCGCCTTCCTCAAGGCGGCGGAGAAGGCCGGCGTCACCATCCGCTGCGGCGCGCCCGTCGGCCGCATCCTTGCCGATCGCGGCCGGGCGAGCGGTGTCGTCACCCGCGACGGCGCGGAGATCACCGCGCCCGTCATCGTCTCGGCCATCCATCCACAGACGACCTTCCTCCACCTCGTCGACCCGGCCGAAAGCGGCACCGGCTTCGTGCGCTCGGTGAAGAATGTGCGCAGCCACGGCAATGTCGCCAAGCTGGACCTTGCGTTGGACACCATTCCGAATTTAGAAGGTCTTTCAGCCGACGCCCGAAGCGGACGCATCGTGCTGGTGCGCTCGATGGAGCAGGTCGAAACGGCCTTCAATCCGGCGAAATACGGCGAATTCTCCCCCGATCCGGTGATGGAGATCACCCTGCCGAGCCTTGCCGATCCCCCGCTCGCGCCTTCCGGCGGCTGCACGCTGTCGGCCCTCGTGCAATACGCGCCCTATCGCCTCAAGGCGGGCTGGGAGGCGGGCAAGCCGGCCTTCCTCAAGATCGTGCTGGAGACGCTGGAACAGCATGCCCCCGGCATCGGCAAGTCCATCGTCGCCGCCGACCTGATGACGCCCGTCGATATCGAGGCGGAATACAACCTGCCCGGCGGCCATTGGCATCATGGCGAGTTGCAGGCCGACCAGCTTCTCGTCAACCGGCCGACAGGGGCTGCATCCGGCTACAGCACGCCCATAGAGGGGCTTTATCTTGCCAGCGCCGGGGCGCATCCGGGCGGCGGCATTTCCGGCCTGCCGGGCTGGAACGCGGCCCGCCATATCCTTTCGGGAGCCAGGGCATGAACGCCATGACAAAATCCGCCTCGGACCTGCGCCGCGCCGCACGCGACCATATTCGCACCCCGCGTCTCGAAACGCCCTTCCACGAACGGCTGATGGCGCTGAGCGAGGTCAACGACTGGTACGACTGGGCCGGCTACAAGGCCCCCCATTCCCTTTTCGACGCGGAACTGGAATATTTCGCCATCCGCTCCACCGCCGCGCTCTTCGATATCTCGCCCATGGTGAAGTACCGCATCACCGGCCCGGATGCCGAACGCTACCTCAACCGCCTGACCCTGCGCGATGTGCGCAAACTCGCCGTCAACCGCGTGCACTACACCGCCTGGTGCGACGATCACGGCCATGTGCTCGACGACGGTACGCTTTTCCGTCTCGGCGAACAGGAATTCCGCCTCTGCTGCCAGGAACGCCACCTGCCCTGGCTGCTCGACAGCGCTTTCGGCTTCACCGTCGATCTCCACGAGGAAACCGAGGAAATCGCCGGCCTCGCCCTGCAAGGCCCGACCAGCTATGCCGTGTTGCGCGACGCCGGCTTTGCCGGCGTGGAGCGGCTGAAGCCCTTCGACATCGCCGCCTTCCCACATGACGGCGGCGAGGTGACGATCTCGCGCACGGGCTTTACCGGCGACCTCGGCTACGAACTCTTCTTGCCCCGCGCCAAGGCGCTTTCCCTGTGGGATCGTCTCTGGACTGCCGGCCAGCCGCACGCCATCCGCGCCATCGGCTACGGCGCGCTCAACCAGACGCGCATCGAGACCGGCTTCATCGTCGCCAATGCGGATTTCGTGACCGCCGAAGCCGCCTTGCGCTCCGACAGGGTGCGCATGCCCGACGAAATCGGCCTCGACTGGCTGGTCGACCCCGACAAGCCCAACTTCAACGGACGCCGGGCGATCCTCGACGCACGGCGCAACGGAACGCTCAAGCATATCCTTGTCGGCCTCGAGATCGAGGGCAACGTCCCCGCCGAGCACGCCATCGTCTACTATCGGAAAAAACACGAGGCCGGCCTCGTCACCGCCGCGATCTGGTCGCCGACGGCCAAGCGGAATATCGCCATCGCCAGCCTCGAACGGCCCTACGGCTCGAAATTCACCGAGGACCTCTGGGTGGAAATCTATGCGCTGCGCGAACTGAAATACCAGAAGTTGATGAAGCGCGCGAAGATCGTTCCACGCCCCTTCGTCAAGCTAGCGCGCCGCACGGCGACCCCGCCGGGCCTTCGCTGATGGACGAGGAAACCCGCCGCAACTGGGAGATCGTCTCCCTGCCGCCCGGTGCCGAATGGTCCGGGCGGGCGCGTTATGCGGCGGCCATGTTTTTCTGCCAGCGCGGCGAGATGACGCCCGAGGTGCTGGAGGTCTACCGCATCTGTTCGCGGCTCGACGCGGAAGACCCCGTCTCCGTGCTGAAGCGCTGGCGGATCGGCGCCGACTGGATCGAGAAGCTGGCGGCCCACCGGGCCGCCGGCTAGCTCAGAGGTCCTTGGCGAGCCGCAGCGCGTCGTAAATCGCCGCGTGGGTATTGCGGGCCGCAACGGCATCGCCGATGCGGAAGAGTTGATAGGCCCCACCGGGATTGCGCTCGACGGTCTGCGGCGCACCGGACAACAGTTCGTCGTAGGAGACCTCGCCGAGATTCTTCGAACCGGGCTTCAGCTCGAAATAGAGATCGTCCAGCGGCACGGTGCCGTGATTGACGACGATCTGGTCGACGACGCGCTCCTTCGAAACGCCGCCGTAATCGCTGCCGACATGGGCGACAAGCTGGTTGCCGCGCCGTTCCGCCGCCTCCAGCCGGTAGGTGACGGTGAAAGCCGCGTCGAGCTTCTGCAGCGCGCGCATATAGGGCACGAGGTTCATCGCCATGACCTCCGGCGCGAAGGCGCGGTCCGGCGTCATGATTTCCACCTTCGCTCCGGTCTTCGCGATGACCTCGGCCGCCTGCAGCGCCGCATGGTCGCCGGCATCGTCATAGACGAGCACGTTCGTTCCCGGCTTCACATCGCCGGAAATGATATCCCAGGAGGAGACGACCAGTTCGTTGCCCTTGGCCAGCACCTCGGTATGCGGCAGACCACCCGTCGCGACGATCACGACGTCGGGCTTTTCCGCAAGCACCGTATCGGCCTCCGCCCAGGTGTTGAAATGGAAAGTAACGCCGAGCTTTTCGCACTGGCTCATGCGCCAGTCGACGATGCCGATCATCTCACGCCGCCGCTCGCTCTGCGCCGTCAGACGAATCTGCCCGCCGGGATTGCTCGCCGCCTCGAAGACCACGACCTCATGCCCGCGCTCGGCGCAAACGCGCGCCGCCTCCAGCCCCGCCGGCCCCGCGCCGACGATCACGATCTTCCTACGCACATCAGCCTTCGCGACGACATGGGGCATCGTTTCCTCGCGGCCGGTCGCCGCATTGTGGATGCAGAAGGCAAGACCGCCCTGGTAGATGCGGTCGAGACAGTAATTCGCGCCGACGCAGGGGCGGATATCGTCCTCGCGTTTCTCGATGATCTTGCGCACGATATGCGGGTCGGTCATGTGCGCGCGCGTCATGCCGATCATGTCGACCTTGCCGGCGGCAATCGCGTGACGGGCGGTCGCGACATCCTGAATCTTGGCGGCATGGAAGGTCGGGAAATCGGTGGCGGCGCGCACCTCGCCGGCGAAATCGAGGTGCGGCGCGCTCGCCATGCCCTGAATGGGAATGACGTCGGTGAGGCCCGGATCGGTGTCGATATGGCCGCGGATCACGTTGAGATAGTCGATGAGGCCGCTTTCCTTGAGGCGGCGCGAGATTTCAAGGCCCTCGGCCTTGCCCGTGCCGCCGGGAAGACATTCGTCGGCCGTGTAGCGCACGCCGAGGATGAAGTCGTCGCCCACCCGTTTGCGCATCGCCCGGAACACGTCGAAACAGAAGCGCATGCGGTTATCGAGCGAGCCGCCATAGGGGCCGTCGAGTTCGTTGGTGAGCGGGGAAATGAACTGGTCGATGAGATGGCCGTAGGCCTCAAGCTCGACGCCGTCCATGCCGCCCGCCTTCATGCGCTCGGCGGCGTCGGCGAAGTCCTTGACGATGCGCTCGATATCCCAGTCTTCCAGCTTCTTCGGAAAGGCGCGGTGCGCGGCCTCGCGCTGGTGCGAGGGGGCAAGCACCGGCAGCCAGTCGCCCTTGTCCCAGCGCGTGCGGCGGCCGAGATGGGTGAGCTGGATCATGATGGCGGACCCCGCCTCATGCACGGCGTCGGTCATCTGGCGGACCCACGGCACGATCTCGTCCTTGTAGGCGAGCAGGTTGTTGAAGACGGGCGGGCTGTCCTTCGATACGGCCGCCGAGCCGGCCGTCATCGTCAGCGCCACGCCGCCCTTCGCCCGCTCCACCGTATAGGCCCGATAGCGCTCCTTCGGCATGCCGTCCTCGGGATAGGCCGGTTCGTGCGAGGTGACGATGATGCGGTTGCGCAGGGTCAAGTGCTTCAGGCGATAGGGCTGAAGGAGGGGATCGTTCGACATGCGAATGGCTCCGGCTGGGGTGATGCCGCAACGCTAAGACAAAATGTACACTTATGTCAATATTAAGAACATCGATGTACAGTCCCTTGTGACCGGGCGGCCGATTTGCTACGAGCAGGCATGGAACAGGCGACGAACGACAGCGGCTGGCGCGGCTCCCACGAGGGATGGCTGGAGGCCGCCTATGACGCCCTGCTGGAATCCGGCGTCGAGGCCGTAAAAATCCTGCCGCTCGCCAAGCGGCTCAATCTTTCCCGCACGAGCTTCTACTGGTTCTTCAAGGACCGGGAGGAGCTGCTGGCCGCGCTCGTGGCACGCTGGCGGGAGAAGAACACCGGCAACATGGTCAGGCGCTCCGAGGCCTATGCCGAGACCATCGCCGAGGCGATGCTGAACGTCTTCGACTGCTGGCTGGACAAGGACCTGTTCGACGCGCAGTTCGAATTCGCGGTGCGAAGCTGGGCGCTGCAATCGGAGGATATTCTGGAAGAGGTCCGGCAGGCGGATCAGGCGCGGCTGGAGGCGCTGAGCCGCATGTTCATGCGTTTCGGCTTTACGGAAACGGCCGCCGACGTGCGCGCCCGCACGACCTATCTGGTGCAGATCGGCTATATCTCCATGCAGTCCCGCGAGGATATCGCCACCCGCATGAAGCGCATTCCCGACTATATCGCGATCTATACCGGCGAGATGCCGCAGCCACGCGAACTCGACCGCTTCTTCGCCCGTCACGGTTACAGGCCGGACTGAGGAAGGCACCATGGCAGAACGACGCTACGGCGAACCCGCGCCACCGATCACCGAGACTATCGCCGGGGCGGACTGGTACGGCAGGGAGTTGGAGCGCGAGCACCATGAAAGCACGCTCTTTTCCGACCTCGATTTCACGGACGGGCGCAATGTCGGCAGCGTCTTCAATGCCTGTACCTTCCGGCGCGTGCGCTTCAGTGCCTCCGTGCATGAAAGCGCGGCCTTCGTGAACTGCACCTTCATTTCGTGCAATTTCTTCGACAGCATCCTCACCGAATGCAAGTTCGTCGGCAGCATGTTCGACCGCTGCGCGTTCGACAACATGAAGGTCGTCAACGGGGACTGGTCCTTCACGGGCCTGCCCGGTGCGGACCTGCGCCGCGCGACATTCAGCGGCACCCGCCTGCGGGAGACGGACCTGACGGGCGCGATCTGCGAGGGCGGCTCGATCCGGGATGCGGACCTCTCCGGCGCCTGGCTGCACGGCGCCGATTTCTCGCGCTGCGACCTGCGCGGCAGCGACCTGACGGCGATCGAGCCGGAAAACGTCAAGCTCAAGGAAGCGATCATCACGATCGATCAGACGATCGTCATCGCCGAAGCTCTCGGCTTCGATGTGCGCCGGAAATAATCCCGGCGCGGCGGAGCCGCCTTACTTCCACTCGTAGGCTTTGGCGCCGCGGCAGGGCCGTTCCATCACGAAGGCGGACCTGTCTTCCGCCGCGGACACATATTGCAACGCGTCCGCCTCGTCGTTGAAGCCGACGAAGACCATAAGCATGGACCGCGCGCTCGGCTGGCCCTTCTTGCGATAGGAGAAATTGACGGCGCAATGCGGATACCCGGCGTCCAGCGCGCGCGCCTCGCCCTCGCCCGAAAGCGCAACGAACTGCCCCAGCGAGAAGAACCGGTCGAGCGCTGCGAAGGCCGAAGCCTGCGAAAGCTGGCGGTTGTCGCCGCTCTCCGTCGAGCGGCCATAATACAGGCTGTCCGTCTGCCCCTTGCGCCGCTTCGTCTCGTAGACGACCAGCCCGCCCGCCGCCGCCAGTTCCAGACGCACATCGAAGGTCTGGAAGAGATCGGGCCGACGATCCAGTTCGCCGAACAGGGTTCTCAGATCCGCAACGTAATCGGCATAGAGCGCAGCCATCATGGGTTCCGTGCTGGTGGAAGACGCGTTTCCTTACACGGATGGACGGGCATGGCGCAACGGCTCGCCCGCCTTGCGGACAGGCTCTTTTTTGCAGGTTGCGGCATCGTCCCCACCATGCAAGTATCCCTGCGTCAGTTCATCTCAAATCACGCGCACCGGATGCAGCGGCGGACAGGTATGGCCGCCGATGGCGGTCCCGTGCCGTCCGTGCTGCAGGGAGGCCACCGTGACCGTTCTCAACGCCATCATCGATTTCCTGAACACCATCTTCTGGGGCTATGTCCTCATCTATGGATTGATCGCGGTCGGCATCTACTTCACCCTGCGCCTCGGCTTCATCCAGTTCCGGCATTTCCCCGAACTCTTCCGCTCCGTGATGAAGGCCCCGGCCAGCGACGCCAGCGGCATCACGCCGTTCCAGGCGCTCTGCACCAGCCTCGCCTCGCGCGTGGGCACGGGCAATCTTGCCGGCGTCGCCGTCGCCCTCTTCCTCGGCGGGCCGGGCGCGCTGTTCTGGATGTGGGTGGTCGCGGCCGTCGGCATGGCGACAGCCTATTCCGAAAGCGCGCTCGCGCAGCTCTACAAGATCACCGATCATGACGGCCAGTATCGCGGCGGGCCGGCCTTCTACATTTCCCGCGGGCTGAACGCGCCATGGGCCGGCGTCATCTTCTCCGTCTGCCTCATCATCGCCTTCGGCCTCGTCTTCAACGCCGTACAGGCCAATTCCATCGCCGACGCCATGCAGGGCGCCTTCGGCATCGACAAGCTGTGGGTCGGCGTCGCGCTCGCCGTGCTGACGGCGGTGGTGATCTTCGGCGGCATCCGGCAGATCGCCCAGGTCGCCGAATATGTCGTGCCCTTCATGGCCGTCGCCTATCTCGGCATGGCGATCTATGTCGTGCTGGCGAACATCACCGAAGTACCAGGCGTCATCGCCCTCATCGTCAAGAGCGCCTTCGGCATCGAGCAGGCAGCCGGCGGGGTGGCGGGCGCCATGCTGAATGGCGTCAAGCGCGGCCTCTTCTCCAACGAGGCCGGCATGGGTTCCGCGCCCAATATCGCCGCCGTCGCCACGCCCTCGCCGCACCATCCGGCCAGCCAGGGCTTCGTGCAGGCGCTTGGCGTGTTCATCGACACGATCCTGATCTGCACGGCCACAGGCATCATGATCCTGCTCTCCGGCGTCATGACGCCCGGCTCCGAACTCACCGGCACGCCGCTGACGCAGGAGGCCATGGTCGCCCATATCGGCGAGGCCGGCCGCTACTTCATCGCCATCGCCATCTTCTTCTTCGCCTTCACCTCGATCATCGGCAACTACGCCTATTCGGAGAATGCGATGGTCTTCCTGAAGCTCGACAACAAGGGAACCATCGCCGCGCTCCGGGTCTGCGTCCTCCTCATGGTCATCTGGGGCGCCTATACGACGGTGGCCGTCGTCTTCAACATGGCGGATGCAGCCATGGGCCTGATGGCCTCGGTCAATCTCGTCGCCATCGTACTGCTTTCCGGCACCGTGGCGAAGCTGACGAAGGATTACTTCGACCAGAAGAGGGTCGGCGAGCCGCGTTTCGATCCCGAAGCCTATCCGGAACTGAAGGGCAAGATCGAGCACGCCATCTGGGCGCGAAAGTAACCGTTGGAAAGCCGCCCGCCGGCACGCAAGGGCGCCGGCGGACGTATCATCCTATCGCTCCCGGAAGGCCCGGGCGAACTGGTCGGCCAGCGGCTTGACGAAGTAGGAAAGCGCCGTCCTGCGCTCCGTGGAGATGAAGACTTCCACGGGCATGCCGGGCAGCAGCCGGGCGGCGCCGAGCTTGTCCAGTTCCTGCGGCGTCACGTCGATCCGGGCGAGATAGTAGGTCTCGCCCGTCGCCGGGTCGCGGCTGGTCGCGGGCGATATCTGGGCGACGGTTCCCGCCAGCTCCGGCGTGGTGCGCTGGTTGAAAGCGGAGAAACGCAGGCGCGCGGCATGGCCGGCGGCGACCTGATCGATGGACGCGGGCGAGATGCGCGCCTCGATGGTAAGCCGCGCATTGTCCGGCACGATGGTCACCAGCACCTCCGCGGGGCTGACGACACCGCCGACCGTATAGACCTTCAATTCATTGACGACGCCCGAGATGGAGGCGCGCAGGTCCGTGCGCGACAGGCGGTCCTCGATGGCCGTCCGCCTGTCCTGAAGCTCTGAAAGCTTGGTCACCACGAGGCCGAGTTCGCGCTGCGCCTCGGTCCGCGCCTGCTCGTCGACCGTGCTGATCTGGATGCGGATCTCGTTCTTGCGGGTCCCGGCGCGCGCAATGGCGGCCGTTATCTCGCCGCGCTCGCCGGCAAGGCGCGCCTGGTCGCGCCCCACGGTGTAGAGGCGGCCCTGCTCCACGAGCTGCTTGCGAACGAGGCGCTGCATCTTCTCGTGCTCGGCGGAGATCAGCGTGATCTCGTCGCTCTTGGAAACACGCTGGGCCTCCAGGCCTGCCATCTCGTCGTCGATCTGGGCTATGCCGAGGTCGAGCTGCTGCTTCTGGCTGCGGCGATGTTCAAGATTGCCCTCGAAGAGCCGCGTTTCGCCCGCCATGGCAATGTCCGCCTCAGGCCCCTCGGCCATCAGACCCTGCGGAAAATCGATGCGGGAAAGGCCGTCGCGCTCGGCAAGGAGCCGGGCCTTGCGCGCGCCGAGATCGATCATCTGCGAGCGGACGATGGACAATTCCGCCTTGGTCTGCGCGTCCTCCAGCGAAAGCAGCACCTGCCCCTCCTCCACGAAATCGCCCTCGCGCACGGCGATCGCGCTGACGATCCCGCCGTCGCGGTGCTGCACGGATTTCAGCTTCTGGTCGACGGCGACGGAGCCGGAGGCGATGACCGCCCCGGTCAGCTCGGCAGTCGCCGCCCAGCCGCCGATACCGGCCAGAAGCAGGACGGCGAGCGAGAGACCCGCCGCCATATGCCGGCCGAAACGGAACGGCCGCTCGTCCTCCTCTTCTTCGAGCGGAGCGGGATGGATGCTGTTGGGCTTCATCATCATGGCCATGTCCCCTTGCTATGCTGCGTCGATCCCTGCGGCGTTCAGGCGATGGCCTCCACGATGACCAGCGCATAGCGTCCGTTGAGCAGGATGGTGGTTTCGTAGGTGTCGTCGCGGTCGAAGTCGGCCTCGATGACGGTGTGGTCGGTCGCCGCCGTCTCGTTGTATTCATTGCGGTAGCGGATGCGCACGTCGTCCTCGTCGACATGATCGCCATAGATCTTGGCGAACTCGTTCTCGAACTCCTCGAAGACCTTTTCGAAGATGTCGTATTTCTTCATCCTTACCTTGTCGCCCGCCTTGAAATCGGCGATCTCGCAGACCGCGACCGCGGCGACCGGCTCCTGGGTGAATTCGAAGATGTTCCGGCCGAGCCCGCCTTCGAGAAGCGCGGGCGCTTGCGCGCCGGCCAGAAAGTGATCGTCGCCCGCCCCGCCGATGGCAGCCTCGAAGCCCGAAATCGTATCCTCACCAATCTCGATGCCGGAGGCCGTGCCGTTGACGAGGTCGATGAAGACATCCTCGATGGCGGCGGAGTAGTCGAGCGTATCGCTCCCCTCGCCGCCGTCGTAGATGTCCGCCACCGCGTCGAGAGCGGCCACGACGCGGTCGTCGCCGGCGCCGGCCTGCACGACATCCATACCGGTCCCGTCGTGGATCACGTCGCTGCCCGCGCCGCCGAGAAGGACGTCGTCGCCAGCATCGCCATGAAGCTCGTCATCGCCGGCCTCGCCGTCGACCCGGTCGTTGCCGGCATCGCCCCGGGCGATATCGTTTCCTTCGCCGCCCATGACGATATCGTCGCCCGCACCGCCGGAAAGAACGTCGTCGCCGGCATCGCCGAAGAGAATGTCGTCGCCGTCCTCCCCGAACATCCGGTCATTGCCCTCGCCACCGGAGAGCCGGTCGTTGCCGGCCCCGCCGAAGACGATGTCATGGCCGAGGCCGGCAAAGACCGTGTCGTGCCCCTCTCCCGCCACGATATGGTCGTCGCCCGCGCCGCCGAAGATGGTGTCGTCACCGCTGCGCGCGTCGATATTGTCGTTGCCGTCGCGGCCGTCGATCGTATCGCGGCAGACCGAGCCGAGAATCCGGTCGTCGGCATCCGTGCCGATGACCACGTTTTCCGACACGACCTTGAAAATCGCCCGCTGGGTGACCGAGAGCGCCCCGTCGGTCACCTGATAGGTGATCGTGACGAGACCTTCCATCTGCGCCGCCGCCTGGAAGACCCATCCTCCTCCCGCCGACGCGGTGAGGCTGCCCGAGGAGACCTGAAGATTGCGGATCGCCAGCGTATCGCCGTCGGGGTCGGAGGCGTTGCGCAGAAAGTCCGACAACGAGATCGCCAGCGCAATGCAGCCGGTGACGTCCATGAGATAGACCGGCCCTGTCACGCGCGGCGCGCGATTGGTCGGATCGTCGTCGTCATCGTCATCCTCCTCGTCCACGACGCGCGGCGGCGGATCGTCATCGTCGTCGATGTCCGGGATCGTGCCTCCACCCGGAGCGCCGCCGCTCCGCCTGTTGTCGTTCGCCGAATCCGTCGGAACGAAGGGGAGCGAGGGGTCACGCCACGCCAACGGCTTTTCCGGCGCCAGGAAATCCGAAAGCGACACACCCGGCGGCACGGGGGCCGAACCGCCGAACAGCTCGATGATCTGCGCGCTGGCCGAACCCACGGTGCCGTTCGACAGGATGGAGCCGGTCGTCATCTCATCGTCCGGCTCCTCCGCCGGCCGCGCGGCGGCGAGCGGTTCGATTTCCTCCATCGGCTCCTCCGCCTCGCCCGCCGGCGTCCTGTCGTCGACAGGCTCGAACTTTTCGGCGCGCGGCTCGGTCAGCCAGACCGGCAGCATGGATTTCAGGTAGAGGACGAGGCCTATGAGGAAGAGGAGAACCACCTTCGGGCCATGGGACTGCCGGTCCATGCTCTTCAGGAGGTAGCGACTTGCCGAGGGCACCTGCTTCGGCTCCGTCTGGGTGCCTTTCGCTTCGATGATCATGCCAGCAACCGCGCGGAAACCTGTGCGCGCCTTTCCTTCTTGCCATCGGGATCGACGGAGGGGTCCATGCGGCGCTGCTCGCCGCCGAGAATGCTCTCCTTCGGGCCGAAGGCGGTCAATTTTCCATTCTGCACCACGGCGACGAGATCGACGGCCGCAAGCGCGCTGGGACGATGGGCGATCACCACGACGATGCCGCCGCGTGCCCGCACGCCCTGGATGGCGGCGGCGAGCGCCGCCTCCCCTTCGCCGTCGAGATTGGAATTCGGCTCGTCCAGGATCAAAAGGAAGGGGCTGCCATAGAGTGCCCGGGCAAGCCCGATGCGCTGGCGCTGGCCGCCGGACAGCGCCGCGCCCAGCGGGCCGATGCGGCTGAGATAACCTTCCGGCATGCGCACGATCATCTCGTGTACGCCCGCAGCCTGGGCGGCCTCGACGACATGGCGCGAGTCGGCCTCGGCATTCAGCCGCGAGATATTCTCCTCGACCGTCGCATCCATCAGGGACACGTCCTGCGGCAGGTAACCGATATAGTTGCCCCGCGCCTCGTCGCACCATTGCTCGAGCTCCGCATCGTCGAGCCGCACGCTGCCGCGCAGCACCGGCCAGACGCCGGTCAGCGCCTTGACCAGCGTCGTCTTGCCGCCGCCGCTCGGCCCGATGATGCCGACCGCCTGCCCGGCCTTCAGCTCGAAGCTGACATCGGCCAGCAGCACGCGCCCGGACGAGGGAGCGGCCACGGTGATGTTCTCCACCTTGAGCGAGCGGACCGGCACCGGCAGGGGCATGGGCCGGCGCGCCTGCGAAAGCGCCACCACCGTCTCCTTGAGCCGGTTGTAGGCGGCCCGCGCGGAAACGAAATTCTTCCAATTGGCGATTGCCAGATCGATGGGGGCGAGCGCCCGGGCGGAGGCGACGGAGGCGGCGATGATCGCCCCGGCCGACAGTTCCCCGCGAATGGTCAGGTAGGCGCCGAGGCCGAGAACGGCCGATTGCAGGATCATGCGCAGGACCCGCGAGATCGCGCCGAAGGTGCCGCTGATGTCGTTGGTGCGGGTCTGCAGCCGCAGATGCGCATCGTTGGCCTTGTCGAAGCGCCGCACCGCCCGGCGCGCAATGCCCATGGCCTTGAGGATATCGGCGTTGCGCGCATTGGAATCGGCGATGGTGTTGCGGTTGATCACCGCCTCGTGCAGCGCCTTGGTGGAGCGGCGCGTCATCAGCTCGGTCACGACCGTCAGGATGGCGAGCACGAAGGCGCCGCCGATCGTCAGCGCGCCGAGGAAGGGGTGCAGGATATAGACGAAGGCGAGGAACAGCGGCATCCACGGCAGGTCGAAGAGCGCGACGGGACCCTGGCTGCCGAGGAAGCCGCGAACCGTATCGACATCGCGGCCGCGCTCCAGCGCCTCGGCGGTGGAAAAGCCGAAGCGCGGCATGTCGACCGCGACTTCGTGGGCGAGCGGCGCGATCTTGCGGTCGAGCTTTGCGCCGACGCGCACGAGGACCTGGGAGCGGATGATGTCGAACAGGCCCTGGAAGAAGTAGAGGCCGACGGCAAGCAGGGAAATGGCGAGCAGCGTCGCCACGGAGCCACTTGCCAGCGCCCGGTCATAGACCTGCAGCATGTAGATGGAGCCGGTCAGCGCCAGCATGTTGATGATGCCGGAAGTGGTGAAGAGAAAGAGGAAGACACCGCGAAATCCCCGGGTGAGCTGTTCGGCTCCCTTGCCCAGCGATGCGGCCCTGGCGTCCTTGGCGTGCATGTCGATATCCCCTGAACCGTCCTTGTGTTGCTGGACGGGACCGCCGAACGAGATACTTATCGGCGGCCCCGCGGCTCTGGTCTCTGCGGATCAGAGGTTGAAGTCGCTCTGCGCGAGGTTATGGGTTCCCTTGATGCTGATCTTGAAATCGGCATCGGCATTGCCCGTGGTGTTGCCGGAAACCACGGTGTAGTCGCCGTCTGCGCGGGTCTCGTAGGTCACCAGCAACTGGCCCCGGTCGGTGAAGGCGCCGGTGACCAGCGTGAAGGCCTGGTTGCCGTTCGTCGTACCGTTGGCGTCCATGCCCGACAGGTCGAGCCGGTCGCCGGGCTGGAAGCCGAGGATCGTGTCGCCGTTGGCGTCGGCCGCCGAGAGGAAGCGGAAGGTGTCGTTGCCGGCCCCGCCGTCCATGATGTTGACCGCCGCGCTCGCCGTGATCGTGTCGTTGCCGGAGCCGGTGACGATGTTCTCGACGTTCCAGAGCGTGTCCGTGCCCGTCTGGGCGGAGGAGACGCTGCCACGCGTCATGTAGCCCGTACCGAGATCGGCCGTGATCGCCGCGGTGATCGCCGCCATGTCCAGCGTGTCGACGCCGCCGCCGCCATTCATGTCGTCGCCGTAGTAGGTGTCGTTGCCGTCACCCGCTTCCGCGACGAAGAGGTCGTTGCCCTCGCCACCGAACACCGTGTCGTTGCCGGCGCCGGCATTCACCAGGTCGTCGCCGCCCTGGGCGAGAATGCGGTCGTCCCCGGCCTCGCCATAGACCATGTCGGCATCCGCACCGGCGAAGACATCGTCATTGCCGGCACCCGCGAAGATGACGTCGCGGCCATCGCCGCCGTCGGCGAAGTCGTCGCCCGCCCCGCCGCGGATGATATCCGCGCCACCGGCGCCGGTCAGGACGTCGTCGCCCTCATGGCCGATGATGGTGTCCGCACCGGCAGCGCCCGTCAGGACATCCGCACCCGGCGTTCCGACGCGGACCGAAGGAGATGCCGGCGGCACGACGACGCCGTCATCGTCATCGTCCGGCGTGTCGTCATCGTCGTCGTCCTCGTCATCGCCGCCACCGGGGGTGTCGTCGTCCTCATCGTCGTCGCCATCATCATCGTCATCTTCGTCGCCGTCATCCTCCTCATCATCGTCGTCTTCGCCGCCGTCATCATCCTCGTCCGGCTGGTCGTCGTCCTCGCCGTCATCGGGATTGCCGCCGTCGTCCTCATCTTCATCATCCTCGCCGTCGTCGCCGCCGTTGTCGGGCGTGTCGTCCTCATCGTCGACATTGCCGAGGATGTCGTCATCGTCGCTGTCGCCCGCATTCGAACCGTCGGTGTCGAAGACGTTTTCCGGCAATCCGGTGAGGCCCGTGTTGCGCTCGATGATCTCGGCGAAGGTGACGTTGTTCTCGCCGGTGAACATGGAGTCGTCGAAGATCTCCAGATAGTAGAGCTTGTCGCCGTGCTGCAGGCGGTTGAGCTGCTCCAGGAAGATATAGCCGAAGGTCGAGCCGAGCTGGCCGGCCACCGGTTTTTCCATGAGACCGCCGACCCACAGGTCCATCGTCTCGAACCCTTCGGGATAGGCCTGCTGAAGCTTGGCCAGCATGGCGACGGAGATGCCGTTGCGCTGGGCGAAGTCGGCCCAGCCCGTATAGGGGCGCAGCGCCGTCAGATGGGTCTTGTCGTAGAGTTCGGCGCGCACCGTATTGAACGGTGCGATCCCCATGTCCCGCCCACGGAAGATGTTGAGGGCGGCAAGGTCCAGCGGACGGCCGACGAGCTGGTTGCGCAGCGCGTTGACCACATCCACGTCGATGGCCTGATGCGGCACCTCGACCGAGCCGGCAATCAGCGCGTCGATGCCGAGGCTCGACAACTGGCCGGGGTTCAGGAAGGCCTGGACCAGCGAAATCTGCTGGAGCTGGCCGTTTCCGTCCACATAGCTGACCGTCTCGTTGAGCATCGAGTGGCCGAAGCGGTAGGCCGCCTGGGAGAACTCGACGGAGATGGAGGCGTCGACATCCGGGTCGTAGCCCTCGAAGCCGTGCTCGTCGTCGCCATCGAAGCCGCCGGCCATGGCGGTCGCGAATTCGGTGAAGACCACGCGCTGGTATTCGGCGATGTTCATCATCCGGGCCGCTTCGAAATATTCGGCCTCGGTCCATGCGCCGTCGGTCTGCTCCTTGATCTGGTCGACCCAGTAATTGTGGTTCCTGGCCCAGATCGTGTGCATGGACGTCAGCATCACGTTCTCGTTGGCCCGGCCGTCACCGGCGATGAAGTAGTGGCCGATGGCGTCGAGATCGAGCTGACCCGGGCTGGAATAGACCGGGATGAAGTCGATCAGCAGGGGCTGGCCGGAGCCGTCGAAGTTGGAAATATCCTCCGAGGTCAGTTCGCCGCCGCCGGTCATCACGCGGTAGTTGTCGCGCAGGTGGCTGAGGGTGGGCAGCAGGGCCCGCCCCGTGGCGTCCACGTCGCCCGCCAGCAGGTAGGCCGTCTGCACGGCCTCGCCATTGCTGCCGACCTCCCATTTGCGCAGGACATCCGTGATCGCATTGTTCGAGCCGTAGGCCTGGTTCTGGTCGACATAGGGCGAGGTGTTGTTGATGTACTCGGCCGGAATGCCGTTGACGCCCGTGCCGGGCACGATGTTGGAGCGCGGCGCGTCTATCGGGAACGAAGAGGAGCCGATGGCGACATAACCCGGCTGCCCCTTGGCCACGAAGTCGAGGCCATGGTCAAAATACTGGCCGAAGAAGGTGAGCAGGCTCGTTCCGCCGAAGCTGTTCGGAATGCTCTCCTCGACGCCGTTGCCGTCATTGTCCTGATTGGACAGGATGTCGGAGATTTCCCGCGGGGTGAGCGCCGTCTGGCGGATTCCCGAGGCGCCGTCCGTATAGTGCGCCTCCGTCAGCCGGATGAACGGATTGCCGCCAGCGCCCCAGTGGGGATGTTCGGCATTGTTGCCGTAACCGGAGGAATCCCGGTCGAAGGCGGGATCGCGCACCATGTCGAGCAGGTCTTCCAGATCCTCGTCGTCGAGAGCCGTTCCGCCGGTCGACGGACCATTCTGGAACTGCGGCGGCACCGTGCCCGTGAAGGTGATCGAATGCGTGCCGTTCGAGAAGGTCTGCGTGCCGTTGCCGTTGCTGGTCAGCGTATAGCCGGAAATGTCCTCGCCCGGCGCAAGCTGGATGACATCCTGCGGGCGCACATTGCCGATGACCGTATCGTTGCCGCCATTGGAATGGAAGACGATGCGGTGGGCCGAGGACAGGCCCGAGAGGTTCACGACGTCGTCGCCGCTGCCGCCGTTCAGCGTGATCGTGCTGGTCAGGAGGCTGGTCCCGCCGAAATTGCCGACCTGGTTGAACGTGTCGCCGCCGCCCATGCCGTCGATGACGATTTCCTCGATATTGTCGAGCTCGGCGACGATCGCGGCATTGTTGGTGCCGCCGCGGGCGATGATGATTTCGGTGTTGACGTTGAGTTGCGCGGCCGTGTTGCCGGCAAGCGCGAGCCAGGCGGCGCGCGTGTAGATATTGTAGGTTTCCGCGGTCGCATTGCCGATGACGCGCATGGTGTCGACATTGCCGCCGCCGTCGACGATATCCCGGCCATCGCCCGCGTTCCAGACGATGAGGTCGTCCCCAGCGCCGCCAGCGATGATATCGTTGCCGCCGCCAGCCATGATGATGTCGTTGCCGCCGTTGCCGTTGAAGGTGGTTCCGGCCGCGTCGCCGAGCAGGATTTCAGCACCGTTGCCACCATTGGTGGGGGTCGCGTCTATCTCCACGCTTACATTGGCGGTATCCGTCGCAGCACCGTCCGAGACCGTGTAGGTGAATTGCCGGTCGGCGGTCGTCGTGCGCGTCACATTGACCATGCCGGCCGCGAGGGCGACGGCAAACTGTGTCTGGTTGTCGGTCACAGCCGTGACGTTCAGCGCCTGCCCGTCGGCATCGGTGTCGTTGGCCAGAAGCATCCAGACCGGAACGCTGAAATTGCCGGAAAAATTAGTCAGGATGGTGTCGTTGCCCGCATTGGGCAGGTCATTGACCGGAACCACATTGATCGTCGTGGTCGCGATATTGCTGTCGAGGAACCCGTCGTTGACGGTGACCTGGATGACCCGCGGGACGCTGCTCGGGGTCTGCGAATTGTTGCGGAACTCGATTGCCTGAAGGGCGGCCTGCCAGTTGGCGATGTTCGGTTCGTTACCCGTGAGGGTCACGACGATCTGCCCGCTGACGGTCTGCACGCTGCTGTTGATATTGCCCGGCAGATTGCCGGGAATATCGAAGCTGTCGCCGGCCTGCGCATTGGTCAGGACGACCCGCGCCGAAACGATCCGGTCGTTCTCGACGATCAGCGGATTGCTGGCGATGGGGACATCGGCCCCGGTCGCGGTTCCATTGCCTTCCGTGAAGGTTGCCTGATAGTGCACGTTCTGCGCGGTGACGCCGACAATGCTGAGATTGTCGACCCAGGCGACCTCGTTGGCATCGTTGTCCATGGCCGAAACCGTGAACCGGATGAACGCACCGGCCGTGAACGGGCCGGTCAGGGCCAGCGTGCCGGTGGAGGTGTTGGTCCCGGATGCGCTTGTGATGGTTGCAAGGGTCTGCATGTTGGCCGGGTTCCCATCCCGGGAGAACTGAACCAAGACCGTCTCACCGGCCTCGATGTTCTCGCCATAGTCGAAGGAGACGGTGGCCGAGACCGCGCCGGCCAGCCCGGCGACACCGCGCTGGATGACCGCGCCGTCACCGACGCCCTGGCTAGCGCCGTCGAATTCAAGCCGGCCGTTGCTGATGCGGATCTGGCCATTGTCCGAGGTCGCGCTTCCATCGTCGCCGCTCTCGGCCCAGTCATCGTTCCAGATGCCATCATTGTCGGTGTAGCTCTGCGAGCCGAAGGTTTCCGAGCGCGTCGCCATCACACGCTGCAGGGAGAGCTGCGGCGGGGTGAACAGAACCACCTGATCGCGGAATTCCAGCCGCTCGATGTTGCGCAGCGTATCGGTGCCGTCCGAAATCAGCGGACGACCGGTCACGGCATCGTCGATGTTGCTGACATTCACATGCGTGACCGTCACGGTGCCGTCGCCATTGGCCGTGATCGTGTAGTTGAAGCTGCCGTCGGCGTTCTGCAGGTTGTCGTTGAACACGGCAGTATCCATATCGGCCGCGTCACCGTCATTGGCGATGATTTCACGCACGATATGCATCTGGCTGGGGGCTATCTCGCGCGCGGCGAGCAATTCGAACATCGTCTTGCCGATCCAGGCGGTCGGAACGAAGGCGCCCTCGGTGCCGGTGAAGGTGTGCTTCAGCGAGTAGATCGTGGCGATCTCGTTGTCGGCGTCGTTCTCCTCGCCGGCACCGACGATGCGGATGCGGACATTGAGGCGCGCATTGCCGTCGATGAAGTCGTCGCCGCCGTTGCCCTGCAGGTGGTCGCTGCCGCCGCCGCCGAGCAGGATATTGCCGCCGGTGAAGGCCACGATGCTCTCGCTGTTGCCCTCTGGCACATCCGCCACCAGCTCGCCGAGCAGCGCGCGAAGGCCCTCGATACGCGAGAGGCCGGCCTGGCTGAGTTCGTCCTTGAAGAACAGCGTCTCGGTGTTGTTGACGGTCGGCACCGCCGGCAGGTCGCCGGCCGCCCGGTCGTCGCCGCGCAGGTTGTCGTTGCCGTCGCCGCCCGAGAGCGCCTCGACCTTGTCGAAGCGGTTGCGCAGGATATCCTGTTCCTCGGTCGTGAAAATGCGGATGCGCATGTCGGCGTCCGCATCGAACTGCGCGCCCTGATAGCTCGCCCAATCGAAGCCGAACATGCCCTCATTGCGCATGACGCTCTCGCCCTGGACCATAATGTCGTCGCCCGATTCCGCATCGAAATCGTGCTCATCAGAGCCGGCGAACATCACGTCATGGCCGAGAATGGTCGAGTTGAAGAACAGTTCGGAATTGTCGCCGGCCGTGGTGTCGAAGCCGCCGCCGGCTTCCAGCCAGTCGTCGCCCTCGTTGCCGAGCAGGAAGTCCGCGCCGTCGCCGCCGAGCAGGAAGTCGTCGCCCTCGCCGGCGAAGATTTCCGTGCTGTCCACGCCGGCGAAGACGACGTCCTTGCCCTCGCCGCCCGTCAGGATGTCGAGGCCGCTGGAGCTGGAGATAACGTCGTCGCCGGCGTCGCCCTTGATGAAGTCGCCGTCGTCGCCCTCGTCGAGGATCACGTCGTCCCCGGCACCGCCCATGATGAGATCGACGCCCTGGCCGCCTTCGATATAGTCGTTGCCGGCATCGCCCCAGATGGCATCGTCGCCGACATCGCCGATCAGCACGTCGCGGCCAGCCGAGCCGCCGAGCACGACATGCTCGCCGCCGAAGAAGCGCAGATAGTTCTGGTAATAGCCCTGGAAGGCGGTCGGCATGTCGCGTTCCACCTTGGTAAGGCCGAGCGCTTCGAGCACCGCATCGTTGCCCAGCGGGTCCTTGCCGGCCTCGGCACCGTTATAGTCCTGCTGATACTGGACGTTGACCTCGAGGACATGGTCGTACTTGGTGAAGGAATCGATGCCGATATGGTGGCGCACCTCGTCGTCCGCCGTGCCGCGAATGCCGTCGGCGCCGGGCATGGTGATGTCCGTATTGGCCATGATCATCTTCGAGAAGGCGTTGTTTTCCAGCGCATCGACAAAATTCAGGCCCTGGGTGCGGGTCAGGTAGTAGAAGCGGTCGGCATCCTGCAGCGCCTCGAGCTGCGCTTCGAAGATCGCCGTGAAGGTGGAGCCGAGCATGCCGCCGAAGAGAAGGATCTTCTCGGCAAGGCCGCCGATCCACAGGTCGACATTGTCGAGACCGCCCTTGTCGCCGGCATACTGGCCTGCGCCATTGATGAAATCGAGCCGGTCGGCGATATCGGACGCCGTGACGCCGTCCGCTTCCACCCCGAACACCAGTTCCCAGGCGACGGCGCGCTTGTCGGCAAGCGTCTGCGCGGCGGCAATCTCGGCATGGGTGCCGTAGGCCGCGATGAAATTGACCACGGAGAGCGGGTTCTTCAGGCCGACGGCGAACTCGGTCCAGTTCGCATAGGGCTTCAGGAAGCTGTGGCCGGTCGCGGCGAAAAGCTGCTCGCGGGCCTGGTTGAGCGAAGGCATGCCGGTGTCCCGGCCGCGGGCGATGTTCATCGCGGCAAGGTCGAGCGGCAGGCCGAGCAGGTTGTTGCGCAGGGCATCGACGACGAACTCGTCGATGGCGTTGCCGCGCACGTTGGTCATCCCGCGCACGATGGCCCCGGCAGCCTCCTCATGCGAGACGCCGCCGTCGCGGTCGAAGTCCACCGGGTCGAGGAAGGCCTTGATCAGGCCCTCGTCGACGACGTCGAGATGGTTCGTCGCAGCATCGGCGGAGAAGAACGCCCGCGGCAGGCTGTCCGTGAGCATGGAATGGCCGAAGCGGTACACGACATTGGCGAATTCGGCGAAGATCGCCGGATTGATGTCGGTCACCGAATTGAACACGAAGGGATCGATGGCCGGCTGGATCTTGCGGGCGAACTCCTCGAAGACGAGATGCTGGTACTGCATCTCCGTCGCAAAGCGCGCGGCCTGGAAGATGCGCTCGCCATCCCAGACCAGAGCACTGTTCTCGATATAGGCGTTCTTGTCGATCGGGCCTTGCAGGCTGGCCTTGATCGACGCCAGCGTGGCCGCGTCGATATCGACCGCCAGCCATTCATTGACGAAGGCAAGGTCACCCTCTTCCAGAATGGTCAGCTTCTGGATCACCGTCTGGCGATTATGCTCGGAGTGGAAGATGTGGTGGACGGCGGTGAGGCCGAAATTCTCGTTGCCGCGCCCGTCGCCGGTGATGAAGTGGCGGCCGAGCAGCTCGTCGTCGTACTGGCCGGCGGGCAGCGGGGTTTCAGTTCCCGTGATCTGGCCGTCGGCATTGAGGTCGTTCACGACATTGTCCGCATCGGCCGTCTTCAACGTGCCCGTCTGGCTGTTGAACGGATTGGCGGTATGCGCGATGTCGTCGAGGAAGGCGTGGCCGATGCGCAGGGCCCCGGCCGCGAACGTGTTGACCGGGGTCGCCAGGCTGGCTGCTGCCAGACCGGACGGCGTGCCGTCCGGGTTGATTCCGGTGACGATCTGCGGCAGGCCATTGGCGCCGCGGATGAATTCGCCATAGGCGTCCGTGTGGATGAGCGGGATGTTGAGCACATCGCCGTCGGTCAGTTCGATGCCCAGAAGGGTTCTTGCCTGCTCCTTCACGTCGGCCCATGTGGCAAGCCCGCCGTCCTGTCCGCCCAGCAGCCGCCCCGTGGCGACGGGTCCGTTCGGCCCCATGACATATTCGCGCAGGAAGACCTGATGGGAGGCATGCGAGGTATAGGTCTGGTTCTGGTCGACGAAGGGCGTTGTCGTGTTGCGCTGGGTCGGCACGCCGTTCTCGTCGAGAACGGTCTCCGAGCGCGTCAGCACCATGAAGCGCATGGAGGCGGGCAGGTCGTCGGCAGTGTTGAAGACCCCGTCTGCCCCGGCGATCAGCGGATCGTCGGCTTTCAGCGGAATGAAGATCGAGCCGTTGCCGCCCTTGCTGATGAGGTCGAGGCCATGGTCGAAGAACTGGCCGAAGAAGGTCATCCAGGCGTTGAACGGCGCGGAGATGCCTTCGTCGGGCGCAACGTTCGGGATGACGAGCGAGCCGTTCTGGATGACCAGCCCCTTGTCCTCGGCGAGCGCGAGGAAGCCCGCATTCGGGTCCGCGGCCAGAGCATTGGCGTGGTCGAGTGCAAGACCGCTCTCGGCCAGATCCGTGGCCGCATCCTGTATGGCGTCGATGAGGCCGGCTATCGCAGCCGGGTCCGCGTTGGCCGCATAGGCGGCCGTCGCACCGTTCAGCGCCGTCATCGCGGCATCGAAGGCTGTCTGGGCGGCTACGACCATGGCGGCGGCCTGCGCCTGCGTGACGCGTGCGGCCATCAGTTCCGCCAGGTCCGCATAGGGATCGGCGGATTCCGCGAAGACGAGCGCCGCATAGAGGGCTGCCGGATTGTTCGCACTCATGTCCGCAACGAGGTTGGAGATGACGCGCGGGTCGCTATCCACGACATTGCCGGTATGGCCGCCATTCAGGCCGCTACCGGGGAAAGTGGCCACACCATCGACGCCGTAATCGGTGTTCGTGACCGGGCCAAGCGGGCCGGGGCCGAAAGAGAACGGCGTTTCCGCGCCGCCATCGATGTAGTTCGGGTCGAGGTAGCGCGGCATCGGCTGGTCGGCCGCTCCCCACAGTTCACGCCCTTCCAGGAGGTTGTTGTAGCTGCCGTCGACCGTCCGCAGGCCGAAGGGCGTCTTGGCATCGGGAACGGCGCGCGGGGCCGTCGCGTCGAAGAGATCCTCATCGGTGTACCAGGCGCGGTCCGTGATGGGGACGCCCTGGGCATCCAGCCGGATCTCGGTGAGCGGCGTACCGTTGGAGTGGGCTTCGGCGATCTGGATCTGCTTCAGGATGAAAGCGAGATCGTGCTGGTTGAGATGAATGGCCATGATACGCTCCCTGCCCCCTCGGCCTGCAAACGGGCCGCGGGCGCATCAGGCGCAAACGGCCGGTTGAAACGACGCGCACCGTCCGCAAGAGGACGGTGTAAATTCCTGAAGACTGGTGTAGAATCGCCCGAAATACGCGTCGCGGTAGCGGCGTGGCTTGCCCCGGCAGATCCCCTTCCAGTTCGATGTTTGCAGCTTGATCCCATCGAGGACTGGCCGGCAGGGGAGAAGGTCCAAGCACGGACTGGACCTTCGGCGATGTCATCACCGGATACTTTAGGCCCATCTGATATGCGACTTTGGTCTGATATGCAGTCCTGGCAGAAGCGTCTCGGAGAAACCCTCCGCGTCAGCGTCTATGCGCGTTTCCTGTTGATTTCCGGGACGATCGTGCTCGGGATGATGACCATTCTGGCGCTCTTCGTCAGTTCCCATGTGAAGGCGGTGAGCATCAGCTCCACGGCGCAGACCGACGCCTTCTACATGACCGCCTTCGTGGCCCCGCTCGTGCAGGATATTTCGGACGACACGCTGCTGCCCGCCGACACCATCGCCCAGCTCGACAGGCTGATGCATATCGCCACCGTGGACAACGACGTCGAGATGGCCCGCATCTGGCGGCGCGACGGAACGATCCTCTACAGCACGGACAAGGCCAGCATCGGCACCAAGGCGGACCTCTCCGGCGCCGAGATCGCCTTTCGCGGGGACGTGATCGGCCATGTCGAGCACGTGTCGGACGATGTGGGCCGGCATTTCGGCGCAAGAGGCATGCCCCTGTTCGAGGTCTACGCCCCCCTGCACAGCCTGGAGACCGGCGCGGTCATCGCCGTCGGCGAATTCTACAAGAACGCCCAGCCGCTGCTCGATCAGATATCCTCAGCCAACACGACCATCTGGTCGACGACCGCTTCCGTCTCGGTGATGATGATGGGCATGCTGTTTCTGCTCGCGCGGCGCAGCAACCGCATCATCGTCGAGCAGCGGGACCGGCTGAAGCGGCGCGCGGCCAAGGCAAGCGCGCTCGCCCGCCAGAACGAGAAGCTCCGGGGCCAGTCCGACCTCGCCAAGCTGCAGGCGATCAAGGCGAACGAGGATCTTCTGACCGATATCGGCTCGACCCTGCATGACGGGCCGATCCAGTCGCTCGCGCTGCTGGTGTTGAAGCTGAGCACCGTGGGCACAGATAAGCGGCGCATCGTGGAGGATTGCGCGGACTCGGTCAGGCTGGCGAGCGGGGTGGTGCATGACCTGCGCGACATGGCCACCGGCCTCGTCCTGCCGGAACTTGAAGACCTTGCCGTGGACGAGGTGGTGCGCCTTGCCGTCGACCGGCACGAGACGCTGACCGGCACGGGCGCGACGCTCGACATCGGCCCCCTGCCCGCCCAGCTTCCCTCCGCCTACAAGATCTGCATCTTCCGCGTCATCCAGGAAAGCCTCAACAACGCCTTTCAGCATGCGGGCGGCGCGGAGCGGCAGGTCTCGGCCGACTGGAGCGACGAGGGCATCTCCATCGTCATCAGCAACGGCCCGGCACGCGGCGTGCCGCGCGAACACGCGCCTCCGCGGCAGGCCCCCGGCCTCGGCGTGACGGGACTGCGACGCAGGCTGCGCGCCCTCGGCGGCAGCCTTTCGGTCGCCACGGTGCCCGGCAGCGGAACGGTGGTAACCGCCACGCTGCCGGTCGATCCGCGTATGATGGAGTCAGTTCCGGCGCATTTCGGGCGAAATACCGAAGTCCGGGTTCAGCCGCTGGGCCGCCAGGACAACCTCGATCCGGTTCCGGGCGCTTAGCTTCTGCATCAGAATGCTCATGTAATGCTTGACTGTCTTTTCGCTGATCTGCAGGCGCGTCGCGATCTCCTTGTTGGTCTTGCCGCGCAGGAGAAGGCGCACGATCTGTTCTTCCCGGATACTGAGGCGGATCGCCTGGGCCGCGGCCCGGCGCAGGGTCGCATCGCGCAGGGCGCTGATCACCTTTGTGGCGAAGCTCTGCGTGATGAAGGTCTCCCCGCGCAAGACGGCGTGGATGGCGCTGTAAAGTTCCTCGGCGGTGCTGCCCTTGATGACATAACCGCTGGCGCCGGCATCGAGCGCCCGAACCGCAGTATCCACCCCGACGGAGGCCGTGAAGGCGATCGTCTTCGTATCAGGTCTTTCAAGACAGATGGTCGCGATGGCGTCGAAGACGTCACCGGGCATGGCGAGGTCGAGAACGATCACATCCAGTTGCCGGGTCATGGCGGCCCTTACCGCATCGGCAGCAGATGCACCTCTCTCGACGATGGCGAAGTCATTGAACCTTGAGAAGATATTCACCAATCCTTCTAGCAGGATCGGATGATCGTCGAAAAAACCGATTGAGACTTTACTCATATGAACTCCCCACAGTCGTCCTTGATCGGCAACGCGAAGGGTAATCCGTCTCTATAATTTCGTAAATCAAAATATTAAGGAATAGTTACTTTCTGCGCCCGGCTCTTTTCTTGAGTTCGCTAGGGCACAATTGAATCGATACGAAGGCATTCAAGAAAAGCGATTTCAACCAATTGAAATCACTATATTATAACGGTTTTCTGAATTGCGACAGATATGGCGCAAAACTATAACTTGGCCTTCGTGGAACGGGGCGTCGACAGGAGCAGGCTGGTCTCGCTTCCGGTAATGCCGGGCACGAGGCGGATCTTGCGCAGAACGGCGTCGAATTCCGCGAGGCTCGCGGCGCTCAATTCAACCAAAAGGTCCCACCGGCCGTTCGTCGTGTGGATCTGCGCGATCTCGGGAAAACCGCCGAGCGTGCGGATCACCCGGTCCGTCACATGGCCTTCGATCTCGATCATCATGACGCCGCGCACGACATCCTCCAGCGCGTCGGCGCGCAGCATCACCGTATAGCCGAGAATGGTGCCGTCCTGCTCCATGCGTTCGATGCGCCCACGCACGGTGGCCCGCGAGGCGCCGGTTTCAAGCGCGAGGTCCGAAACGCTCCGGCGACCGTTGCCGCGCAACAGGGTCACGATCTTGCGGTCGAGGTCGTCCATGCCAGATTGGTCTCCAGGCTTTCCATTTTGGTCAATATGGCATTCCGAGATGCCAAAATTCAATATTCAATCTGCCATACGGCGTCTCTAGAGTGGGGGAAACGACACGGGAGCACACCATGGATTGCACGCTGATCGGCGCCCCCCTGCAAATCGGGGCAGGACAACTCGGTTGCGAGATGGGGCCGAGCGCCCTTCGCATCGCCGGCCTTCGCACGGCGCTGGAGGAACTGGGCCACACGGTCAAGGATATCGGCAATCTCAGCCCCCGCGCCTTCGATGCGATGCCGCACCCGAACAAGGCCGTGCATCATCTCGGCGAGACGGTCGCCTGGGTCGAGGCGCTGTCGGCGGCGGCCTATGACAACAGCAAGAACGGCATGCCGATCTTCCTTGGCGGCGACCACGCAATCTCCGCCGGCACCGTTCCGGGCTTGGCGCGCCGCGCCGCCGAATTCGGCCGTCCGCTCTTCGTGCTCTGGCTCGACGCCCATACCGACTTCCACAGCCTGGACACGACCGCCAGCGGCAACCTGCACGGCACGCCGGTCGCCTATTACACGGGCCAGCCGGGCTTTGCCGGCTACTTCCCGGAACTCGCCCATGCCGTTCCCACGGAAAACGTCTGCATGATCGGCATCCGCAGCGTCGACACCGCCGAGCAGGCCGCCATCCGCAAGACCGGCATCACGGTGCATGACATGCGCGTGATCGACGAACACGGCGTCGCCGTCCTCGTGCGCACCTTCATCGAGAAGGTCCGGGCCGCAAACGGCCTCCTGCATGTCAGCTTCGACGTCGACTTCCTGGAGCCGGATATCGCACCGGCCGTCGGCACCACCGTGCCGGGCGGGGCGACGTTCCGCGAGGCGCACCTGATCATGGAAATGCTGCATGACAGCGGCTTCGTCTCGAGCCTCGACATCGTCGAGCTGAACCCCTTCCTCGACGAGCGCGGCAAGACCGCCAAGCTGCTTGTCGATCTCGTTGCCAGCCTGATGGGCAAGCGGGTGATGGATCGCCCGACCGTCGCAGGCTGAATTCTGCCGTTCTTACTGGAGGAAACATGACCACCGAACCGAAACTGAACGTCGTTCCGTTCGTCAGCGTCGACGACATGATGAAGCTGGTCCTGAAGGTCGGCATCGACAGGTTCCTGACGGAACTGGCCGCCGTCATCGAGGAGGATTTCCGCCGCTGGCCGGTCTTCGACAAGACCCCGCGCGTCGCCTCCCATTCGCAGGAAGGCGTCATCGAACTGATGCCGACCAGCGACGGCACGCTCTACGGCTTCAAATATGTCAACGGCCACCCGAAGAACACGCGTGACGGCCGCCAGACCGTGACGGCCTTCGGCGTCCTTTCCGACGTCGGCAACGGCTATCCGATGCTGCTGACCGAAATGACGATCCTGACCGCGCTGCGCACCGCGGCGACTTCGGCCGTCGCGGCCAAGTATCTCGCCCGCCCGAACGCCCGCACCATGGCCATCATCGGCAACGGCGCGCAGAGCGAATTCCAGGCCCGCGCCTTCAAGTCGCTGCTCGGCGTCGACACGCTGCGCCTCTACGACATCGACGCCTCGGCGACGAAGAAGTGCGCCCGCAACCTCGCCGGCCTCGGCTTCACCATCGTCGAATGCTCCTCGGTCGAGGAGGCCGTCGAGGGCGCCGATATCGTCACCACCGTCACCGCCGACAAGCAGTACGCGACGATCCTTTCGGACAACCATGTCGGTCCGGGCGTGCATATCAACGCGGTCGGCGGCGACTGCCCCGGCAAGACCGAACTCAGCAAGGATATCCTGCTGCGCTCGGACATCTTCGTCGAATATCCGCCGCAGACGCGCATCGAAGGCGAGATCCAGCAGCTTGCGGCCGGCCATCCGGTCATCGAGCTGTGGCAGGTCATGACCGGCGAGGTCGAGGGCCGCCGGAGCGCGGACCAGATCACGCTGTTCGACAGCGTCGGCTTCGCCATCGAGGATTTTTCCGCGCTCCGCTACGTGCGCGACAAGATTTCCGAACATGGCATGTTCGCCGAACTCGACCTGCTCGCCGACCCGGACGAGCCGCGTGACCTCTACGGCATGCTGCTGCGCTGCGAGAAGAAGCTGAGCGCCGCATAAGACTGGCATCGCGGACGCCGCATGGCGTCCGCGACCACGCCTCAATTCTCGAAAAGCACGAAGGCGGCCCAGACGAGCGGGTCGCGCGCCGTCGGGATTTTTCCCTCGATGGCGTCCCGCCGTGTGGTGCTGAGCGCGGCCGCATAGGTCCGCCCCTGCTTCAGGTGCTCGTAGAACCGCACCATGAAATCGGCAGTGCCATCGTCGGCAACGGGCCAGAGGGTGAGCAGCGCGCGTTTCGCGCCGGCAAGGCTCGCCGCGGTCGGCAGGCCCCGCACGCCGCCGACGAAGGCCTCGTCGCCACGCCCCGTCTCGCAGGCGGACAGCACGAGGAGGTCGAGACCGGAGAGGTCCCAGCCCATCAGCTCGAAAGCATAGAGCCGGCCGTCGGTCTCGTTCCGGCGCATGGCGCGCGTCTCACCGGAATGGGCCAGGATCACCTCGCTCTGCCACAGCGTATCGACATTGCTCGCGCCGCCGTTCTTCGGGCTGCCATAGGCGCCGTGCGTGGCAAGATGCGCCACCGCCGCCCCGGCCATGCGCGCGCGCAGCGCCGGCTCGCTTGCCGCTCCCCCCGTCAGGGTCTCCACCTTGACGCCCGGGCCGGCCAGCACCTTGTTTATCGCCTCGACCTCGCGCAACGTGCCCGGCAGGGGCGTCGCGCCCTCCTCGCCATCCTTCGCATAGTCGATGCCGCCGGCAAGGACCACACGGCCCTGCGCCGGCAGTGCGCCGCCCTTCACCGCCCGGTAGAGCGCCTCCGGTTCCGTCAGGAGCCGCAGGGTGAAGCGCTCCTCCAGCAGCCTGCCTTGCGTGTCTTCCAGCAGGGAGAAGGGCAAGGCGTAAAGCCGCCCGTCCGGCACGATGAAAAGCGTCTCAGCGCCCGCGAGCGCATTCTCCACCGGCGCAACGAGCCGGGCATGCAGCCGGGCGAAGGCCCGCTCGCCGACATCGATCAGCAAGCCACGGTTCCCGCCGCTCCGCTCGCGCGTCTGGAGCGCGGCGACGAGCTGCGCATCGCTCGCCAGAAGATCGCGCGGATCGCCGAGCGCGCGCAGGACCGGGGCCACCCCCCTACGCCAGACGATGGCATAGAGCCGCATGTCGGCGATGGGGTCGGCCGCATCCCGGTCGGCGCGCCACTTGCGGGTGGTGAAATACTGGACGAGCGCCTGATCCTCGCCGAGCAGATCGCGCGGCGTCGGCAGCACGGTGGCCAGCACCTTGTCCCGGTCGAGATCGTACCGCGAGACGAGGCGCTCGTTGAGTTCGCCTTCCAGGCGCTTCGTCTCGGTGAGGTAGCTATAGGCCAGATCCTGCTCGACATCCGCCGCGAAGGTTTCGCGGGTAATGCGCGACAGGCGGTCGATGCGGTCGAGCAGGCCGGCGGTCTGCGTATCCTTCGGGTCGATCATGCGGGAAAGCTTCAGCACGTTGTCGGCGTCGGCGGTCGCCAGCGAAGGCCAGCGCCGGGCTGCGTCGGCAAAGGCGGGAACGGCCTCGGGATAGCGCTCGGCAAGTCGCGCATAGTCGTAGAGCATGTCGTCGGCCATGGCGCGCACGGCCTCGCCCACTTCCCGGCCACCGGCGACCGAGACCTGCAGGTAGACCCAGGAGAGCATATCGCGGTCGATGCCGGAAAACGCCTCCGCTGCAAGCTTCGGATCGGTTTCCGCCCTGGCGTTCGCGATGGCGATGCGGCCCGCGAACGAGAGCGGATGGCCGGTGCTCATTTCCCCCGCGGCGATGCTATAGGCCTGCTGCAGATGCTTGAGCCGGCGCGCCGCATCGCCTTCCCGCGCGAAATGGTCCGCCAGCAGATAGGCCGCCTTCATGCTGAGGATGGCCGGATAGTTCGAATCCGTGATGAGGGCATTCATGCGCTGGACGGCGGGCGCGTCGAGCGGCCGGGCGCCGGAGGCGAGATCGGTATAGTCGACCCAGGCCTCCATGCCGGCAATCGTCACCGGATCGCCGAGAGCCTTTGAAATATCGAGGCAAAGCGCGAAGTAGCGGCGCGCATTCGCATAGTCGCCGAGGTCGAGATAGTTCTGCGCCGTGTTGTTGGCGCTGACCAGCGTGTTGAAGTGGTTCTGGCCGTAGTGGCGGGTCCGGTTTTCCAGAACCTCCAGATCGTATTGCAGGGCGCGCGAGGGCGAGCCGAGGCCGCGCAGCATGTCCGCCAGATTGTTGGCGATGCGCCAGGTGATCGTGTTGTCCCCGCCGAGCGAGGACTGCGCGATCTCGTAATTGCGCCGTTCGAGGTCGATGGCCGTGCCATATTGCCCGACCTCGGACAGCGCCGTCGCAAGCTTGTCGTTCGCATGGATGAGCTGTTCGGATTCATGGCCGTAGAAGCGGGCATAGAGATTGGTCGCCATGGTATAGAGCGGTACGAAATGCTGCTGCGCATCCGGCACCGCCGTGCGGAACTCGGCATAGGCGAGATAGAAATCGGCCAGTTCCTTGACATCCGCGCTGGCCGCCGGCGTCGTCTCCGCCTCCTTGAACAGCGCCGCCGCATCCTCGTTGAGGCCGCTCTTGTGGAAACTGCGGGCCGCGTCCGCATAGTGCCGCAGCGTCACGGCATGAAGCCCGGTCTTCGCCGAGGCGGCGAGCGCCGCGCGCAGCCGCTTGCGGCCATCGTCCAGGCGGCCGCTTTCAAGCACGCTGTAAGCGGTGCGCACCCGCGCCTCGATATCCGGCTCGCTTCCCGCGCCATGCGCCTTGCGGATACGCTTTTCATAGAACGCCGCCAGCTCGTCCTGCCTGCGGCTCTGCTTCAGGCGGCCCTTGGCATCCATCAGCGTCTCGACCAGCAGGTTGGCCCGCGTCTCCTCCACCGGGTCGAGGATCGCCAGAAGCGACCGCATGCGGGGAAAATAGGTCTTGTCCACATAGGCGGCATCGCCCATGCGCAACGCATAGCCGACGGCAGAGACGGCATAGCTCGCGGAAAGCCAGGCCTCGCCTTCCTTCCTGAAGCGCGCGCTCGCCGCCTCCGCCACACGCAGCGCGCCCTGTGCGTCCCCCTTGTCGGCAAGCGCCAGCATCTCGGCCGCAATGGCATCGGAACGGCGGACCGCCTCCTCGGTGGGAGCCTGCGCGAAGGCCGTCGAGGTTGCGAGCGCGAGGAGGAAAGCGAAAAGGATAGGGATGGAGCGGAAAGACGAGGGCATGAATGCGGCTTCTTGAATGGATCGAATAACGGCGCGGCGGAGACGGACCTGTCTCCATACAGACGGTCAACAGACAGGGATTATTTCCGGCGCGACGCCAGAGGTGCATTTTCCCCACGCTTGCGCAAGGCGGCGGCCCGGTCTTCGGCAAACGAAGCGATCGCCCCTTCCGCAAACCCGCCAAGGCACTATGATGGGGCATGGCAACGATCCGGGACTTTTCATGACAGAGCAAAACCAGAGCCGGCTGCGGGAGCGGATGACGATCCTCGGCGAACTCGACTCGGAGACCTTCGTGCCGTGGATCCGGCGTCATGCCGCCAGGCTCGGGCTTTTCGAGACCATATCCCATACCGGCCCCGACCGGATCGAGCTGGACGTGGCCGGCCCGCCCGAACTCATCGACATGATGGAAGTCGGCTGTTCGCTCGGCCCCATAGAGGTATGGGTCGAAACGATAAGCCGCAGGCCCATCGACAACGGCTGTGAATAGAAGCGCCCCGCCCGCCCGGCTGCCGTTCAATCATTCTTGCCAAGGCGAAACGGGTGTGCAAACGTGCAGGGAGCGGCCGTGCGAGCGTGTGGAAACACGCAATGCAACCACTGGTCAAGTAATTGATGTAATTTGGAAAATATAACGATGCACTCCGATACGGCAGGCTCCTGGGTGCCGGTCGCCCTCTCCTCGGATTTGCTGGCGGCAACCGTCATTCCAGCCCATATCCCGACAGGTCCCCTGGCCCTCTGGCGCAGCCAGTCCGGCCGTGTCTCGGCCTCTGCCGACCGATGTCCGCATCGCGGCATGAGCCTGTCGCACGGCTTCGTGCGCGGCGAGGCGCTGTCCTGCATCTATCACGGCTGGAGCTACGGCCCGGCCGGCAACTGTCTGCGCATTCCCGCCCATCCCGGGCTGACGCCGCCCGAGGCGATCCGCACCGTCACCCATCCGGTCACGGAGGCGGACGGCGTGGTCTGGGTCGCCGTCGGCGCGCCGGCCGGGCAGCCTCCGGCCCTTGCCGGCCGCGTGCCGCTGCGCTCGCTCACCGCCTTTGCGGATATCGCCGCGCTCGAGGCCGCCGCCGGTGCGCAAGCGAATGCCGATGGCCTCGTGGAAACGCAAACCGCAAGCCTCCTGCTGTCATCCACGAAGCCGGGCGAAACGCTCATCCATGTGCTGGTCGCGGCCGATGCCGGGCCTGCCACGCGCATCGCCGCCGCGCGCGCCGCCGAGGGGCTGCGCCGCAAGGCCGAGGATCTCCAGAAGAAGGGAGCCGCGTCATGACGATAGGCGCCATGCTCGATGAATGGTATCCGGTCGGCATCTTCGGCCAGCTCGGGCCGGAAGGCCGCAGCACGCAATTGATGGGCGAGCCGATCGCGGTCGCCGCCGACGGCAATGGCGGTGCCAGGGTGACCGACAGCACCGGGCGCACCCTGCCGGTGCGCGTGCGCTACGGCCATGTCTGGACGTCGCTGGGCGAACCGAAGAAGGAGCTTTTCGCCATTCCCGAGGCCGACCAGCCGGGCCGGCGCTTCGTCGATGTCGGCGTGGTGCGCGTGCGCTGCTCGCCGCTGCGCGCCGTCGAGAATTTTCTCGACATCGCCCATTTCCCCTTCGTGCATACCGATATCCTCGGCGCCGAGCCGCATACGGAAGTGCAGGCCTACAAGGTGGAAATCCGCGAGGACGTGGACGAGGTCTGGGCGACGCAGGTGGAATTCTACCAGCCGCAGGCGGCCAAGTCGGCCAGCGGCGGCATCACCACGCAATACATGTACCGCGTGGCCGCCCCCACCGCCACGATCCTCTACAAGACCTGCCCGCCCCGGCCGAGCGAATGGGACGTCATCACGCTCTTCGTGCAGCCGCTTGCCGAGGACCTTTGCGACGTCTGGCCGTGGATGGCGCTCTTCGACGACGACACGCCGATGACCGACCTCATCCACTTCCAGCAGACGATCTTCCTGCAGGACCGCTCGATCCTTGAAAACCAGGTGCCGCGGCTGCTGCCGCTCGATCCCGGCATGGAAATGCCGACCCGCGCGGACCTGACCTCCGTCGCCTACCGGCGCTGGCTGAAACGCCACAACTATACCTACGGCGCGCAACTGGTGGCGCAATGATGAAGCTCTACGACTACATTCTCTCGCCGAGCTGCTACAAGGTGCGGCTGATGGCGGCGCTGACCGGCGTCACGCTCGAATTGCGCGCCGTCGATTTTCATCCCGGTCTGGAGCATCGCGGCCCGGAACTGCTGGCGCTCAACCCGGCCGGTTCCATCCCCATCCTTGAGGACGGCGACCTGCTGCTCACCGAATCCTCGGCCATGCTCGTGCATCTGGCGGCGGAAGCCGCGCCGGGCTGGCTTGCCGGCGACGCCCCGCGCGAGGCTGCCCGCGTGCAGCAATGGCTGTCCTTCTCCGGCCGCCTCACCGCCAGCCTCGGCGGCGCGCGGCTGCACGAGATGCTGCTGCGGCCCGGCGATATCGGCGCGCTCCAGGCGCAGGGCATCGCCGCCCTTCGCGAACTGGAACTCGGCCTTATCGAGCAGGCCGAGCGCGGCCAACGTTTCCTTGCCGCCGACCGGCCGACCGTGGCCGACATCGCCTGCTTCCCCTATGTGGCGCTCGCGCCGGACGGCGGCGTGCCGCTCGATCCCTATCCGGCGATCCGCCTGTGGTCCCGCCGGCTGCGCTCCCTGCCCGGCTTCATCGAGATGCCCGGTATCCACCGGCTGCACGACCTGAAGCCGGAGCCGCAGCACGAAGCGAGCGAGGGCTGAATGGCCGGCCATCTCCTGAAGAACTGCGCCGCCGTGATCGTCGACGAGGGCAACGGCCCCACGGTGCGCCGCAATGTAGACCTGCTGACCGACGGCCCGGCGATCAGGGCCATCGGCGAAAACCTTTCCGCCGCCCCGCTTCCCGCCGGCACCACGGTTCAGGACGCCGACGGCTGGTTCGTCTATCCCGGCCTCGTCAACACGCACCATCACTTCTTCCAGTGCTTCGTGCGCAACCGGGCCGATCTCGACTGGACGAAGCTCTCGGTCATCGAGTGGCTGGACCGCATCTACCCGATCTTCTCGCAGCTTACCGAGGACTGCTTCTACCATTCCTCCGTCACCGCCATGGCCGAGCTGATCAAGCACGGCTGCACCACGGCCTTCGACCACCAGTACAATTTCCCGCGCCATGCCGGAAAGCGGCTGGTCGACCGGCAGTTCGAGGCGGCCGACCTGCTCGGCATGCGCTTCCATGCCGGCCGGGGCGGCAACACGCTGCCGAAATCGGAAGGCTCGACCATTCCCGACGCCATGCTGGAGACGACGGACGAGTTCATCGCCGACTGCGCCCGACTGATCGACGCCTATCACGACGCCGGCCCCTTCAGCATGCGCCAGGTCGTCGTCGCGCCCTGCCAACCGGTCAACTGCTACCGTGAGACCTTCGTGGAATCCGTGGCGCTGGCGCGCGATCGCGGCGTTTTCCTGCACACCCATGTCGGCGAGGGTGAAAGCCCGGTCATCGCAGCGCGCCACGGCAAGCGCACGGTGGACTATCTGGAGGAGCTGGGTTTTGCCGGCCCGGACGCCTTCTACGCCCATTGCTGGGAACTGACCCATGACGAGCTGAGGACCATGGCGGCGAGCGGCACGGGCGTTTCCCATTGCCCCGAGCCGGTCTATCTCGTCGGGGCCGAGGTGACGGACATTCCCGCCATGGCCGCTTTCGGCCTGCGCGTCGGCATCGGCTGCGACGGCGCGGCCTCCAACGACAATTCCAACCTGATGCACTGCCTGCACTCGGCCTATATGCTGCAATGCCTCGTCGCCTCGACGCGCAAGCATCCCGTGCCGGCCCCGGCCGATTTCCTGGGCTACGGCACGACGGGCGGCGCGAGCCTGCTCGGCCGGGCCGATATCGGCCGTCTCGCGCCCGGCATGGCCGCCGACCTCTTCGCCATCGATACGCGGCGGACCGATTATGTCGGCACCCGGCACGATCCGCTGAGCCTTCTGCCGCGCGTCGGCATCGGCATGGCGACGGACATGACGATGATCAACGGCCGCATCGTCTGGCAGGACGGCGCGTTTCCGGGCCTCGACGAGGCAAAGCTTGCCGCCGACGCGGAAGCCGCGCTCGCCACCGTACAATTCTGAAAGAACCAGCAGAGGGAACGATCATGACCAACCTGACCCGCAGAACCCTGATGAAGGCGGCCGCGGCCACCGGCCTTGCCGGCGCGCTCGGCAGCCGCCTCGCCTTCGCCGCCGACGAGCCGCTCGGCATCACGCTCGTCGTGCCCTCGCCCATCGGCGATGTGGGCTGGGGCCATGCCCTGTCCGCAAGCCTGGAGCCGGTGAAAGCCGCCTACGGCGACAAGGTGAAGGTCACCGTGCTGGAAAACATCATGGAAGGCCCCGACGCCGACCGCATCATGACCAAGGCCGTCGCCGACGGGAACAAGTTCCTGATCGCCGGCTCCTTCGGCTACCAGAACGGCGCGCTGCAAATCGCCCGCCGCGACCCGAGCGTCACCGTGCTGCACGCTTCCGGCTATCAGGTCGCGCCGAACTTCTCGCCCTTCGCCGCGAAGTATTTCCAGGGCACCTACCTGCTCGGCATGGCTTCCGCCGCCCTTTCCAAGACCGGCAAGCTCGGCTCCGTCTCGGCCTTCGCCATTCCCGAACTGATCACCTCGATCAACGCCTTCGCGCTCGGCGCGCAGGCCGTGAACCCGAATATCGAGGTCTCCGTCGTCTGGGTGAACTCCTGGTTCGACCCGGCCAAGGAGCAGGAAGCCGCCAAGGCCCTGATCGCGCAGGGCTGCGACGTCATCTTCTCCAACGCGCAGGACACGCCCTCGGTCGTGGCCGCCTGCGAGGAGGCCGGCGTCTTCTCCTTCAACCTCAATTCCTCGATGAAGCAATATGCCGAGAAGACCTATCTCGGCTGCGTGGCCACCGACTGGTCGCCCTTCTTCAAGGCCTCGGTCGACGCGCATCTCGCCGGCACCTTCAAGGGCGCGAACGCATTCCTCGGCGTTGCCGACAAGGTCGTGCAGGTCGTCGACTGGAACCCGGCCGTGCCGGCCGACATGATGGCGAAGATCAAGGAGACCGAGGCGAAGATCGCCGATGGCAGCTTCTCGCCCTTCACCGGCCCGCTCACCAAGGCGGACGGCAGCGAGGGCGTGGCGGCCGGCGTCGTCATGACCGACGCCGAGATCGTCGCCATGGACTGGCACGTCAAGGGCGTCACCACGCCGCTGCCGAAGTAAGCCCCATGTCGCAGCCCCTCCTGTCGCTTCGCGGCATCTCGAAGAGCTACGGACCGATCAAGGCCAACCAGGAGATCGACCTGGACGTGGCCGACCGGTCGATCCATGCGATCCTCGGAGAGAACGGGGCGGGCAAGTCGACGCTGATGAAGCTCATCTACGGCGTCGAGCAACCGGACGAAGGCAACGTCCTCTGGCAGGGCGAGACGCTCGCCCTCGCCTCCCCCGCCGAGGCGCGGCGGCGCGGCATCGGCATGGTCTTCCAGCATTTCTCGCTGTTCGAGACCCTGACGGTGGTGGAGAACATCCAGCTCGTCATGCCGGGCCGCAAGGCCGACCTCGTCGAGCGCATTCGTGCGCTCGGCCAGGATTTCGGGCTTGAGGTCGATCCGCTCGCCCATGTGCATGCGCTGTCGGTCGGCGAACGGCAGCGGGTGGAGATCATCCGTTGCCTGATGACCGATCCGAAGCTGCTGATCCTCGACGAGCCGACCTCGGTGCTGCCGCCGCAGCTCGTCGACAAGCTGTTCGACACCCTGCGGCGCCTGCGCGACGGCGGGGTGTCCATCCTGTTCATCTCGCACAAGCTGGAGGAAATCCGGGCGATCTGCGACCGGGCGACGATCCTGCGCGCCGGCCGCGTCACCGGCAATATCGACCCGCGCGAGCACGACGCCCACGACCTCGCCCGCATGATGATCGGCCGCGACATGCCCGAGCCGATGCCTGCCGAGCCGATGGCCGGCGGGGCGAAGCAGCTCGAGATCGACCGCCTCAGCCACACGCCGGACGATCCCTTCGCCGTGACCCTTTCCGATATCAGCCTCACGGTGCGCGCGGGCGAAATCCTCGGCATCGCCGGCGTTTCCGGCAACGGCCAGAGCGAGCTTGCCGCGCTGATTTCCGGCGAGACCCGGCTGGCGCGTTCCGAGGCCGGCCGCGTGCGCATGATGGGCGAGAATGTCGGCGCGCTCGATCCGGCCGCCCGCCGGGAGCGCGGCTTCGCCTTCGTGCCCGAGGACCGGCTCGGCCGTGGCGCGGTGCCCGAAATGTCGCTGGTGCTGAACGGCCTCCTCACCGCCCACCCGCTGAAGCTCGTCAGGCGCGGTCTCGTGGACCGGGCGCAGGCCACGGCCTTCGCCAATGCCTGCATCCGCGACTACGACGTGCGCACGCCCGGCCCCGAGGCCGAGGCCGGCTCGCTTTCCGGCGGCAACCTGCAGAAATTCATCGTCGGCCGCGAGATCATGCTGGCTCCGAAGCTGCTCTTCGTCGCGCAGCCGACCTGGGGCGTCGATATCGGCGCGGCCTCGGCCATCCGCCGCCGGCTGGTGGCGCTGCGCAATGCCGGCATGGCGATCCTCGTCATTTCCGAGGAACTGGAAGAATTGTTCGAACTCGCCGATACCATCCAGGTTCTCTATCACGGACGCCTCAGCCCGCCGCTGGTGAAGCGCGACACGAAGGTGGAAGAGATCGGCCGCTACATGATCGGCGCAAGGCCGGAAAAGGCGATTGCATGAGCCCGCGCTTCCTGCCCACCCTCGTGCGCCGCCAGCGCGCCTCGCTGAAGGCGACGCTGCTTGCGCCGCCGCTGGCGCTCGCCGTCGCCATCGTGCTCAATCTCGGCCTCTACATGCTGATGGGCCGAGACCCCGTCGCCGTCGTCCACGCCATGCTGCTGGAACCCTTCCTGTCCTGGTCGTCGTTCTCGGAAGTGCTGCTGAAGACCGGGCCGCTGCTGCTGATCGCGCAGGGCCTCGCCATCGGCTTCCGCGCCAAGGTGTTCAACATCGGCGCGGAAGGCCAGTTCATTCTCGGCGCGATCTTCGCCTCCGCCATTCCCGTCTGGTTCCCGCAGGCGACGGGCGGCTGGATCTGGCCGTCCATGCTGCTGCTCGGCGCGCTCGGCGGCGCGCTCTGGGCCTCGATCACCGCCTTCTGGCGCGTCCGGCTCAACGCCAACGAAATCCTCGTCTCGCTCATGCTGAGCCTGGTCGCCGCGCAGCTTCTCTATTACCTGCTGCTCGGCCCGTGGAAGGACCCCGCCGGCTTCAACTTCCCGCAGTCGGTGATGTTCCAGTACGACGCCATCGTGCCGACGCTCTTCCCCGGCACGCGGGTCAATGTCTCGCTGCTCATCGCGCTCGCCCTATCGCTCGCCGCCTGGGTGTTCATGCAGAAGAGCTTCATGGGCTACAAGCTGCAGGTGGGCGGGCTTGCCCCACGCGCGGCCGGCTATGCCGGCTTCAGCGAGGGCCGCGCGATCTGGCTGTCGCTGTTGATCGGCGGCTTTGCGGCGGGCCTTGCCGGCGCGGCGGAAGTCGCAGGCCCCCTCGGCCAGCTCCAGCGCTCCATCTCCACCGGCTACGGCTATGCGGCGATCATCGTCGCCTATCTCGGCGGCCTGCATCCCATCGGCATCATCGTCTCCTCGCTGGTCATGGCGGCGATCTATATCGGCGGCGACAACGCCATGGTCTCGGCCAACCTGCCGATCGCCGCCGTCCGCGTCTTCCAGGGCAGTCTGCTGCTCGCCTATCTGGTGGCCGTGGCCTTCGTGCGCTATCGCCTCGAATGGCCGCACGCCGCGGCGCGGAGCACCCCATGAGCGCCGTCGAATTCATCCTGGCCGGCATGCTGGCGGCCGCCACGCCCTTCCTGCTCGCCGCGCTCGGCGAACTGGTGGTGGAGCGCGCCGGCGTGCTCAATCTCGGCGTCGAGGGGCTGATGGCGCTCGGCGCGGTCGTCGCCTTCGTCATCGTCTATCACGGCGGCGGCCATATCCTCGGCTTCATCGCGGCCGGCGTCAGCGGCGCGCTGCTGGCGCTGGTCTTCGCCTTCATCGCGCTCGGCTTCCGCGCCAATCAGGTGGCGACGGGCCTTGCCATCGGCATTCTCGGCCAGGGCCTCGCCGCCCTCTTCGGCAAGAGCTACGAAAGCCTGACGATCAAGGGCATCGGCAAGATCGCCATTCCGGGCCTTGTCGACCTGCCGGTCGTCGGCGGCCTCTTCGTGCAGGATATCGTCGTCTGGCTGTCGCTGCTGGCCACGCTCGCCGTCTGGGCCACCTTCGCCTTCACCCGCACCGGCCTCGTCATCCGCGCCGTCGGGGAAAATCCGAAGGCCGCCCATGCGGTCGGCTATCCGGTGATCGCCGTGCGCGTCGCCGCCGTCGCCTTCGGCGGCATGATGGCGGGCTTTGCCGGCGCCTATGCCGCCTCGGTCTACACACCGATGTGGGCCGACGGCATGATCGCCGGCCGGGGCTGGATCGCCATCGCGCTCGTCGTCTTCGGCACCTGGATGACCGGGCGCGTCTTCCTCGGCGCCTGCCTTTTCGGCGCGGTGTCGCTGATGAGCCTTGCCGCGCAGGCCGCCGGCCTGAACCTGCCCTCGCAGCTTCTTTCCAGCCTGCCCTATCTCGTGACGATCCTGGTGCTCGGCATCATCTCCGCCGACCGCCGCCTCCTGAAGCTCAACGGCGTCGCCTCGCTGGGGGAACCCTTCGAACGCTGAGGCGATGTCTCCCGGGCGCGCATGCATGTGCCATTCCCGGACACGACCCGCCCAACCGGGAAAACCGCTCTAACGTTTTGTTCAGCGACCGCACCTAGATTTCATGCAGGAATCACCCTGAGGACATGACGTCTTGGCTGCTACCGAAATGACGCTGCAACTGGCCCGGCTGATGGAACATGCCGGCAACCTTGTGGCGGTCTTCGACCCCGAAGATCGCCTGCGATTTGCCAACCGGGCCTTTCGCGCCGCCTGGTTCATCTCGGATGGGGAGGACCTGCTCTGGTCCGAACTCATGCGTCGCAACTACCACGCACGCCAGGGCACGGTCATTGCGGCGGCGGATTTCGAGGTCTGGCTGCGCTCGACGCAGGCGCGCCGCGGCAAGAGCGGCTACCGCGCCTTCGAGACCGACTTGCACGACGGCCGCTGGCTCTGGATGACCGAGACGATGCAGCCGGACGGCTGGATGCTCTGCGTCGCCAGCGACATAAGCTCCATCCGGGCGGACGAGCGATCGCTCCGGCAGGATCGCGACTTCGCGATCAAGGCCTCGCAGACGGACGAGCTGACCGGGCTTCCCAGCCGCCGCTACGTGATGGGCAAGCTCGGCGAATTCGTCGGCTCCTCGGGCGAAGTCGACGAGGATGTCGGTTGCCTTGCGGTCCTCGACATCGACAATTTCAAATATATCAACGACCGCTTCGGCCACGGCGTCGGCGATGCCGTGCTGAAGGACTTCGCCATCACCATTCAGCGCCATGTGCGCAAGACGGACACACTCGGCCGCGTCGGCGGCGAGGAGTTCATGCTCATCCTGCCGAACACGACCATGGCGGATGCGGAAACCATCGTGCAGCGCATGCTGGTAGCCGTGCGCCATTCCCGGCCGGTTTCCGAGCAGGCGAGCTTCCGCTACACCTTTTCCGCCGGCCTCGCCTGGATTGCGCGCAGCGACGATCCGAGCGACGTCTACCGCCGGGCGGACCTTGCGCTCTATGCCGCCAAGATGCGCGGGCGCGATCAGCTCAGCATCGAGATCCAGCCCCACCGCAGCCTCGGCGCGACCGCCGCCGCCTCCTCGGAATAGCGCAGCGGCGCAATCCCCGGCGGCGGGGGCCGACCCCGAACCGCTCAGGCGGCGTCCCTGTGGCGCAGCCTGAGCTTGTCGAACTTCGCGAGCAGGCGGTTGATTTCGTCCATCATGTACCCCTCTTCATAGAGAGTGGCCCGGCCGCGGCCGTCCTGCTTGGCGTAATAGAGCGCCTTGTCCGCCCGGCTCAGATACTCGTCCGCGTCGATATCCGCCGTGGCGATGAAGGTGATGCCGATGCTGGTGCCGATATCGATGGCGTGGCCGTCGATTTCGTAGGGCGCGCCGATCACCTCGACCAGCCGGTGCGCAAGCGTCGCGGCGGCTTCCGGCTGCGCCGCGCCGGTCTGGATGATGGCGAATTCATCGCCGCCGATACGCGCAACCAGATCGCCTTCCCGGATCGTGGCGCGCAGCCGCTCGGCAACGGCGCACAGCAGCGCGTCGCCGACGGGATGGCCCAATGTGTCGTTGACCTGCTTGAATCGGTCGAGGTCCATGCTGAGGATGGCGCTGACCTGCCCCGAGGCAGCCTCCTCGATCGCCTGCTCCAGACGGGCGCGCAGCAGGATGCGGTTGCCGAGGCCGGTCAGGGCGTCGTGATGTGCCATATGCGCGATCTGCGCCTCGCCCTGCTTCCTCGCGTCGATATCCTCGAGAACACCCGCCCACTGGAGCACCTTGCCGCTGTCGTCGCAGACCGGGCCGCCCCTGCCGCGCACCCACAGCCAGCGGCCGCCATCCACGAACACCCGGAACTCGACATCGATCAGCGCCCGTTTCTGCACCTGCCCACCCGCGACATCGCGCACGCGCCGGCGGTCGTCGGCATGCACGCGGTCCAGCCAGCCGCCCCGGAGGGCTTCGCCATCGGGCATGCCGGTCAGCTTCTCCCAGCCTTCGACCCAGATGAGGCCGTCGCCTTCGGTCCAGCGCCACAGCATCAGCGCGCCGGCCTGCGCCACGGTGCGGATAAGCCGGTCCTCCTCCCGCATCGTTCTTTCCGCCGCCTCTACGCTCAGGCGCAGGGTCTCGAATTCCCGGACGGACGAGGACGGGATCGCGGAGAGGCCGACGGGCCGCTGCCCTTCCGCAATCGCCATGCTGTGCGCCGCAAGCGCACGCACGGGGCGCAGGATCAACCGGCCGATCAGGATGGCCGCGACGGTCGCAAGGCCGACCGCGAACAGCGCGCCGAGGGTGAGGCCAAGAAGCGGATCCTGCCAGCGGGCATTGAAAACATCGAGCGGCTCCCCGACGACCAGGGTCCAGCCCGGCGTGCTCTGAAGCTTCTCGAAGGCAAGGATGATGCGCTGCCCTTCGGTCGTTTTCGCCTCGAACCAGCCGCTGTTGACGCCCAGCGCCTCCAGCTTCTCCCAGTCGGGCGCCCGCTTGCCGATAACGCGCTCGGGTTCGTGGGAGCGCGCGACGATCCGTCCGTTGCCATCCGTCACGGCGACGAGAATGCTGCCGAGCGCCTCGTTTCGCTGCTGGAGCGTGCGGATCAATTGGGTGGGGGTAATCGCCAGAACCACCGCGCGCTGCCGGCCGTCGCCCTCGGGCAGCGCGAGGAAAATCCGGTGTTCGGCGGCGGTGCGGCCGGGCACGAGATTCGATATCGCCGGCCTGTCCCGGCCGATCGCCTGCATCGCCACGTCGAGCACCGGCGCGCTATGCGCGCCTTGCGGCATGCCATAGTCCAATTCGACGATCTCGACCTCGCCATCGAGGCCGATACCCTCGAAGCGACTCGATTGCAGGACGATCTCGCCCGTCTGCGTCGTCAGCGGCCAGAGCGCGGCGAAGGTGCTGAGAGCCGTGTATCGCCCCTCGATATCGGCCTCGATGGCGCTGGCGAGTGTCAGGGCGGTATCGCTGAGGCGCGTGGCGGCCGTGCTCTTGTAGGCCGCGCCGGTGCGCCAGGCGGCGAACCCGGAGACAGCGACCACCGGAACGAGGCAGGCGAGCGCCAGCGCCAGCAGATAAATATTCAGCCCTACACGCCTTCCGGCGTCGATCCGCGACGACACGTTGCAAGGCCCCTCCACGATGGACGACTCCGCCTTCTATATCCAAAAATACTTAAAGAAAGCGCGGCGTGCCGGAGGCAATTCCAAGGCACGGCATTCAGGATTTGTTGACCTTTCCGTCGCCACCCGGCCAAGGGACATTGCCCGGAGCGGCGATGGCTGCGCTGTCGCGCATCCGCATGAAAAAGGCCCGGCATATGCCGGGCCTCTCCAGATCCCGTTCGCTTGCGCCGTTACTTGGCGATCGGCGCGTAGGTGCCGTTGCTCCAACGGTTGATGTCGTAGCTGGCGTTCTTCAGGTCGCCCTTCTCGTCGAAGGTGACCGTGCCGACCACGGTATCGATGGGCTTGCCGTCCTTCAGCGCCTTGGCGACTTCGGTCGGGTCGTCCGAGCCGGCGCGCTCGACGCCCTGGGCGAAGGCCTGGATCACGGCATAGGAGAAGAGCGTGAAGCCTTCCGGCTTGAAGCCGCCGGCGGAGATCTTCTCGACCGCTTCCTTCGCCTCGGGCTTGGCCTGCGGGTCGGAGGGGAAGACGAACAGCGTGCCTTCGCCGGCCGGGCCGGCGACCTGCCAGAATTCCGGCGAGGCGATGGAGTCGGGCATGATGAGCTGGAACTTGTAGCCCTGTTCGGTCGCCTGACGCAGGATGAGACCGGCTTCCGGGTGATAGCCGCCGAAATAGACGACATCGACCTTGGCGTCCTTCAGCTTCGTCACGAGCGCGTTGTAGTCCTTCTCACCGGCATTGATGCCTTCGGCGAGCACTTCCTTGAGGCCGCTGGCGTTCATGGTGGTGCGCACGGCGTCGGCCACGCCCTGGCCATAGGCCGTCTTGTCATGCAGGACGGCGACGTTCTTGCCGGCATATTCCTTGGCGATCCACGGGCCGATGAAGGCGCCCTGCGCATCGTCGCGGGTATAGAGGCGCATGATGTTCGTCCAGCCCTTGGCGGCCGCGTCGTCCGTCATGACCGGGTTCGAGGAGGCCGGGCTCATCATCAGCGTGCCGTTCTCGGCATAGACCGCCGAGGCCGGAATGCTCGAACCGGAGCAGGCATGGCCATCGACGAACTTGATGCCGGCGGCGGCGATACGGTTGGCGACCGACACCGCCTGCTTGGGATCGCACTGGTCGTCCTCGAACTGCAGCTTGATCTGGCGGCCCATCACGCCGCCCTTGGCGTTGATGGCGTCGGCAGCAGCCTGCGCGCCCTGCTTGAACTGGTCGCCGATCGTGGCGAGCGGCCCCGTCAGCGGACCGGCGACGGCGAAGGTCAGGTCCTCCGCGCGGGCCGCCGTGCCCATGAGCAGGCCAAGCGCCGTGCCGATGATCAGAATGCGTCTCATATCCTCAACTCCCTTTTGTGCCCGCAACAGCGCGGGTCGCTCCTTCCAGAATGAATTCCTACCCCTGCGCAAGGAGTGGCTGGCATTCGAACCACTCCCACAGATAGCTGGCAAGCCCCCTGTCGACATGAATGCGCAAGGTCCCGGCATCGCCGTGCCGATAGACCACGGCCATCACGCCGCCGAACGGCATGGCGGCGCACGGTCCCGGATGGTCCGGATCGACCGTCACCGCCCGCGCCAGGAGGTCGCGGACACCCGCGCCGCTGGCCTCGAAGACATGCAGGGCCGCGCCGACAGTCGAGACCGCGCAGCCTTCGTCGTGCCATCCGTCGGGCAGTTCGTCGGCGGAAAGCCCGACCGTCAGCAGACGGTCGCGCGCGACGCGCACCGCATAACGATCCCCGAGGGCCAGCCCCAGCGCGCCGATGTCCCGGCCCAGATCGTGGCGGGCGAGGAAGCCCTCCACATCTCCGCTGACGAGGCGCTGTCCGACACGTCCCAGCGCGCGGACCTGCAAGTTGGGGCCGGTAAGGCGGGCCTCGGCCCAATCCGGCTCGGGCTGCCATTTGCGGGCAAGGTCAAACATGAAGGCGACTCCCGCTCTCATCGAAGGCGCAGGAAGGGACGATGCGCGCGCGCCTGGTCTCCCGCAGATGCTGCAACTCGACGATATCGCCCATGCGGGCAAGGCCCCGCTCGATCAACCCCAGCGCAATCGGCTTCTGCAGAACGGGGCTGAAATAACTCGATGTGACGTAGCCGGTGCTGCGCTGCTTGCCAGCCTCCCGCTCCACGCCATGCGCGCCCGTCGGCAGCAGCCCGAGACCGTCGACCGCCTCCAGCCCGACGAACTGGCGGCGATCCGGCCGCGCGGCGTCCTCCGTGACCAGCGAACGGCGACCGAGGAATTCCACCTTCTTGCGCTCCAGCGGCGCGGTAAGGCCGAAATCCATGGGTCGGCTCGTGCCATCGGTATCCTTGCCGACGACGATATAGCCCTTTTCCGCCCGCAGGATCATCAGCGCCTCAAGACCGAGCAGGCTCGCGCCGAAGGCCTTACCGGCCTGCCGCAGCCGCGCCCAGACCGCGGCGGCACGGTCGGCCGGCACGGAAATCTCATAGGACCGATCCCCCGTGAAGCTGACACGGGCGATCCGCACCGCCATGCCGTCGAACAGGCCGGAGACCACGGCCATGTGCGGCAAGGAGGCATCGTCGAGGGGAAGATCGAGGCCGAGCGCCTCCATGAGGTCCCTTGCGCGCGGGCCGGTCACGGTCAGCGTCGCCATTTCGGCGGTCGCGTTATGGATGAAGACCCGCCGCTTGTCGAAACGATCCTGCCGCCATTCCTCCAGCAGGCCATGCACGCCCGCCACATGCGAGGACGAGCAGGAGACGACGAAACGGTTCTCGTCGAGCCGGACCAGCACGCCGTCATCGTAGACGACGCCCCCTTCCGTGAGGATGAAGCCATAGCGGCAGCGGCCGGGCGCCAGCGTCGACATGGTGTTGTAGTAGATGAAATCGAGGAACCGGGCGGCATCCGGCCCGATGACCTCGATCTTGCCGAGCGGCGAACCGTCGAAGAGCGCAACGCCCTCGCGTGCGGCCTTCGCCTCCGCCTGGATGCACTCGTCGGGTTCGCCGGGACCGTAGAAAGCCGGCCGCAGCCAGCCGCCATAGGCGCGGAACACGGCGCCATCGGCGCGATGCTCCCGTTCGAGCGGCAGGCGGCGCAGCGGGTTCATGCGCGTGCCGGACCGCGCGCCGGCGAAGGTGGCGAAGGGAACCGGCGTGAAGGGCGGTCGATAGGTCGTCGTGCCGACGGCGGGGATACGCCGGCCCGTCAGCTCGGCCATCAGGGCGAGGCCGTTGACATTGGAAGTCTTGCCCTGATCCGTCGCCATGCCGAGCGTGGTGTAGCGCTTCAGGTGCTCGACGGAGACGAAATTCTCCCGCACCGCAAGCTCCACATCCTTGGCCGTGACATCGTTCTGCAGGTCGATCCAGACGCGCTCGCGCGCGCCCGGCTTCGGCCAGGCCGCAACGATGCCGAGGTCCTGCGCCGCATCGCCGGCAAGCGCCGCTGGCAGAGCGAACCGCCCGGCCGCCGCGCCCACCACCTCGACGCCCTCGACGGGGCGGCCGGGAACGAAGGCGAGGATATCGTCGCGCCAGTCCAGCTTGCCCTGCGCCTGGCAGAAGAGATGCACGGTCGGCGTGAAGCCGCCCGAGGCGAGGACCGCATCCGCTTCCATCACCGTGCCGTCGGAAAGCCTGACGCCGGTCACCGTGCCACGGCCGAGCGCGGCCGCGACGGTCACGCCCTTCAGCACCCGCAGCCCGGCAGGCACGGGGGCATCGGCGCGATAATCGACGACCGTCACCTCCGCACCGGCCGCCGCAAGCGCCAGCGCGGTCTCGTAGGCGAGGCCATTGTTTGTAGCGACGACGATCCTGCGGCCCGAAACGACGCCGAAGCGACGGAGGTAGACCAATGCGGCTTCCGTGGACATGACACCCGGGAGGTCGTTGTCACCGAAGGGCAACGGCCGCTCGATGGCGCCCGTGGCAAGCACGATCGACGCCGCGCGGACACGCCACAACCGATCCGACGCTCCCTCCGCCACCTTCTGGCTAAGGCCGACGAGGCGGTGATCGTAGATGCCGAAGGCCGTCGTGCCGGTCAGCACCAGCGCGCCGGCCTGCTCCAGTTCCGCCGCCACGTCCCGCGCCCATTCGGCGCCGGGGCGGCCTTCGATGGTCGCTTCGCGGAAAAGCAGGCTGCCGCCGGCCTCACGGCCATCGTCGCAGAGCACGACCCGTTTTCCCGCGCGCGCCGCCGTGCGGGCGGCAAGAAGGCCCGAAGGCCCCGCGCCAACCACCAGCACGTCGCAATGACGGTTTACCTGCTCGGCGAAGGCAGGGGCGTCCACTGCCGCATCCACCGTCCCGAGACCCGCCATCTGCCGGATGCGCGGCTCGAAGAGATGCCAGTCGGGGAACATGAAGGTCTTGTAGTAGAAGGCGGCCGGGATGAAGCGCGAGAACGCATCGAGGAAAGCGTGGCGATCCTTCTGCGCGCTCGGCTCGGCATTCACGCTGCGCACGGTCATGCCATGGGCGGCGAGCGCCAGCGTGGCACGCGTGTTCGGCATGCCGCCGGCGATGTCGACCAGCGCGTTCGGTTCCTCGACGCCCGCGCCCCAGAGACCGCGCGGGCGGTGATACTTGAAGCTGCGGCCGAGCACGCGAACGCCCCCGGCCAGAAGCGCCGAGGCGAGCGTGTCGCCGGCAAAGCCCTCGACCGTGCGGCCGTCGAAGGTGAAGGAAAGCGGCCGCGACCTGTCGAGCGCGGTGCCGCCTTCAGTGCGCCATGCCGTCATCGCCGCCTCCCTGTCCGAGTGCGAAGGCCTCTGCCACGCGATGGTTCACGGTGTCCCGCTCCATGCGGAACACCTCGCCACAGGCCATGTGCATCCAGATCTCGTTTGCCGCCCCGCGCAGGTTGTCGCGCTCGTAGAGATAGGCCGCCCAGGCGCCATCCGTCACGGCGCGAAAACCTTCCGGGCGATGATTGCCGGCATCGCCGCCGAAATGGAATTCGCTCTCGCTTCTCGGTCCGCAGAAGGGGCATGGGAAAAGCTGCATGGACGCCTCCTAGTGCGCGATGCCGGAGCCGGCCGCCTCGTCGATCAACCGGCCGCGGGCGAAACGGTCTAGATCGAAGGGGCGGCTGACATCGTGGTGTTTTCCTGTCGCCAGCAGGTGGGCGAGCAGCGTGCCGCCGGCCGGGATGGCCTTGAAGCCGCCGGTTCCCCAGCCGCAGTTGAGGAAGAGGCCCGGCAGCGGGCTTTCCCCGAGGATGGGCGAGGAATCCGGCGTCACATCGACGATGCCGGCCCATTGCCGCATCAGCCGGAGCTGGCGGAAGCTCGGGAACATTTCAAGCAGGCCGGCGACGACCTCCTCCAGCACCGGCAGGTTGCCGCGCTGGCCATAGGAAGGCACACGGTCGAGCGCGCCGCCGAGCACCAGTTCGCCCTTGTCCGACTGGCTGGCATAGGTGCCGGTGCCGGGGGACAGGACGACGGTGTCCAGCACGGGCTTCACCGGCTCGGAAACGCAGGCCTGCAGGGCATAGGACGTGATGGGCAGGCGGAAGCCGGCCTTCGCCGCGAGATTCGAGGAATGGCCCGCAACGACCATACCCGTCCGCTCGGCGCGGATCTCGCCCCGGCTGGTTTTCACGCCGCGGCATCGCCCGCCCTCGACAATGAATTCCTCCACCTCGCAGGACTGGATGATATCGACGCCCAGCCGGTCGGCCGCGCGGGCATAGCCCCAGGCGACCGCATCGTGCCGCGCCGTGCCGGCCCTGCCCTGCCAGACGCCGCCGAACACCGGATAGCGCGCGCCAGGCGAAACGTTCAGCAACGGCAGCACCCGCCGCACGTCCTCGATGCCGAACAGTTCGGCGTCCGTGCCGTTGATCTGCATGGCGTTGACGGTGCGCGCCGCCATTTCCATCTCGGCCTCCGAATGGGCCAGCGTGACGATGCCGCGCTGCGACAGCATGATGTTGTAGTTGAGGTCGCGGCCGAGCGTCTCGTAGAGACGCAGCGCCATATCGTAGAGCGCCGTGCTTTCCGGGAAGAAGTAGTTCGAGCGCACGACGGTCGTGTTGCGCCCGGTATTGCCGCCGCCGAGCCAACCCTTCTCGATGATCGCGACGTTGCGGATATTGTGCGTGCGGGCAAGGTAATAGGCCGTCGCCAGACCATGTCCGCCGCCGCCGATGATCAGAACATCGTAGCGCGGCTTCGGCTCGGGCGAGCGCCAGGCCTGCTGCCAGCCCTTCTGGCCGGAAAGCCCCTCCTTGAGGAGCGAGAAGGCGGAATAATGCCGCGTCATCGCAGGATGCCCCTCGCCGCGCGGGACGGCGGACGGCGGTGGAACGGCGCGGCCAAGTGCTGCTTCATGCGCTACCCCGGGAATGAAGGAAGATGCCATGCATCCGGTCTGCGGCTATCGTTAGCGCTTCTGGACACTTATGTCCAGAAGATTGCGGCAGGGGCTTCCCGCCGACGGCAGCCGGCGCGTTCCGGGCCATGCCGGCGAAACGGAAAGCGACGTCAGTCGCCGGGCTGAACGCGCCGCATCAGCGCCGCGAAGGCCTCGACCTCGTCGTCCGAGGCCTGTCGCCCGGTGAAACTGAGAAGATAGGCGCGCAGGAGGCGCAGGCGCATTTCGCGGTCGTCGCGCATGCCGAGCGTGTAGTGGCCGATCTGCGTGAAATAGAGAACCCGCGCCCGGATGAAAGCCTCCTCGGCGGCATAGCCATAGCGCGAGAACATATGCGTCAGCGCCTCGACCCGCTGATCGTCCGCCTGATCGACGGCCTGGCGTATCGCCGCGTCCACCTGCCCCCAGGAGCGCACGGCCGCATCGAGGCGTGGATCGAAAAGCGCCGGGTCCACCCAGCATTCGAAGATATGGCACACGGCCCCCGTCACGGTGGATGCCGGGCGAAGGGCGCGCTCGAGGATGGGACTCGTGTTCTTGCAAAGCCAGTGGGCGAGCAGTTCCTTCTGCAGGTCCTGCAAATCCGCGAAGAACCAGTAGAAGCTGGAGCGGGAAACGGCCAGCCTCCTGGCGATGGTCTGGATCTTCACATTGGCGATGCCCTCCTCGACAAGCGCCGCAACGCCCGCCTCGACCCAAGCCTCCCGCGTCATCCGCCCGGCCGCCTGCGCGGCGACGGCGCGCTTCCCTTTTCCCGATCCAGCGCCCACCGCCCCTCCTTCGAACGAACCCGTCGCCATCCCCTGGCCTACCGGCCATCTTGCTGAAAGCAGGGGCAATATCAAGTTTGCCGCCATCTCATGCCGCCCGGCCCTCGAAGCAACCGACGATATTGTCTCCGAGACGGTTTCAATGCCTCGTCCCGATTGCAGGCGGGCGGCTGGTCTCCTATTGCTTCGTCAATGACGCCTCATCGGGAGGACACCGCTTGGCCCTGTCGCACACCCTCATCCGCCGCCTGAAGAACCCCGAACTGTTCGAGGCGATCGCCGATCCCGCCTGGCTCGGCCTTGCCGCCGGCACACCCACCTTCGCGGTCGTCAATCCCGCCACCGGCGAGCATCTGGCCGACATTCCCGACATGGGCGTGGACGGCGCCCGGGCCGCCATCGACAAGGCCGGCGAAGCGCAGGCCGAATGGGCCGGCCTGACGGCGCGCGAGCGCTCCGACACGCTCTGGCGCTGGCACCAGTTGATCGTCCGCCATACGGACGACCTCGCGGCCATCCTGACCGCCGAGATGGGCAAGCCGCTCGCCGAGGCGAAATCCGAGGTCTCGCACGCCGCCGCCTATCTGCAATGGTATGCCGAGGAGGCGAACCGCGTCTACGGCGAGACGATCCCGGCCCCCTCGCGCGACCGGCGCATGATCGTCATCAAGCAGCCGATCGGCGTCGTCGGCGCCATTACGCCCTGGAATTTCCCGGCCTCGATGGTCGCGCGAAAAATCTCGCCGGCACTGGCAGCCGGCTGCACCGTGGTGCTGAAGCCAGCGGAGCAGACGCCGCTGGTGGCGGGCGCGATGGTGGCGCTCGCCGACAAGGCCGGTTTTCCGGCCGGCGTGGTCAACCTCGTCTATGCGGCCGAGGGGGACGGCGTCGGGCGCGAACTCTGCTTCAATCCGCAGGTGCGCAAGATCAGCTTCACCGGCTCGACGGAAGTGGGCCGCCTCCTGATGCGGCAATGCGCCGACCAGGTGAAGAAGCTCAGCCTGGAACTCGGCGGCAACGCCCCCTTCATCGTCTTCGACGACGCCGATGTCGACGCGGCCGTGGACGGCGCGATCCAGGCAAAGTTCCGCAATGCCGGGCAGACCTGCGTTTCGGCGAACCGGCTCTATGTGCAGGCCGGCGTCCACGACGAATTCGCCGAGAAATTCACCGCCCGCGTCGGCACGCTCGCCGTCGGCGACGGCTTTGCGCCGGACACCGCCATCGGCCCGCTGATCGACGGGCGGGCGCTCGCCAAAATCGAGGCCCATGTCGCCGACGCCGTGGAAAAGGGCGGGCGCATCCGCTGCGGCGGCAATCGCATCGCGGGTGCGGGCACCTTCTTCGCGCCGACCGTGCTCACCGGCATCTCCCGCGACATGCGCATCGCGCAGGAGGAGACCTTCGGCCCGCTCGCCCCCATCATCCGCTTCACGGATGCCGATCAGGTGGTGCGCGAGGCCAATGACACGATCTACGGCCTCGCCGCCTATTTCTACGCCTCCAATCTCAGCCGCGTCTGGCGCGTCGCCGAGGCCCTGGAATACGGCATGGTCGGCATCAATACCGGGCGCATGTCCTCCGAGGCCGCCCCCTTCGGCGGCGTCAAGCAGTCCGGCATGGGCCGCGAAGGCTCCCGCCACGGGCTGGAGGACTATCTGGAGATGAAATATCTCTGCATGGGCGGCATCTGATACGCCGCCCGCAACGGCTTACAGCCTTTCGACCGCCACGGCAGTCGCCTCGCCGCCGCCGATGCACAGCGTCGCCATGCCGCGTTTCAGGCCGTGACGCTCGAGCGCGGCCAGCAGCGTGACGAGCACGCGAGCGCCCGATGCGCCGATGGGGTGGCCGAGCGCGCAGGCCCCGCCATGGACGTTGACCTTGTCGTGCGGCAGGTCGAGGTCGCGCATCGCCGCCATCGCGACGACAGCAAAGGCCTCGTTGATCTCGAAGAGGTCGACATCCCCGAGTTTCCAGCCGGCGCGCTCGCCAAGCCTTCGCAGCGCACCGACCGGCGCGGTCGCGAAGAGATGGGGTGCCTGCGCATGACTCGCATGGCCGACGATAGTGGCAAGCGGGGCAAGGCCCTCCCGCTCGGCCCGGGAGCGGCGCATCAGCACCAGCGCGGCCGCGCCGTCGGAAATCGAGGAAGCGTTCGCCGCGGTCACCGTGCCGCCCTCGCGGAAGGCCGGCTTCAGCGTTGCGATCTTCTCCAGCTTCGCCTTGCCGGGCTGCTCGTCCTGACTGACGACAGCCTCCGCACGCCCGGCCTTCACGATGACAGGCACAATCTCGGCATCGAAAGCGCCCGTCTCGATAGCCCGGCGGGCGCGAGTCAGGGAGGCGATGGCGTAGTCGTCCTGCGCCGCGCGGGTAAACTGGTAGGCCTCGGCGCAGTCCTCGGCGAAGGTGCCCATGAGGCGACCCTTGTCATAGGCGTCTTCCAGCCCGTCGAGGAACATGTGGTCGAGGATGCGGCCATGCCCGATACGGTAGCCGCCGCGGGCGCGGTCGAGCAGATAGGGCGCGTTCGTCATGCTCTCCATGCCGCCGGCGACAGCGAACGAGGTGCTGCCGGCGGCGATGAGATCATGCGCTAGCATGACTGCCTTCATGCCCGAGCCGCACATCTTGTTGACGGTGGTCGCGCCGGCAGAAAACGGCAGGCCCGCGCCGAGCGCCGCCTGACGGGCCGGCGCCTGCCCCTGACCGGCCGGCAGCACGCAGCCGAACACGACCTCCTCCACGGCCTCCGCCGCAAGGCCGCTGCGCGCCAGCGCGGCGCGGATCGCGGCCGCCCCGAGTTCCGGCGCGGCGACGCTCCCGAGATCGCCCTGAAATCCGCCCATCGGGGTGCGGGCCGAACCGACGATGACGATCGGATCCTCCAGCGCCATGTCGATATCTCCCGCACAATCGTTTCGGCGCGGCCCTGACGGCCGCCTTCCGGCCGGTTCTACCATATCCGACCGGCCCTGACGATGTGCGGGCTGTTCTCGCAGGTCTCCCGCTGCTATCCAGAGACCGGGCCGGCACATCGAGCGACAGGAGAGAGCCAATGGACATTCTACGCGCAGGAACGCGCCCTTCCGCGAAAGGCCCGGAGGCCTGGTTCACCGGAACCGTCCGCATCGACCCCGTCTGCAACCCCTTCGACGCCGAACGGGTCCAGGGCGCGCAGGTGACCTTCGAGCCGGGGGCGCGGACCGCCTGGCATACGCACCCGCTCGGGCAGACGCTCATCGTCGTCTCGGGCCTCGGCCGCGTGCAGCGCGAAGGCGGACCCGTCGAGGAGATTCGCCCCGGCGACGTCGTCTGGTTTGCACCCGGCGAAAAGCACTGGCACGGCGCATCCCCCACCGTCGCCATGACCCATATCGCGCTTCAGGAGGTCAAGGACGGCAAGGTCGTCGACTGGCTGGAGCACGTCACCGACGCCGACTATGCCGCCGGCTGAATGACGCGAACACCCTGTTGATTGACGGAAACGGCGCTGGACGCGGGCCGCCCGGCCGCGCTTAAACGGTGCGCGGTCGGAGCAACCGTCGCCAGAGCCAGACGACATATCGGAAAACCATGCCAATCCATGAACTTGCAGCACTGGGCGCCGCGACCTGCTGGGCCGTGACGGGGCTGATTTCGGCCGGCCCGGCCAGCCATCTCGGCGCCCCGGCCTTCAACCGGGCGCGCCAGATCTTCGTCACCGGGCTTCTGACGCTCTATGTGCTCGCCACGGGCGTCTGGCGCGAGCTGGAACTGGCCAATGCCGGGCCGCTCCTCCTGTCCGGGCTGATCGGCATCTTCATCGGCGACACGCTGCTGTTCGAAACGCTCAACCGCCTCGGCCCGCGCCGCTCCGGCATCCTCTTCGCCCTCAATGCGCCGATCACCGCGCTGCTCGGCTGGCTGGCGCTCGGTGAAACGCTGCCGCCGCTGGCGGTGGCGGGCATCGCGGTGACGGCCGCGGGCGTGTTCCTCGCCATCCTCTTCGGCAAGCGCCGGGCGCAAATGCATCAATGGGAGGCGATCAAGGGGCCGCTGTGGATCGGCGTGCTCCTCGGCATCGGCGCGGCGACGGGGCAGGCCATCGGCTCCATCGTCGCACGGCCGGTCATGGCGACCGGCATCGATCCCGTGCTCGCCTCGCTGCTGCGCGTCGGCATCGCCGCCTTCTGCCTCAGCATCCTCCTCCAGCTTCCGATCCCCTCCGTGAAGCCGAAGGGACCGCTGACGCTGAAGGTCGCGGCCATGACCGCGCTTACGGGCCTCATCGCCCTCGCCGTCGGCATGACGCTGCTGCTCTTTGCGCTTTCCGGCGGAAAGGTCGGCATCGTCTCCACCCTGTCGGCCACCTCCCCCGCGCTGATCCTGCCCATGCTCTGGCTGAGGACCGGCGAACGCCCCGCCGCCGGGGCCTGGGCGGGCGCGGCCCTCGTCGTCGTCGGCATGGGGCTGCTCTTCATCCGCTAAGGCGCCGCCGCGCTCACGTCTCCCCGGCCGCCATCGTTGCCAGCCAGCGCCAGGCGTCGCGCACGTCCTCGTCCCTCAGCCGCACCGGACTGGATATCGCATACCAGCCGCGCCCGGTTTCCATCGTTACCTCGAACGGCCGGACGAGCATGCCGGCGGCCAGCGCGTCCTGCGCGAGAAACAGGCTGGCAAGCGCAACGCCCTGACCAAGCTCGGCCGCGGTAAGCGCGGTATCGCTGTCGCTGAAATTCGCCCCGCTCCACACGGCGGCCGGAGCAACGCCGGCCTGCGCCAGCCAGTCGGCCCATCCGACAGGCCCCTCCTCATGGATCAGCGGCGCACTCAGAATATCGGCCGGTTCGCGGAGCGTGCCGGCGAGCGCCGGCCCGGCGACGGGCGACAGGCTGTCATGCGCAAGCAGCAGGCTTTCGCAGCCGGCGGGCGGCTCGTGGGCATGGACGATGGCGATATCCACCTCCATCGTCTCGAAATCGACCGCCGCGCCCGAGGTGTCCAGCCACGGCTCGCAGGCCGGCGCGGCCGCCTTCAGCGCCGGCAGGCGCGGCAGGAGCCAGCGCCGCGCGACGCCGCGGGGCGCATAGATGACGACGCTGCCGGGCTTGCGGTACGGCTCCAGCCGCCGATAGCCCTCCTCCAGCATCTCAAGGCAGCGCCGCACCGTGCGATGATAGTCGCGCCCGGCATCCGTCAGGCGCACCTCCCGGCCGATGCGCAGGAACAGCGGCTGGCCGACCTGCCCTTCCAGCAGCCGCATCTGATGACTGATGGCCGATTGCGTCAGGCCGACCTCCTCCGCCGCCCGGCTGAAGCTTTCGAGCCGCGCGGCCGCCTCGAAGCCCTTCAGGAACTGGGTCGGCGGGATATGGCGAAACTTGACCATTCATGAAATCCATTCATCGAAAACAGGAATGCTTCTCGTTTGTATCCGCACTCCATCGCGCCGATAGTGAGTGCCATACATGAATAGGAGTCAACCATGGACACGAAGATGCGGGCGCAGCCGCAGGTGAAGCGACGTCGGCCGGGCGAATTCGAGCCTCACGCCAAGACCTGGATGGCCTGGCCCCACCGCAAGGATCTCTACGGCGCGACCCTGCCGGCCATGCAGCGGGCCTATGCCGATGTGGCCAAGGCCATCGCCCAGTTCGAACCCGTCAGCATGGTGGCCCATCCCGACCACACGAAAAGCGCCCGGGCGCAGCTTGGCGCGGATATCGAGATCGTCGCCCTGCCGATCGACGATTGCTGGATCCGCGATTCCGGGCCGACCTTCATGAAACGGGAGGATGGCGGGCTTTCCGGCGTTTCCTGGCGCTTCAACGCCTGGGGCCGCAAGCACGAGCCTTTCGACGCCGACGATGCGCTGGCGGGCCGCGTGCTCGCCTATGAGGAGGCGGAGATCGTCCGGTCCTTCCTGCATTGCGAGGGCGGCTCGCTCGCCTGTGACGGCGACGGCACCCTCATCGTCACCGAGACGAGCCTGCTCCACCCCAACCGCAATCCGGGCCTTTCCAAGGCCTGGGTGGAGCAGGAGCTTCTGCGCATGCTGAACCTCGAAAAGGTCGTCTGGCTGCCCGGCGATCCGCTCGACCTGGAAACGGACGGCCATATCGACGGCATGTGCTGCTTCGTGCGGCCCGGCGTCGTGATGTTCGAATACAATCCCGATCCCGACGACCTGCACGGCCGCATCCTCGCCGACAATCTGGCGGCCCTGAAGAGCCAGACCGACGCGCGCGGACGCAGCTTCGAGGTCATCCCCATTCCCGAAGCCTATGACGTGGAGGCGACCAGCGAGATTTTCGCACGCTCCTACATCAACTTCGCCCTCGCCAATGGCGGCGTCGTGATGCCGACCTTCGGCCGGCCCTCGGGCGAAGAGGCAAAGGCGGCGGTCGCCCGGGCCTTCCCGGACCGGCGCATCGTCACCGTCGATGTCGGCGCCGTCGTTCCCGCCGGGGGCGCGATCCATTGCATCACGCAGGAACAGCCGCTGTGAATATGCGGCGACTGCCGGACCGAGACCCCATCAGAAACGGAGAAAGACGATGAAACGCTGGCTCGCGCTCGCCGCCGCATGCCTTTTCGCCGCCCCCGCATGGGCGGAGGAGAAGGTGCTCTACCTCTATTCCTGGGAATCCTATTTCAGCCCCCAGTCCGTTGCCGCCTTCGAAAAGGAGACGGGCATCAAGGTCTCCTACGACGTGTTCGATTCCAACGACATCGTCGAGACCAAGCTGTTGACCGGCAATTCGGGCTACGACCTCGTGACCGTCAACCTCTCTCCCCATTTCCTGCGCCAGCTTCCCGTCGGCATCTGGGCGACGCTGGATCGCGCCCGGCTCTCCAACCTCGGCAATCTCGACCCGGCGGCCCTCGCCCGGGGAGCCGTCGTCGATGCCGACAATGCGCATAACGTGCCGTGGATGTGGGGCACGACCGGCGTCGGCTACAATGTGGAGAAGGTGCAGGCGATCATGCCCGATGCGCCTGTCGATTCCCTGCGCATGGTCTTCGACCCGGCCGTGGTCGAGAAATTCGCCTCCTGCGGCGTCGGCATGCTGGACGATGCCGAGCAGGTGCTGGGCCTCGCCCTCATCTATCTCGGGCTGAATCCCGACACGACCGACAGGGACGAGCTGGAAAAGGCTGTGGAAGTGGTCTCCAGGGTCCGTCCCTATGTGCGCAAGTTCCACAGCTCCAGCTATGTCAACGACCTTGCCGACGGCGATCTCTGCCTTGCCATCGGCTTTTCCGGCGACATGCTGATCGCCAGCAGCCGGGCGAAGGAGGCGGGCAAGCCCTTCTCCATCGCCTATCGCCTCGCCAAGGAAGGCAATCTCGTCTGGTCCGACGTGCTCGCCATTCCCGTCGATGCGCCCCATCCCGAGGCCGCCCATGCCTTCATCGATTTCTTCCTGCGGCCGGAGATCGCCGCAGCGGCAGCCACGGAAACGGGCTTCTCGACCGCCAACAAGGCCGCGCTGGCGCTCCTCGATGAAAAGCTCCGAGCCAACCCGGACCTCTACCCCTCCGAGGAAGATCAGAAGCGCCTGCACCTGCCGAAAGCGCTGGACCAGAAGGCCCTGAAACTGTGGTCGCAGGCCTGGGATCGCGCGAAGGGGCTGCGCTAGCCAGGCGGCGGGGCGGAGGGAACCGTTTCCGCCCCGTTGCGTCCGGCCTATACGCCAAAAGGAACATTGCCGGCGAAAAAACCTGGGACTAGAACCAAGCGGCAGCCGGAAACAGAACGCCTGCGGGAGGGCATCCATGAACGTCGTCGAAGCCTCGATCGGTGAATTGCGCGAAGCGCTGCAAGCGGGACAGGCAACCAGCGTCGGCCTCGTGGCCGCCTATCTCAACCGCATCGCGCGCTACGACCGGCACGGCATCGCCCTCAACGCCGTTCCCGTCCTCAACCCCGACATGTTCGCCGAGGCGCGCGCCTCGGACCTGCGCCGCGCGCGCGGCGAAACCCTCGGCCCGCTCGACGGCATCCCCTATACCGCCAAGGACAGCTACAAGGTGAAAGGGCTGAGCGTCGCTTCCGGCTCACCCGCCTTCGCCGACCTCATCGCGACGGAGGATGCCTTCGCCATCTCCCGCCTGCGGGCGGCGGGCGCGGTGCTCATCGGCCTGACGAACATGCCGCCGATGGCCAATGGCGGCATGCAGCGCGGCGTCTACGGCCGCGCGGAATCCCCCTACAACGCCGACTACCTGACGGCCGCCTTCGGCTCCGGCTCCTCGAACGGCTCGGGCACCGCGACCGCCGCGAGCTTCGCGGCCTTCGGGCTGGGCGAGGAGACCTGGTCGAGCGGGCGCGCGCCCGCCGCCAACAACGGGCTTTGCGCCTATACGCCGAGCCGCGGCGTCATCTCTGTGCGCGGCAACTGGCCGCTCGTGCCGACCATGGACGTCGTGGTGCCGCACAGCCGCTCGATGGCGGACATGCTGGAACTGCTCGACGTCATCGTCGCCGACGACCCGGAAAGCCGCGGCGACCTCTGGCGTCGCCAGAGCTGGATTCCCATCCCGAAAGCCTCCGCCATCCGCCCGCCGTCCTATGCCGCCATCGCCGGCACGGCGAGCCTTGCCGGCAAGCGCTTCGGCCTGCCGGCGATGTATATCAACGCCGACCCGGAAGCGGGCACCGGCGGCAAGGTGGGCATCGGTGGCGCGACCGGCCAGCGCATCGACACCCGCCCCTCCATGCTCGCTCTGTGCATGGCCGCCCGCGCCGCCCTCGAAGCGGCGGGAGCCGAGGTCGTGGTGACCGACTTCCCCGTCGTCAGCAATTACGAGGGCGACCGCCCCGGCGCACCGACCGTCGCCACGCGCAGCCTCGTCTCCGCGGCCTATCTCCGGCGCGAGATCGTCGACCTCTCCGCCTGGGCCTGGGACGATTTCCTGGCCGCCAACGGCGATCCGGCGCTCTTGCGGCTTGCCGATGTCGACGGCGGGCGCATCTTCCCCGCGCCGGCAGGCAGCCTGCCCGACCGCTACCATGGCTTCGACGACCATATCGCCGATTACCCCGCCCATATGCGGAACCATCCGGTCGCCACGTTCGAGGACATGCCGGAGCTTGCCGAAGGACTTCGCGGGCTGGAGGAGACCCGGCGCATCGACCTCGAGGCCTGGATGGACGAACGGGGGCTGGACGCGGTGATCTTCCCCGCCGTCGCCGATATCGGCCCGGCGGATGCCGACGTGAACCCCACATCCGCCGACCTTACCTGGCGCAACGGCACCTGGGTCGCCAACGGCAACCTGGCGATCCGCCATCTCGGCATCCCGACGGTGACCGTCCCCATGGGCATGCTGGCCGATGTCGCCATGCCGGCGGGCCTGACCTTCGCCGGCCGGGCGTGGGACGACACGGCGCTGCTGGCCTATGCCTGCGCCTTCGAGCGGACCGGCCGCTACCGCGAAACGCCGCCGCGTACGCCGGAGCTTGCCGCCCTGCCGGCCACCGCATCCGCCCCGTCGGCGACGGCGGACCTGCAACTCACCGTCACCGCCGCGCCCGCCGGCCCCGGACGCCAGCGCCTGACGATCCGGGCGCAAGGCGAGGCTCCCCTGCTCTGGCTGACGGTGGACGGCGAGCCCGTCGCCTTCGAACAGGCCGGCGCACTGGCCACCGCGAGCCTCGACCTGCCGGAAAACACCCACGCCCACAGCGAATGGCGCGCGCCCTACGGCCACATCGTCATCGCCTGCGCACCGGGCGTCGCCGCCTATGCCATCGCCGGGGGAACGGCCTGACGCATACCGGCGGGATCATCGACAGCCATCCCTGCATATCAATTGCATCATGATACGGCCGGCACTAGGCTGGCCGCATGAAAGCGCATTACCTCAAGCTCAACCAGCTCCGTTTCCTCGCCGCCCTCAAGCGCAAGGGCAAGCTCAGCCTTGCCGCCGAGGAGATGAACATCTCGCAGCCGGCCGCCTCGCGCACGCTCGCCGAGATCGAGGCGCTGGTCGGCCGGCAGATCTGCACCCGCAATGCGCATGGCTTCGTCTTCAACGAGTTCGGCAACGTGCTTGCAGCCCGCGCCAACCGCATCGTTGCGGAGGTGGAGAACATCGGCCGCGACATGCAGGAGGTGGCGGACGGCCTGCGCGGGCGGGTCCGGATCGGCGCGGTGACGGCGGCCGCCGTCGCCTATGCCCTGCCGGCCTCGCTGGCGCTGCGCGCGCAGGCCCCGCATGCCCAGTTGCAGATCGACGTCGAGCCGAGCCTGACGCTGATGCAGCGCATGCGGGCCGGCGAATACGACTTCGTGCTGGCGCGGGTGAGCGCGGCGGATGATCCGGCCGCCTACGACGTGCGCCCCATCGGCGAGGAGGTGCTGAGCTTCGCGGTGCGGGACCAGCACCCGCTCGCCGGGCGCAAGCGGCTCGGCTTCCCCGATCTCTCGCCCTACGACTGGATCATCCAGCCGGCAGGCTCGCCGATCTGGTCGACGGTCGCCGGCGCTTTCCGCGCCGAGCGCGCCGACTTTCCGGAGCGCGTCACCTATTCCGCCTCGGTCTTGCTGACGCTGACGACGGTCTCGCGCACCGACGCCATCGCGCCCTTCGCGCGCGAGGTGGCCAATCTCCTGATGGCGGAAGACCTCAGCGCACGCATCGTCACGCTCGACATGGCCCGCCGCGTCAGCGTGCCGGCCTATAACATCATCCTCAACAAGGATGCGCTGCTCTCTCCCCTGGCGCAGCGCTTCCTCTCGCTGATCGAGGCAGAGATCCAGCGCGTCGATCCGTAACGCCGCAGGCCCTTACCGCTTCCCCAGCGTCACGGCCAGCGCCCGCTCCACCAGCCTGCCGAATGGCGGGCGCAGCAGGCGCGGCAGGTTCCAGCGCCCCTGAACGAACACGCCCCTGGCGTGGCTCATCGTGCGAAAACCTTCCGGGCCGTGATAGGCGCCCATGCCGCTCGGGCCGATGCCGCCGAAGGGCAGGTCGTCCTGCGCGACATGGATCATCGTGTTGTTGATGCCGACATTGCCCGATGCGGTCAGCCGCAGCAGGCGCGCGCAATCGGCATCCTCCTCACCGAAATAATAGAGCGCCAGCGGACGCGGGCGGCCATTGACGTAATCGATCACGTCATCGAGCGTGCGATAGGGGCGCACCGGCAGGATCGGGCCGAAGATCTCCTCACGCATCACGGCCGCATCGTCGCCGGCACCGAGAACCAGCGCCGGGGCAAGCGTGCGCGGCCGGGTCGCCGCGCTTTCGGGCCGTGCGCCGACTGCCGTCACCTGCGCGCCCCTGCCGCGTGCATCGTCGAGAAGCCCCTGCAATCGCGCGAAGTGCCGGTCGCTGACGATGGACGTATAGTCGTCGCTCGCCGGCCCGGCGGGATAGGCCCGGGCGACGGCCCTGCCATATCCCTCGACGAAGGCCGCAAGGTCGTCCTCGTGGACGAGCGCATAGTCCGGCGCGACGCAGGTCTGGCCGCTGTTTGCGAGCTTGCCGAACACGATGCTGTCGAGGGTGCGCTCGCCGGCATAGCCGCGCGCGACGACGACCGGGCTTTTACCGCCGAGTTCGAGGGTCAGCGGCACCAGGTTCCCGCCTGCCGCCGTCATGACCTTGCGGCCGACATCGGTGCTGCCGGTAAAAAGCAGGTGGTCGAAGGGCAAGGCGCTGAAGGCCGCGCCGACCTCCGGCCCGCCGAGCACGATGGAAACCTCGTCGGGCGTGAAGATGCCCGCAAGCATATGCTGCATCGCCTCGCTCGTGCGCGGGGTCAGCTCGGAGGGCTTCAGCATCACCCGGTTGCCGGCCGCAAGGGCGGTCGCGAGCGGGATGAGGGACAGCGAGAAAGGATAATTCCACGGCGCCATCACGCCGACGACGCCTTTCGGCTGGTATTCCACATAGGCCCGGCCGACCCGATAGAACAGGCCGACATGCCGGCGCTCCGGCTTCATGAAGCGGGCCAGGTTGCGGCTGAGATAGTCGATCGATTGGATGACGCCGAAGACCTCCATCAGATCGGTCTCGTGACGCGAGCGGTGCCCGAAATCCACACTGATCGCCTCCGCCACCGTGGCCCGGTGGGTGAGCGCCGCAGCGCGCAGCCGCGCGAGCGCGGCCTTGCGCCGGCGGATATCCGGCGGCCCGTCCCGCAGGAAGGCACGGCGCTGGCTGTCGAGCAGGGCGCGGGCGTCCTCCTCCATCGTTCCGGTCGGCTGGCTCATGCTTTCCTCACCTTCAGACGCCTTCGAGCGCGGCCACCGGCCGCGGCATGTTGAGAACCAGTTGCGCATCCTTCACCACGTCCATGCGCAGGAGTTTTCGCGCGCCGAGCCCGTCGAGGAGCTGGCTCATCGGCCCGCCCGCCCGCGTCAGTTCGACGCCCTTCGGCAAGAGGGTCTGCGCGAAGGACAGCATGTTCCATTGCACGACGGTCTGGTGCCAGCGCCCGTCGATCAGGTTGAGCGCGATGTTGCTCGCCATATGGGATTGCGGCGCGACATCGCGCAAGACCGGAAGCGGCGCGCGGAGTGCAAGATCGGGCGTCCCGTCGGCCGCCGCGACGTGGGCCGTCACCGCATCGCCGATGGCAAGATCGATCTGCGCCCGCCATTTGGGGAGCTGGTAGCCCTGGACGCCGCGCACCCGCGCGATCTCCGTCGTCACCGGAAGCGCCAGCACATGGGCGTGGAAGCTGCGGCGGCGCATGGACCGCAGCAGTTCCAGCCCGTGCGATCCCCGCGCGCCGGGCCGGCGGACGATGATGGCGATGGAGGCCTCGTTATAGGGATCGTTGTCGCAGACGGCGTAGGAATAGAAGGTCAGCGCGACGAGACCATAACCCGGAACGGCCCTCAGCGGCTCGAGCGGCATGGGCAGCATCGCCCGCAGGCGCGACAGCGGCGCGAGGAAGAGAAGCTGCGCATTGCTGCTGCGATAGTAGAAATTCGGCGCCCAGACGGGGCCGACCCGCGAGGACACCATCTGCTTGGGAATGCGGCGGAAGAAATCGATATTCCCCGCCGCCGGGTCCCGCGCCACCTCGTCGAGATCGGGGTTCATGCGGAACCGGTCGTAATATCCGCCAGCGGGAACCTGCACCGTCTGCCCGGCGAATTCGACGTCGACAACATGCCGCTCCATGGATGCCTCCTCTCCCATCACGCCGCGACCTTGCGCGTTTCCATCCAGCGGCGGTAGCCCTTCGCCCGGCGGCGCGCCGCCACCTGCGACAGGACCAGCGCCCAGGCGGGCGACACGTTCGGGGCCGTGCGCTGCCGGCGGCTGAGGCGGGTAAGCTGGTATTTGACGGCAGCCATATGCGCCGTCGAGGCAAGCTGCTTGTTCTTCCAGGCGATGGGCTTCAGCGCCGGCACATCCGTCCGGCCAAGACGCCAGTTGCACGGCAAAGCGGGTTCGATGGCGAGCGCGGTGGCGATGCCGGCCATGGCGACGCCGCTGGCGACGACCTCTTCGGCCACTTCGCGGCGGCGAATGCCGCCCGTCACCATCAGCGGCATGGTCGCCACCCCGGCGATCTCGCGGGCGAAATCGAGAAAATAGGCTTCGCGGGCCAGTGTGCGCTCGTCGCGAGCCGAGCCCATCATCGCCGGTGCCTCATAGCTGCCGCCGGACAGTTCCACGAGATCGACGCCGAGTGCGCCGAGCATCCGCACCACCGCCTGCGCATCCTCCGGCGAGAAGCCGCCACGCTGGAAATCGGCCGAGTTGAGCTTGACCGCCACCGCAAAGCCGGGTGCGACGGCAACGCGGATGGCGCGCACGATATCGAGCAGCAGGCGGGCACGGTTCTCAAGGCTGCCGCCCCAGCGGTCCTGCCGGCGGTTCGCCAAGGGCGACAGGAACTGGCTGAGCAGATAGCCATGGGCGGCATGCACCTCGACGCCGGTGAAGCCCGCGCGCTCGGCAAGCAACGCGGTCGCCACGAACCGGCGCTCGACCTCGGCGATATCGGCCGCCGTCATTTCGCGAGGCACCGGAAACTGCTTCGACAACGCGCCCATCTCCATCGCCACAGCCGAGGGGGCCAGCGTCTCCTGGCCGAGCGCGGCGGGCATCTGGCGGCCGGGATGGTTGATCTGCATCCACATCTGCGCGCCGCGCGAACGCCCCGCCGCCGCCCAGGCCTTGAAGCGGTCGAGGTGCCGATCATCCTCCAGCACCACGCCGCCGGGGCCGGTCATGGCACGCGCATCGACCATCACTTTGCCGGTGATGATCAGCCCCGCCTCCCCCTCGGCCCAGGCCTCGTAGAGACGCAGCAGTTCTGCGGAGGGCGCATGGTCGCCATCGGCCATGTTCTCTTCCATCGCGGCCTTGGCGATGCGGTTGGGAATGTGCACGCCGTTGGGCAGCACGAGCGGGGAAAACAGGGACATGGATCGGTCTCCAAAGATTGATTTGGACACAGCATAACGTTTGAGTTAACTTTAAGGTCAAGCGGGTTTTTGAAGGAGCGTCCATCGTGAATATCGGGGAACTGGCCAAGCGCACCGGCCTCACCAGCTCGCGCATCCGTTTCTATGAGAGCGCGGGCCTGCTGACGGCGGTCGAACGCCGGCCGAACGGCTACCGCACCTATCCGCAGCAGGCGGTGCTCGTGCTGGAACTGATCGCGACGGCGCAGAAGGCGGGCTTCAGCCTCGAGGAAATCCGCACGCTCATGCCGTCGGACCTCGAGCGCTGGCAGCATGCCGAACTGGTCGAGGCGCTCCGCCGCAAGGTCGCGGATATCGAGGCGCTGGAGACGAGGCTGGCCGCGAGCAAGGCGCAACTGGTCACGCTCATCGCCGATATCGAGGCGAAGCCCGACGACATCGACTGCGCGGCCAATGCGCGGCGGGTTCTGGCCAATATTCTCGGCAGGGAGGTGGAAAGCCGGCGGCCCGCCCCCGACGAGGCCGGACCGCGCCGCAAGGCCGGCGCGCGGCGTTCCGCCCGGGCCGGATAAACCCGGGCCTATTCGATCTCCATCGCGCGCTTGTGTTCGGCCACCTCGGCGAGAAGCCACTCCTGGAAAATACCCGCGCCGGCCTTGTTGCCGATGCTGCGGCGCTGCTGAAGGTAATAGCCGGCCGGATAGGCATGACGAGCGGCGAAGGGGGCGACGAGCTTGCCCTGCCGCAACAGATCTTCCGCCATGATCGTATCGGCAAGGGCGACGCCCGCGCCGTTCATCACCTCGCGCATGATAAGCGTGCAATCGTGCAGGGTGGAGCCGACCGGAACGCTGGCGGCGGCAAGCCCCTCCTGCCCGAGCCATTGCTTCCAGCGCGTCGTCTCGCATTCATGGATGAGGTGGTGGTGAAGGAGATCGGCGGGCGAGCGCAGCGGCACGCTCCCTTCCAGCAAGGATGGCGCGCAGACCGGGGTTAGCAGCAGCGGGATCATCAAGGTGAGCGCCGGGCCGGCCTTGTAGACGAATTCATCGACGATCGCGAGATCGACATTGGTCCGCTTGCCGGAGGTGGAGATTTCCAGATCGACGCTCGGATGAAGGCGGCGGAAGTCCGGCAGGCGGTCGGCCAGCCACAGGTTCAGGAAGGTCGGCTCGCACATCAGCTTGACGCGCTGCGCCTTGCGGCTGCGCGGCCCCTCGCGCAGGCTGACATCCTCCGTCGCGCGCCAGATCGTCTCGAAAGCCTCCGAGAGCGTGCGCGCGTAGTAGGAGCCGCGCATCGTCGGCGTGACCTGCCGGAAACCGCGCTCGAACAGCTCCTGGCCGAGCGTCTTCTCCAGCGTGCGGATATGCCGGCTGACCGCCGACGGGGTCAGGTGCAGTTCCTCCGCCGCATCCTTGATGCTGCCGAGGCGCGCGGCGGCCTCGAAAGCGCGCATGCCGTTGAGTGAAGGTAAAGCCATGGCCGGACCATGGATTATCGCGTGAGTTTTTGTCAATCGATATGAACGAAATTGACGCTTGAACGCCCGCCCCCTTCGGCGGTACCGATTTGAGACAAGCCCTAAGTCGCCATGAGAAAACGGTTATTCCGCTCTGGCATCCATATCGCCGCCGGTGATGGTTGGTTTCCGGCACGGCCATCGCTTTCGGGCTGGCAATCGCCGCCTTCTGGGTCGATGGAACGTGCCTGTGACCGCCGGCTCTCGCGGCGCACAGCAGGAAACGGACCTTCATGCCCCAATCGCCCGTCCCGGTCTTCGAAGCAGCCGACGCCATCGCCGCCGACGCTCCGGTCATCGTGATCCTGAAGGCCGACGGGCAGGCGCTCGGTCCGCGCGCCGCGGCGCTGGACGCGGCTGCGGGCGGCATTCTTTCGCGCGCCTGTTCCGCCCCGGCCGAAGCCGGCGACTGCATCGACCTCGTTCCGCCGCAGGGCGTTGCCGCGCGCCGGCTGGTCGTCCTGTCGCTCGGCAAGGCGGAGGCCATCACCGCCCTCTCGCTGGCAAAGGCCGGCGGCAACCTTGCCGCCCATCTGGAAGACAAGGGCGAGGATGAGGCGACCATCGTCCTCGATTTGTCAACGGCGGAGTAAAAACCGGCCACGGGGCGGAGCAAAAGTCGGCCACTGTGGCGCCGGCCTGAGACGGCCGGGAGGGCGTAGCCCGAGCGGGGGTCTCAGGCCGGCGCGGCGATTTTTTGAGAGTAGTTTTAGCCGGCCTTTCGGGCTCGACTTTGAGCGAGGCGATAGCTGTCGCCGTTCATCTCGAGGATGTTGACGTGGTGGGTAACGCGATCGAGCAGAGCGCCGGTCAATCGTTCGGACCCCAGGGTTTCCGTCCATTCGTCAAATGGAAGATTGCTGGTGATCAGGGTGGCCCCGCGCTCGTAGCGTTGCGAGATCAGCTCGAACAGCAATTCCGCGCCGGTCTTTGACAGCGGCACAAAGCCCAGCTCGTCGATGATGAGCAGCTTGTAGCCGGCCATCTGTTTCTGGAACCGAAGAAGACGCCGTTCGTCGCGGGCCTCCATCATCTCGCTGACCAGGGCGGCCGCTGTCGTGAACCCGACGGACAGGCCTTTCTGGCACGCGGCCAGGCCGAGACCGAGCGCGACATGCGTCTTACCCGTGCCGCTCGGGCCCAGCGCAATGACGTTCTCCCGGCGCTCGATCCATTCACAGCGGGCCAGTTCCAGCACCTGCATCTTGTTCAGCTTGGGGATGGCTGTGAAGTCGAAGCTGTCGAGGCTTTTGACGATCGGGAATTTAGCCGCCTTGATCCGACGTTCGACCTTGCGGCGGTCCCGTTCGATCATCTCCCGTTCGGCAAGCCGGAACAGGTATCCGACATGATCGACGCCTTCGGTGGCGCATAACCGGGCCAGCTTCTGGTGCTCGCGCTGGAAGGTCGGCAGCTTCAGGGTCTTGAGATAGTGGGCGAGCAGGATGTCGGGTGCTTCGGTGCTCATGCCGCCTCTCCCGCATCAGACGACAGGAGGCGCATATACGCTTTCGCTGAGGTCTTCTCGACCGTCGCCCGCGGCAGGTAGGGATAGATCGACAGATCCAACCGCGGTGGCCGGCGCTCGACCCGGCACAGGATCAGATGCTTGACCGCATCGAAGCCGATCGCACCGAGCTGTATCGCCTGCTTCACGGCCGCATGCAGGTCCGCAAGGTCGAAGCTCTCCAGCAGGCGCAGAACCTGCACGTATTCCCGTCGGCCATGCTTTGCCATGCGGCCTTCCATCAGGCGGCGCAGCGTCGCGAACTCGTCCGGCAGGTTCCAGCCCTGGAGTGGAGCCGCCTGATCCAGCGCATTGATCTTCTGCTCGATCAGCGGCAGATAATGAACGGGATCGAAGACGACGTCTTCCCGTTCCCAGCATCGCGGATGACGGGCAATGATCTCGCCGCGGCAGCCGATCACCACCTCATTGACATAGCCCCGGACCCAGACGTCCTGATGGCCATAGGCGACCGGTACGGAATAGTCGTTGGTCTTGTAGCGCACCAGCGACTGGGCTGTCACCCTGGCGCTGGCCTGGTCGCAGGCATCGAAGGGAGACGCCGGTAACGGACGCATGGCCGCCAGATCACGCTGTAGCCGCTCCCCGATTGTCTCACTCTCACCGCGCAGCTTGTCGCGCTGGCGTTTGCGGCACTGCTCTTCCAGAAAGGCGTTGAACGCATCCCATGTCGCAAACTGCGGGATCGGCACCATAAAATTACGTCGGGCATAACCGACGAGTCCTCGACATTCCCTTTATCGTTGCCCTTTCCCGGACGGCCATAGCGATCCCGGATCAGGTAGTGGGACAGGAAGCCGCTGAACAACGCCGCCCGCTTGCGTGTGCCGTCGGGCAGGATCTTGGCCACCAGGCAACGGTCATTGTCATAGACGATCGACTGCGGCACGGCCCCGAAGAAGGCGAATGCATGGATGTGGCCGTCGACCCAGGCCTCGGCCACCGCCGCAGGATAGGCCCGCACGTAGCAGCCGTCGCTATGCGGCAGATCCAGCACGAAGAAACGCGCCTTTTGCTCGACGCCGCCGATCACCACCGTCGCCTCGCCAAAGTCGGCCTGCGCATGGCCGGGCGGATGCGACAACGGCACGAACACCTCCTGCCGACGCTGATCCCGCTCGCGTATGTAGTCCTTGATGATCGTGTAGCCGCCGGTGAAACCGCACTCATCACGCAGGCGGTCGAACACACGCTTGGCAGTATGGCGTTGCTTTAGCGGCATCTTCAGATCTTCGTCGAGCCAATGCTCGATCGTCGAAACAAACGCATCCAGCTTCGGACGCCGGATCGGTGATCGACGCTGATAGCCGGGTGGTGTCGAATAGGCCAACATCTTGGCCACGGTCTCTCGCGAGATGTTGAAATGCTTCGCGGCCTGACGCTGCTTCATCCCTTCCGAAACAGCCAGGCGAACCCTCAAATAAAGTTCCACGGTGTAGATCCCCTGTCCCTCCTGCGATCATTGCAGAAAGGAAATAGGTGGCCGGATTTTACTCCGCCCGCAGCAGCATTATGCCGCCGCTACCGTGGCCGACTTTTGCACCGCCGCTCTCAGCCGGGTCATCGGAAAATCCTCACGTGAGATAGACGATGGGGAACATGACGAGCCAGACGAGGTCGACCGCATGCCAGAGCGTCGCGATCGTCACGACATTGGTCTGCGAGGGCCGGCCGGCGACGAGAAGCAGGACCGCCGCGCCGAAGACGACGTGCAGGAGATGGAAGCCCGTGACGAGGAAATAGAGTTCGGCAAGCGCGCCGAGGCTGCCGATGCCGGCGCGGGCCTCGAGCGTGTATTCGAAGATCTTCACGGCGACGAAGGCAAGGCCGAGCAGGGCCGCCAGAACGAGGGGCCGGCGGACAGGCCGTCCCTCCGTGCCGAGCCGCACCGCAAGCGCCGCCTGCCAGCCGCTCAGGACGAGGATGATGGTATTGGCCGCAGCAAGGCCGGGATGAAGATGCGCGCGAAACAGCGCCGCGCCCTCCATGTCCATCATGGTCAGCACCATGAAGGCGACGAGCAGCGCGCCGAAGACGGCAAGCTCGCTCCAAACCAGAATCCACAGAAGCAGGGAATCCGCTTGCCTGCCCTGCGTCGTTGCCATGCTGAAATCGTCCGTGGTCGCCATGCCCGTTTCTACCCGGCGGGGCGAGCGCCTTCTTTGCGCGGGCACAAAGAGGAGCGCGGCCGAAGGCGGCATAGGATGGCTGCAAAGGAAAGGATATCTCTCATGACCGACGCACAGTTCGGCCTCATGGTCGCGGCCCCCGTCATCGCGGGCTTCGCCCTCCTGCTCTACCGCATGGGCGTACTTCAGGGCGCCGGCACGCTCTCGGCCATCGGCGCTTCCGTCGTCATCGCGGCCGTGCTGTTCTTCGGCCAGTAACGAGGCGGCGGGATATTCCCGGGGGGATTACCCCGCCGGGAAGATGTGCTTCAGCTTTTCCGCCGGCGGCGGGGCGTAGCCGCCAAGGCGCGAGGTGCGCATTCCAAGGCCGGCCATGGCTTCGGCGAGCTTCACCGCGCAGGTGACGCCATCGAGTACGGGCAGGCCGTGTTCGGCCGCAAGGTCGGCGGCAAGGCCGGCCATACCGGCGCAGCCGAGCACGATGGCCTCGGCATTGTCTTCCGCTACGGCAAGGCCGATTTCGGCGCTGATCTTCTGCCGGGCGTTCGAGCCGGGCTGTTCCAGCTCCAGCACGGCGACTTCCGACGAGCGCACGCGGGCGCAGCGGGCGATGAGGCCATAGCGCGCGAGATTGTGTTCCAGCGCCGGCACGGAGCGGGCGAGCGTCGTCACGACGGAAAACTTGTTCGAGATCATCGAAGCGAAGTGATAGGCCGCCTCGCCGATACCGATGACCGGCTTGTCGGTGAGGCAGCGGGCGGCGTCGAGGCCCGTGTCGTCGAAGCAGGCGATGACGACGGCGTCACAATCCGGGTTGCGGTGGATCGTCTCCAGCAGGCCGGCAAGGCTCATCGCCTCGTCGAAATAGCCTTCGATGGAACGGGGGCCGTGTACCGGGTTGACGGCGGTGATATCCGTGCCGGGAGAGGCGGCACTGAGCGCCGCCTTCCCGATATGATCCGTCATCGATGCGGTCGTGTTGGGGTTGATGACGAGGATTTTCATGTCAGAGTTCGCCTCCGAGGTAGGCAGCCTTGATGCGGTCGTCGTTCATCAGGTCCTTCGAATTGCCTGACAGCGCGATCGACCCGGTGGAAAGCGCATAGGCGCGGTTGGAGATGGACAGCGCCATGCGGCTGTTCTGCTCGACGAGGAGGATGGAGACCTTCTCGTCGCGGCTGATGGCCACGATGGCGCGGGCGATGTCCTGCACCAGCTTCGGCGCGATGCCGAGCGAAGGTTCGTCCAGCAGCAGGAGCTTGGGACGAGCCATCAGCGCGCGGCCGATCACCATCATCTGCTGTTCGCCGCCCGACATGGTGTTGGCCTGCTGGTGATAGCGCTCGCGAAGGCGCGGGAAGCGTGTCAGCACGTTTTCCAGCGTCTGCTCGATTTCCGCCTTGTCGGTGCGGGTGAAGGCACCCATCAGGAGGTTGTCCTTCACCGACATCAGCGGGAAGGCGCGGCGTCCCTCGGGCACCATGGAGATGCCCCTGCGCACGATCTCGGCGGCGGGCGTGCCGTCGAGCCGCTGGCCCTGATAGGTGATCTGGCCGGATTTCACGGGCCTCAGACCCGTGATGGCCCTGAGGATCGAGGACTTGCCCGCCCCGTTCGCGCCGATCAGCGCGACGGTTTCGCCTTCGTCCACATCGATCGACACGCCCTTCAGCGCATAGATGTGGTCGTAATAGAGTTCGACATTTTCAACGCTCAATATCTTCGTCATGGCTTACATCCCGATCGCCGCATCTTCGGAGCCGAGATAGGCTTCGATCACCTTCTCGTTCTCGCGGATTTCCTGGGGTGTGCCCTCGGCCAGCTTCTGGCCGAAGTTGATGCACACGATCCGGTCGCTGATCTTCATCACGGCGGGCATGTCGTGCTCGACGAGCAGCACCGTGACGCCACGCTCGTCGCGAAGCCGGCGGACAAGGCCCACCATCTTCATCGTCTCATCGTGGTTCATGCCGGCGAAGGGTTCGTCCAGCAGGATGACCTTCGGATCGGTGGCAAGGCCGATGGCCATGCCGAGCGCGCGCAGGTGCCCCTGCGGCAGGTTGGAGGCAAGCTCGTTGCGGATCGCCTGAAGGCCGAGGAAATCGACGATTGCGTCTGCCGAGGCCGCAAAGGCCGCCTCGTCCTCCCTCGCCTGCTTCGTACCGAGGAAGAACCCGAAGAGGTTTGCCTTGGAGCGCAGGTGATGGGAGACGATGATATTCTCGCGCACCGTCATGGAGCGGAAGATCGTCGTTTCCTGGAAGGTGCGCACGACCCCCATCTGCGCGACCTTGTGGGGCGCGAGGCTGGAGATGCGTGTCCCGTTGAAGAGCACTTCCCCGCTCGTCGCCGGGACGAAGGAAGAGATCAGCTTGAAGAGCGTCGACTTGCCGGCGCCGTTCGGACCGATGACCGAGAGGATCTCGCCGGCCTTCACGTCGAAGGTGACGTCGTTCACCGCGGTCAGGCCGCCATAGCGCTTGGTGATGTTCTTGATCTGCAGGATGGGGGTCATTTGCCGCCCTCCTTCTTGTCGAGAAGGCTGAGGACACCGTTCGGCAGGACCAGCATGAGCGCGATCATGACGCCGGAATAGATGAGAAGCTGGTATTCCTTGGCGATGGAGAGCAGGTCCCAGCCGAAATAGAGCAGGAACGTGCCGAGCATCGGGCCGAAGACATAGCCGAGGCCGCCGAGGAAGCAGTAGAGCATGAAGTTCACGCTGTCGGCGACCACGAAGGAGGACGGATAGATCGACTGGGCGATGGAGGCGAACATGGCCCCGGCGATGCCGCCGAAGAACGAGGAGATCGCATAGGCGAGCACCCGCAGATAGGCGGTGTTGACGCCGATGGAGGCCGACAGTTCCTCATTCTGCTGCAGGCTGCGGCACAGGTGCCCGAGCCGCGAGTTCACGATGCGCCACAGCACCAGATAGGTGACGATCATCAGCGCCACGGCCATCATGTAGAAGCCGACGCGCGGATTGGCGAGCGAACCGAAGGCGGGGATGATCGTCAGGCCGAAGACCGACAGCTCCCCCGGCAGCGGGATGGAGGTGATGCCCTTCGCCCCGTTGGTGATGGGCAAGGCGAGCGCGGTCAGGCGCGCGACTTCCGTCAGCACCAGCGTGACCATGGCGAAGTAGACGCCGCGCAAGCGCAGGATCGGCAGGCCGATCGCGACCGAGACGACGGCGCAGACGAGACCGGCCAGCGGCAGCGTCAGCCAGAAGGAAACGCCCGCCTGGGTAACGAGGATGGCCGAGACATAGCCGCCGACCAGCGCATAGGCGCCCTGTCCGATATTGATGCGGCCGATATAGAAGGTGAGCCAGACGCCGGCGGCGCCGACGGCAAGCAGGGCGACCGAGGTCAGCGTGTAGTAGAAGTCGACGCGGCCGGTGGCGCCGATGAACAGCGGCACGAGCACGAAGACGGTGATCAGGAAGGCTGCGAAGCCGAGAAGCGTTTTCGAATTCATGGTCTCAACCCCACGGCTTGCCCATCAGCCCCTGCGGGCGGACGGCCAGGAACACCATCAACGAGGCGAAGATGGCGAGATAGGTGATGTCGCCATAGGCCGAGAGCACGGTAAGGCCGACGCTCTCCATCATGCCGAGGATGAATCCGCCGGCGATCGCGCCCGAAATCACGCCCGCGCCGCCGATCATGATCATCAGGAAGGCCTTGACCGAGATCGGACCGCCCATGCCGAGATTGATGCCGGTGATGGTGACGAGAAGGCCGCCGACGAGACCCGCCAGCATCGCGCCGAGCGCAAAGCCGATCATCGAATAGCGCGCGACATTCACACCCATGAGCTGGGCGGCCATCTTGTCCTGGGCCAGCGCGCGCATGGCGCGGCCGGTGCGGGAATAGTTCATGAAGCCGATGAAGACCACGATCAGCAGGATGGCGAGAACGCCGATCAGGATGCGGTCATAGGGCATGATGATGCGCATGTCCCAGTTGAACACGCCGTTGACGATCTTCGGCACGCCGCGCTGCTTTTCACCGAAGAGAAGCAGGATGACGGCATCGAGGAAGAAGGCGACGCCGGCCGCGAGCAGCATGGTCGATTCATCGCGCTTGGAGCGACGCACCACCGGCGCGAAGAGGAATTTTTCAATGAGCGCGCCCATGACGGCCAGCACCACCGCCGAGGCGAAGAGGCCGACGATGAAGGGCAGTCCGAGCTGGACGACGACGGTATAGGTGACGAAGCCGCCGAAGACGTACATCTGCCCGTGGGCGAAGTTGAGCACGTTCATCAGCGAGAAGATCAGGGTCAGGCCCAGGGCGATCAACGCATATTGCGCCCCGAGGTAAAGACCGTTGGCGATTATCTGTTCCATCGTGAGCCTCCAATGGAAGGGCCAGGCAAAGAGGGACCCGGCCGGCGCCCCACGCGGCGAACCGGATCCCGTTTCTCTGAGGTTGCCTAGGCTCCGATCAGTCGACCTGGCCGACGAACAGGGTCTCGAACTTGCCGTCCTTGTACTCGTTGACGACGAGCGGAACGGAGACCTGACGCTTCTGGCCGAAGGAGGTCATGCCGACATATTTCAGCTTGGCGTCGCCCTTCATGAAGGGGTTCGGAGCCTCGAACGTGTCCATGGTCTTCTTGTACTCGTCGACATTGTCGATGGCCGCCGGGTTCGCCTTCAGCGTCTCGATGATGTATTCAAGGGCATAGACCTTGGTGTTGGACTCGTCGTTGTATTCGCCGAACATCTTCGTGTAGCGCTCGACGAATTCCTTCATCGTGTCGCTGGCCAGTTCCGGCGTGGAAGCGCCGCCGACCGAGATGAAGCCTTCCGCCAGTTCGCCCGCGCCTTCCTTGAGCACGTTCGCATCCTGCGCGGTTTCCGCCGAGATCAGACCGGTATAGCCGAGTTCGCGCGCCGAGCGGATGAGCTGCGGCGCATTGGCCGGCGAGACGCCCGAAAGCACGAGCAGGTCGGGCGCGGCCTGGATGACCGGCAGCAGCACCGGCGTGAAGTCGGTCGTGTCCGCCTGATAGGTCACATTGCTGGAGACGACTTCGAGGCCGAGGGCCTGGGCGGCGGCGACGCCCGATTCACGCTGGCTCAGCGGGTCGGATTCGTTGGCCGCCACGAAGGCCAGCTTCTTCACGCCCTTGTTGTCCATCAGGTATTTGTAGATGGCCGGGCCGGACTGGTAGTTGGCCACCATGCCGAGGATCGCGTTGGATGCCGGCGGCGAGAAGAGTTCCTTCGGGAAGGCGTAGGGGAAATACATGATGCCGTTCTGCTCGGCGACCGGGCGAACCGCCGCCGCGCCGTCGTCGACATTCGGGCCGACCACGTAATGCACACCGTCCTGCGCCATCTTTTCCATGCCGGCGATGGCGCGCTTGGGGTCCTTCTGGTCGTCGAAGGGAACGATTTCGATGTCGTAGGTCTTGTCGCCGATCTTGACGCCGCCCAGTTCGTTCAGCCACGCGGCGCGGGTTTCCATCGAGCGCTGGTTGGAAATGCCCCAGGCCGCGGCCGGGCCGGAGGTAACGCCGACGAAGCCGATCTTCAGCTTGGCGTTCTCGGCATAGGCCATCAGCGGCATCGCCAGGACGGTGGCTGCGGCAAGGGCGGAAAACTTCAGGAATGTACGCTTGTGCATTGTGTTCTTCCTCTGGGCCATTGATCTGTTTTCTATTGGCAGACGGACCGCGCGGGCGGCCTCGTTCAGCCTTGGCCAGAGCATTGAGCGCATTGTTAACAATTTTGTCAAGCGCTCGTGAACAAGCTTTCAAAAGCATGTCGACGAAATAGACGCTTGTTGGTCAACCAAAACAGACTTATTACAGAGGCTCGCAGCATGTGCGCGCATATCGAGGTGAAGGACGTGGCAGAGGTGAGCAGGGGCAATCCCGTGGAGGCGGAGGAGATCGACGAGAGCGAAATCGTCGAACGCATCTTCGAAGCGGTGATGGAGCAGCGGCTCCCCCCCGGCACCAAGCTTTCCGAATCGGCCCTCTGCGACGCCTTCGGCGTCGGCCGCATGCGCATCCGCCGGACCCTGCTGCTGCTGGCGAGCCGCGAGGTGGTCGAGCTTCATGCCAATCGCGGCGCCTTCATCGCCTCGCCCACCGCCGAGCAGGCGCGGGAAGTCTTCGAGGCGCGCCTGACGCTGGAGCCGAACATCGCGCGCCTTGCCGTGCAGCGCGCCAGCGACGACGACATCGCCATGCTGGTCCGTCATCTGGAAATGGAGCACGCGGCCCATGACGAGCGGCATCGCCACGATGCGATCCGCCTCTCCGGCCAGTTCCACACCCTGCTCGCGCAGGTCGCCGGCAATGCTATCCTGCTGCGCACGATGAAGGAACTCGTCGCGCGCACCTCGCTGATCATCGGCATCTTCGGTGCGCCGGGCGTGCACAATTGTCGCGACGACGAGCACAGCTCGATCGTCGAGGCCTTCCATGCAAGGGATGCGGAACGGGCGGCGCGCATGATGACGATCCACCTCAAGCACATCGAGCGCCACCTTCAGATCGGTGCCCGCACCGGCGACGCCGTCGATCTGGTCAAGCTTTTCGGCAGGTAGAAGCCGGATCGCGCGACCCGGAAAAACAATACCCCAGCCCGGGATTTCCAGGGCTGGGGTTGAAACATGTCAGGACGATCCGTCTCAAAAGTCCCAATCGTCGTCTTCTGTCGCGACGGCTTTACCGATGACGTATGAGGATCCTGAGCCTGAGAAGAAGTCGTGGTTCTCGTCGGCATTGGGCGAGAGGGCCGACAGGATGGCGGGGTTGACCTTGCACGCCTCGGGCGGGAACAGCGCCTCGTAGCCGAGGTTCATCAGCGCCTTGTTGGCGTTGTAATGCAGGAACTTCTTCACGTCCTCGGTCAGACCCACCCCGTCATAGAGTTCCTCGGTGTATTTCGCCTCGTTGTCGTAAAGCTCCAGAAGCAGGTCGAAGGCGAAGTCCTTGATCTCCTGCTGCCGGTCCGCATTCAGACGCTCGAGGCCACGCTGGAACTTGTAGCCGATATAGTAGCCATGCACCGCCTCGTCGCGGATGATCAGGCGGATGAGGTCGGCCGTGTTCGTCAGCTTCGCACGGCTCGACCAGTACATCGGCAGGTAGAAGCCGGAATAGAACAGGAAGCTTTCCAGGAAGACCGAGGCGACCTTCTTCTTCAAGGGGTCGCCCGAAGCGTATTGCTCCATGATCAGCGCCGACTTCCTCTGCAGGAACTCGTTCTCCTCCGACCAGCGATAGGCGTCGTCCACGTCCGGCGTCAGGCACAGCGTCGAGAAGATCGACGAATAGGACCGCGCATGCACCGCCTCCATGAACGAGACGTTCGACAGAACAGCCTCCTCATGCGGCGTCACGCTGTCTTCCATCAGCTTCACCGAGCCGACCCCGTTCTGGATCGTGTCCAGCAGCGTCAGGCCGGTGAACACACGGATCGTCAACTGCTGCTCCTGCGGCTTCAGCGTCGCCCAGGACGGGATGTCGTTCGACAGCGGCACCTTCTCCGGCAGCCAGAAGTTCCCCGTCAGGCGGTTCCACACTTCCAGGTCCTTGTCGTCCTCGACACGGTTCCAGTTGATCGCGCGCACCGCGCTCGCCGCCTTCGCGGTCTTCGTCTTCACATGGCTGTTCATGGTCTCACCAGAAGGTCAGGTCACAGGGCGCACGAAACGCAGCCCTGCACTTCCGTGCCGGACAGCGCCATCTGGCGCAGGCGGATATAGTAGATCGTCTTGATGCCCTTCTTCCAGGCATAGATCTGCGCCCGGTTGATGTCGCGCGTCGTCGCCGTGTCGCGGAAGAACAGCGTCAGCGAAAGACCCTGGTCGACATGCTGCGTGGCCGCCGCATAGGTGTCGATGATCTTCTCCGGGCCGATCTCGTAGGCATCCTGGTAGTAGTCCAGGTTGTCGTTCGTCATGAACGCCGCCGGATAGTAGACGCGGCCGATCTTGCCTTCCTTGCGGATCTCGATCTTCGAGACGATCGGATGGATCGAGGAGGTCGAGTGGTTGATGTAGGAGATCGAGCCCGTCGGCGGAACCGCCTGGAGGTTCTGGTTGTAGAGACCGCCCTTCATCACCTCGGCCTTCAGCGCCAGCCAGTCTTCCTGCGTCGGGATAGGGATGCCGGCCTCCTCGAAGAGACCCTTCACCTTCTCCGTCGCCGGCAGCCATTCGGCCTCGGTATACTTGTCGAAGTATTCGCCCGAGGCATACTTCGAGTTCTCGAAGCCCTTGAAGCTCTCGCCCTTCTCCACCGCGATCCGGTTCGACGCGCGGATGGCGTGGTAGGTCACCGTGTAGAAGTAGATATTGGTGAAGTCGACGCCTTCTTCCGAACCGTAATAGATGCGCTCGCGGGCGAGATAGCCGTGCAGGTTCATCTGGCCAAGCCCGATGGCGTGGCTGTCGTCATTGCCCTTCTCGATCGAGGGGACCGAGGAGATGTGGCTCATCTCGGAGACCGCCGTCAGCGCGCGGATCGAGGTGGCGATCGTCTGGCCGAAGTCGGGGCTGTCCATGGCGGCCGCGATGTTCAGCGAGCCGAGATTGCACGAGATATCCTTGCCCATCTTCGAATAGGACAGGTCCTCGTTGAACTCGCTCGCCTCGCTGACCTGCAGGATCTCCGAGCACAGGTTGCTCATGGTGATGCGCCCGGCGATCGGGTTCGCCCGGTTCACCGTGTCCTCGAACATGATGTAGGGATAGCCGCTCTCGAACTGGATCTCGGCGATGATCTGGAAGAAGTCGCGCGCCTTGATCTTCTTCTTCTTGATCCGGCCGTCCTCGACCATCTCGCGGTACTTCTCCGTCACCGAGATCTCGGTGAACGGCACGCCGTAGACCCGCTCCACGTCATGCGGCGAGAACAGGTACATGTCCTCGTTGTTCTTCGCCAGTTCGAAGGTGATGTCCGGGATGACCACGCCGAGCGACAGCGTCTTGATGCGGATCTTCTCGTCGGCATTCTCGCGCTTGGTGTCGAGGAAGCGCATGATGTCGGGATGGTGCGCGTTGAGATAGACCGCGCCCGCGCCCTGGCGCGCGCCGAGCTGGTTGGCGTAGGAGAACGAATCCTCCAGCAGCTTCATCACCGGAATGACGCCCGACGACTGGTTCTCGATCTGCTTGATCGGCGCGCCCATCTCGCGCAGGTTCGTCAGCGACAGCGCTACGCCCCCGCCACGCTTGGAAAGCTGCAGCGCCGAATTGATCGACCGGCCGATGCTCTCCATATTGTCCTCGACCCGCAGCAGGAAGCACGAGACGAGTTCGCCGCGCTGCTTCTTGCCGGCATTGAGGAAGGTGGGCGTGGCCGGCTGGAAGCGGCCCGAGATGATCTCGTCCATCAGGTCGCGCGCAAGCTGCTCGTTGCCCCGCGCCAGCGTCAGCGCCACCATGCAGACCCGGTCCTCGTAGCGCTCGAGATAGCGCTTCCCGTCGAAGGTCTTCAGCGTATAGGACGTGTAGTACTTGAACGCCCCCAGGAACGTCGGGAAGCGGAACTTGCGGTCATAGGCCGCGTCGAACAGGTCGCGCACGAAGTTGAACGCGTACTGGTCCAGCACCTCCTGCTCGTAATACCCCTCCGTCACCAGGTAATCCAGCTTCTCCCGCAAATTATGGAAGAACACCGTGTTCTGGTTGACGTGCTGCAGGAAATACTGCTTGGCAGCCTGCCGGTCCTTGTCGAGCTGGATCTGACCGGCATCGTCGTAAAGGTTCAGCATCGCGTTCAACGCGTGGTAATCAACCGCCGTAATCTCAGGCGTCTTCAATACCTTATCAACCGTCATCGTGTCCAAAACCGTTCCAGCCCCTGTCTGACATTGGCGACGTCCTCATCCGTGCCGAGCAATTCGAAACGGTAGAGGAACGGCACGGAGCACTTGGCGGCTATGATCTTGCCCGCCGTCGCGTATCCCGCGCCGAAATTGGTATTGCCTGCCGCGATCACGCCGCGGATCAGGCTGCGATTATGCGGGTTGTTGAGAAAGCGGATGACCGGCTTCGGCACCGCCCCCTTCTCTCCGCCGCCACCGTAGGTCGGCAGCACCAGCACGAAGGGCGCATCGACCTCCGGCGGTTCCTCGCTCGCATCAACCGGCAGCCGCACCGCCGCCAGCCCGAGCTTCTGAATGAAACGGTGGGTGTTCTCCGACCGGCTGGAAAAATAGACGAGGCCGCCCATATCCCGCCGCGCCCCCGAAATCAGGCCAGTGCGCTGATCATGTCCGGGCGGAAGCCGGCCCAGTGCTGTTCGCCGGCGATCACCACCGGAACCTGGCGGTAGCCGAGCCCCTGCACCAGCGCGAACGCATCCGCGTCCTGCGAAATGTCGACGACGCTGTAGTCGATACCCTGGCGATCGAGCGCGCGCGTCGTCGCGGTGCACTGGACGCAGGCAGGCTTCGAATAAACGGTGATGGACATGGCTTTCCTCGTGTTGCTCTCGATGTCATGCACACCGACCCATCCGCCGAGGGGCCAATGTGGGGCGGACAAGCGCGCCCGGCCACCCGTGAGGGACCGAACGCAGGGCGCCGCTACAGTTGCGGGGGTGGCTCCGGCTCTGCGCAGGCACTCTGGCCGCTGCATGCCGGGTTCCCGTTCCGGCTGGCCACCCTTTACGAATCGGCGCGCCTGAACACTATATATAGTAGCTCAGGTAAAAATTACGTCAATGACTGGGATGAAATCCGGCAAATGAAATGAAAATTGTCCGCATGTGCTGTGGATAGCGGGGAGACGGCGCGATATCCACAACAAGCGTGCCGGACCGCGCGCATTCCCCCTTTTCCCGCTGCCCGGAATCGGGCATGGGCATCCCCAAACGATTGTGGCCCGATCCTTGGGACCGGGCCACGAATGCGGTGACGGGAGAGCGGCTTTGGCCGCCTCAGGCCCGGCTGATCTCGTCCAGATACCAGTTGATGTAGCGCAGCTCGTTCTGCTCCATCGGCGCGATCGGCCCCGGCACGAAATAGTGCGACTGCACGCCCCGCGCCGTGTGCTCGATGATCGCCTTGTCTTCCGCGGTCGTGACCGTCCACAGCCAGGTGAGCTTTGCAAGGTCGTAGTCCCTGCCCTCTTCCGCCTTGCCGTCGACGAGCCAGATCAGCTCCATCTCGCAGCTATCCGCCGTCTTCGGGATGAAGCGGTAGATCATGCCGTGGTCGGGATAGCAGACGAGGAAGGTCGTGCCGCCGAGATGGATGGAGGTCACGCCGCCGTCGAAATCGGTGAAGCGGCCCATCAGCGGGGCGACGGCCTTGCCGTCCTCGCTGCCGCTCTGCACGCCGTCATAGAGCGCGTAGCGGAAGGCGTGGATCGCCTCGCGCCCCTCGCGCGAGGTCTGCCAGTGGTTGCCGGACCCGACCTCGATGCCGAGCGCGCAGGTGCGCGCCTCCATCGCCTCGTTCAGCGCCTCGATCATGTGGAGGGGCTGTTCCAGCGCGTGGGTCTGCGAATATTCCGGATGCGCCGGCCCGCAATGATAGCATTCCACATAATTCTCGACGGCCAGCTTCCAGTTGGCCGAAACCGGATAGGTCTCCCGATGGGCGATCCGGGCGCCCGCCCAGCCGTATTGGCCGCAGGTCGCATGCAGCAGGTTCTCCACCTCGGAGAAATCCAGCGGCTGCTCGGCGAAGGAAATGAAGATCAGGCCCTCGACGACGCGCACATGCAGCGTCTTCAGCCCATGCTCCTCCCGCTTGAAATCCTTCGGCATCAGGCGCGCGGCCCTGAGGCTTCCGTCGTTGCCGTAGGTCCAGGCATGGTAGGGACAGACGAAGACGCGCGCATTGCCCTTCTGCTTCGTGCAGACCTCCGCGCCGCGATGGCGACAGACGTTGAGCATGGCGTGGACCGACCCGTCGGCCGTGCGGGTGACGATCACCTGCTCGGTATCGATGCGGAAGACTTCGAAATCGTTGACGTTCGGGATCACGCTCTCATGGGCGATACAGTGCCAGTGCCGGCGGAAGACCCGCTCCATGTCGCGCCGGTAGATCTCCGGATCGGAATAGAACGCACGGGCAAGCCCGTAGCCCGGCCGATGCGCGGCAATGAGGCGATCGATGGGATCGGCAGAGTGATCGATTGCAGCTTCCGCGGTCGTTGCCATGCTCATTGTTCCTCAGCATCGTTTCAGGATCAGTATTCGGCAGGCGCGGGCTTAAACAAGGTCCGGTATCGGCCTCAATTAATCGAAGGTCTCGATTACGCATCCGCATGAGCGGCGGCGGGAGAACAGGGGCGGAGCGCGGAGGCCGGCCCGGCCCGGCATGAGCCGCCTTGAGTTCGGCCGGCAGACAGGCTAGGGCCTTTCCTCCGCTCCATGGCCAGGCCATCGCCGGGCGCTGCTCCTTGGGATCAATTTCGTGAACGCGACGGTCTATCGCTCAGCCATCAACATCGCGGCCATCTGCGGCCTCTATCTGGCAGCCGCCATGCTGGTTCCCGCCGCGGTGGACCTCTATTTCGGCCATCGCGACTGGCAGGTCTTCCTGCTGTCGGCCATGCTGGTCGGGGGGCTTTCGCTGCTGGCGGCGGCCGCGACGCGCTCCGGCCCGCCGCCGTTCAACAAGAAGATGGGCTTCCTGCTCGTCAACCTGCTCTGGCTCGTCTTCTCACTCGTCGGCGCCGTCCCCTTCATGCTGTCGTCCCTCGATCTCGGCTTCGCCAAGGCCCTGTTCGAATCGATCTCCGCGATCACCACGACGGGTTCCACCGTTATCTCCGGCCTCGACCAGGTACCGCCCGGCATCCTGATGTGGCGCTCGCTGCTGCACTGGCTCGGCGGCATCGGCATCGTCGCGCTCGGGCTTTTTGTGATGCCCTATCTGCGCGTCGGCGGCATCTCCTTCTTCAAGATGGAATCCTCCGACACCAACGACAAACCCTTCGCCCGCATCGCCAGCTTCACGCGCGCCTTCGTCCTCGTCTACGTGCTGATCACCATTGCCTGCACGCTCACCTTCGCCGTTCTCGGCATGAGCCGTTTCGACGCCATCAACCACGCCATGGCGACGGTGGCGACCGGGGGCTTCTCGACCCACGACGCCTCCTTCGGCTATTTCAACAGTCTGCCGCTGCTCTGGGCCGCCACCTTCTTCATGACCGTGTGCAGCCTGCCCTTCTCGATCCTGATCGTCTTCATGGTACGCGGCCGCCTCGATGCGCTGCGCGACCCGCAGATCGGCGTGTTCCTCGCCTATCTCGTCGCCTTCTCCATCGCCATCGCCGTCTATCACCGGCTGCAGAACGGCGTGCCCTTCCACGAAGCCCTCGCCCATTCCTTCTTCACCGTCTCGACGATCCTCTCCACGACCGGCTTTGCCAGCGAGGACTACACGCTCTGGGGGCCCTTCGTCGTCGCCATGGCCTTCTTCATGACCTTCATGGGGGGCTGTTCCGGCTCCACGGCGGGCGGCATCAAGGCCTATCGCTTCATCATCCTCTTCAATTCCATCCGCACCGGCCTCTACAAGCTCATCTACCCCAACGGCATCCATGCCGTGCGCTACGGCAACATGACGGTGGACGCCGACCTGCAACGCAGCGTCGTGCTGTTCTTCACCACCTATCTCATGCTGTGGGCAGTCGGGAGCCTCGTCATGTCGGCCATGGGCTACGACGTGGTGACATCCACCTCGTCCGTCATCACCGCGCTCTCGAATGTCGGGCCGGGGATCGGTCCCATCGTCGGGCCGGCCGGCAATTTCTCGACGATCTCCGATCCGGCCCTCTATCTCCTGTCCGTGATGATGCTGCTCGGACGCCTTGAGGTGCTGACCGTGCTCGTCGTGCTGACGCCGCTGTTCTGGAAGAGCTGACGGTTCGATTCCTTCCTGAAATGAAAAGGTCTTTTTCCATTTCAGAACAGAGAATTTAAATCAAATCTAACCGCTGCCCTCTACCCGTGGAACAGTTTCTCCATAACAGGCGGCCGCCATGCGCAATATCCCGATCATCGGCAAATTCCTCCTCAACCTCGGCGCTTTCGGCCTCTTCGTGGCCGGCGTCACGGCCTACAGCACGTCACGCATCTCCTTCATCGATTCCGCCTATACCTCGCTGCTGGACGAGGACTCCACGGCGACGCTGATGCTGGCCCGCGCCAGCCGCAGCCTCGTGTCCACGCGCTCGGCCATCGCCGATGTGCTGATCGCCCGCACCAAGGAGGCGAAGGACGCCGCCGTCGAGGACATGAAGCTGAGCGAAGGCTTCTTCACCAAGCAGATGGACACCGCCATGACCGCGGTGGAGGACAGCACGCGGATCAAGGCGATCAAGGCCAGCGCGCTCGACGCCCTGAACACCAATTGCGGCCCGCTGGTCGCCGCTGCCGCCACGACCTTCGACGACGCAGCGAACATCCAGGCGCAGACTGAATTCGCAGCCGACTGCAAGCCCGCCTTCGGCGCCGCTATTACCGCCCTGACCGACGAGATCAACCAGATCACCGCCACGGCCGAAGCTCGTCAGGCCGCGCTCATCGAAACCACGCGCACCACCATCATGACGACCGTCCTCAGCGTCGTCATCGGCCTGGCGGCGATCCTCATCGCCAGCTTCTTCGCCGTGCGCGCCTGGATCTCCCGCCCGCTCAACACGCTGGCCGGCACCATGACGACGCTCGCGGGCGGCAATCTCGACATCGAGATCGCCGAGACCGACCGGCGCGACGAAGTCGGCGGCATGGCGCGCGCCGTGCAGGTGTTCAAGGACAACGGCCTGCGCACCCGCGCCCTCGAGGCCTCCTCCGAAGCCGCACGCCACGCCAGCGAGGCCGAGCGCGAGCGCAATCTCGAAACCGACCGCGTGCGCAACGCCGCCATGGCGCAGGCGACCGACGGCCTTGCCGGCGGCCTCAAGCGCATGGCCGGCGGCGATCTTTCCTGCGAACTGACGCAAGCCTTCTCGCCGGAATTCGAATCCCTGCGTCAGGACTTCAACGCCGCCGTCAGCCAGTTGCGCACCGCGCTGCACTCGGTCTCCGAAGCCACCGGCTCCATCGACAGCGGCTCGCGTGAACTGAGCCAGGCCGCCAACGACCTGTCGCGCCGCACCGAGCAGCAGGCCGCCGCCCTGGAAGAGACCGCCGCGGCCCTCGACGAGATCACCGCGAACGTCTCCCAGTCCTCCAAGCGCGCCGAAGAGGCCCGCAGCAAGGCGCTGGAGGCCAACGGCTCGGCCAACCACTCCACCAAGGTCGTCTCCGACGCCGTTGCCGCCATGCAGCGCATCGAGCAGTCCTCCGGCCAGATTTCCAACATCATCGGCGTGATCGACGAGATTGCCTTCCAGACGAACCTCCTCGCCCTCAATGCGGGCGTGGAAGCGGCCCGCGCGGGCGAAGCCGGCAAGGGCTTTGCCGTCGTGGCGCAGGAAGTGCGCGAGCTTGCCCAGCGCTCGGCGCAGGCGGCCAAGGAAATCAAGGAACTGATCCGCCATTCGGCAAGCGAAGTGGAAGGCGGCGTGCGTCTCGTGATGCAGACCGGCGAAGCGCTGAAGGTGATCAACCAGCATGTCAGCGACATCAACCTCCAGCTCGACGCCATCGCCCTTTCGGCGCGCGAACAATCGGTCGGTCTTGCGGAGGTGAATGCCGCCGTCAACCAGATGGACCAGACGACGCAGCAGAACGCCGCCATGGTGGAGCAGTCGACGGCCGCCAGCGCCTCGCTGGCCGGTGACGCCGACAGGCTGCGCCAGCTCGTCGGCAAGTTCCAGGTCGGGGCAGTCGTCGGGGCCGGCGGCGGCGCCGGTCGCGGCCATGCCGCAGCGCCCGTCCGCGCCAGCGCGGCCTCGCAGCCCGTCGCCTCGCCGGCCCGCCGCATGGTCGGCAAGCTCGCCAGCGCCTTCGGTGGCGGCAGCGCCGCCCCGGCCGTCGAACAGGGCTGGGACGAATTCTGATAAAGACCGGGCGCGCCGCTCACACAGCGGCGCGCTCCCTTCCGCCCTGCACCACGCTCAGTGCAGCGAGCGCTTCAAATCTTCCGCGAAGATAGTGGCCGCGATGGCCCGACCGCGCTTCTCGCGCTGGACGAGCGAAAGCACATTCTTGCCGAATGTCCCGTCCCGGATGGAAATGTAGGAGAGCGTGCCGTTGTGCTGCTCTTCCGCCACGTCGAACTTGCTGAGGAAGGCGATGCCGTCGCTGAGGGCGGCAAGCGACTTCATCGCCTCGATGGAGTTCGTGACGAAGGTCGGCTCGCCGACGAGGCCGGCGGTCGTGAAGGCTTCCGAGACGATGGAATGCATGACCATCGAACGATCGGCGAAGATCAGCGGATAGCCGAGGCAATTCCTCAGCGGCATCACTTCCGTTCCGGCAAGTGGATGGTCGCTGGAGACCACCGCGCCGAGACGTGTCTCGAACCGCACCAGCGTTTCGAGCTGGGCGGTTGTCGGCAGGTTGAAGGCAAGGCCGAGATCGGCTTCGCCATCGGCAACCGATTTGACGATCTCGCGGATCGGCATGTTGCGAATGGAGAGTTTTATGCGCGGATGGCGGGCGCAGAAGCCGGCCGCCGTCTTGGCGACGATGCCTTCCGCAAGCCCGTTGGTCGTGGCGATGATCACCTCGCCGCTCTGCAGCCCCTTGATGTCGCGGATTTCCGCTTCGACCTGGCTGTATTCCTTCATGGTCCGCCGCACATGCGCGACGAGGATTTCGCCCGCCGGTGTCAGGCGCAGGCCGCGCGGCAGACGCTCGAACAGCGGCTCGCCGATGGCCTCCTCCAGTTGAAGGATGTGCTTGTTGATGGCCGAGGGGGCGACATGCAGGGAATCGCCCGCCGCCCGGATGGAGCCGAGGCGCGCAACCTCGTCGATATAGCGCAGCACGCGCGAATGCAGCATCACTTATCCTCGGACGGGATCGGCCCTGCCCGAAAATAACGGTTTCCGGGCACAGATCAATCGAGGATCCCCACGCGGGGAGTGCGGGGGATCCTCCGGCCCGCCGCTCAGTGCATGAGCCTGAACCTGTGGAGGGAGATGAAGAGGGAGAGGAGCTTGTTGACGACGGGTTCGCCCTCGTTGCGGTTGCCGAGGTCCTCCAGCGCCGCATCGATGGAACTGGCCGCCGCCGTCAGCTCCTTCACCGTCATGTTCGCCATGACGCCGTAGATCTCCAGCGGCATAACCGCCTTCTCCACCCCGCCGTCCGTCACGATGCAGGCGCCCGCATGGCTGTCCACCTGCTTGACGCAGTGGCACATCTCCGCGCTGTCCTCACCCACGATCACGAAATAGGGCTTCGGCGCAGGCCAGAAGGTCGCAACCGCACCCCGGTCGATCGACACGCCCTTGAACAGGCCGTTGACGATATGCCGCTTGCCATCCGCATAGCGCTGCACCACCGAAAGCCGGCTGTACTTCACACCGTCCACCTCAGGAACGATCCGGCCGTCCTTCAACGGAACCCAGACCTCCTGGTAGAACTTCGCATGCCCACGGCCATAGACGTCGAACAGATAGACCTTCGCCGACTTGCCGTCTTCCGACACTTCCAGCGGCACGATGTCGAGCTGGTCGGGGGTGAGGTCGGCGAGCCCCGGCACGCCCTTCTTGCACATGCCCGAGTAGTCGATCTCGGCGTTCTTCAGGATCTTGCGATCCTTCGCCACCAGTTCCCCGTCCTTGAACACATAGAGCGGGTTGATCTTCGACAGGCTGTCCGTCAGCACGATATCGGCGAAGCGGCCCGGCGTCAGCGAACCCAGCTTGTCCTCCATATGGAACGACCGCGCCGTGTTCAGCGTCGCCATCTTGATCGCATGGATCGGGTTGATGCCCATCTCCGCGCACAGCGAGATGATCCAGTCCATATGCCCCTGCGTCAGCAGGCGCTCGATGGAGATGTTGTCCGTGCACAGCATGAAATTGTCCGTCGGCCACTTGCGGTCGACGATGGCGCGCAGCAGCACCTTGATCACCTCGGCGCTGCCGACACCGAACTTGATATGGGTCGGGAAGCCGTAGCGGATGCTCTTCTCGATGTCCTTCTCGTTCCAGACGTCGTGGTTGTTCGAGCAGCCGATGGCCGGCAGGTAGTTCAGCACCATGTCGGAGAGCGCGGTCACGCCCCAGTGGCCGTTCATGAAGCCGCCGCGCGCGCGCACCCAGGCGGCCTTGCGGAAGTCGTCGTCATTGCCCGACGAATAGGTGAAGTGTTCGAACTCGCCCAGCCCGATCACCGGCTCCATGTCGAGCACCCGGTTGGTCACCGCCGCCGAGACCTTCTTGCCGGGGGCGAAGGCGTAGAGGCGGTAGGGCAGCTTGTCGTAGTCGCGGAAGAGGTTCTCCGCCGCTTCCACGCCTTCCTCACCGGCCGCGCTCAGAAGGTCGAGGCATTCGGAATAGATAGTCGTGGTGCCGCAGGGCACCATCGCCTCGGCAAGCGCCGTCGGATGGGCGAGCTGGGATTCGAAATGGATATGGGCGTCGATCAGGCCGGGGATGGCATAGAGCCCCTTGCCGTCGAAGACCTCCTTGACCTTCACCACGCTCTCGTCCGGGTTCAGCGCGACGATGCGCTTGTCGTAGACGAGGATCGAGCCCTGGTAGACCGTCTCGCCGTGCACATCCAGGATGTTCAGGTTCCTCAAAAGAAGATCCGCCTCTCGCTCCCCCTGCAGGATCGCGTAGATCGCACGAACCTTGTCGTAGTGTACCGTTTCCATGTAGCTCATCTGAATGTTCCTGCATTCCGTGATGGTTGGCGCGAGGGATCCCGGCCCATGCCCGTGCGGAGCATAGGGGAACCGTCTCTGGTCGATTGGTCGTCTTGTTGCTGCGGGCTAGCCGTGCCCGCGCTCTTCCGCGTGGCTCTCGTGCCAGGACCCGATCGCCCAGTTCGACAGGGCCGACATGACGACGAAGAGCGCGATGCCGACGAGGGTGATGAGGCCGAGCGCGGCGAACATCAGCGGGATGTCGAGCTGGAAGCCGGCCTGGAGGATCTCATAGGCAAGGCCCGATCCCATGCCGCCCGTGCCAGCCACGAATTCCGCGACGACCGCCCCGATCAGCGCAAGGCCGCTCGAAATTCGCAGGCCCGCGAAGAAGTAGGGCAAGGCGCTCGGGATCCGCAGGCGCATCAGCGTCTGCAGCCGCGAGGCCTTGTTGGCGCGGAAGAGGTTGACCAGCCCCGGATCGACGCTGCGCAGCCCGAGCGTGGTGTTCGAGATGATCGGGAACAGGGCCACGATGGCCGCGCAGACCGTCAGCGCCAGCCGCGTGTCCTTCACCAGAATGATGATGAGCGGCGAGATGGCGACGATGGGCGTGACCTGCAGGATGATCGCATAGGGAAACAGGCACGCCTCGATGAGACGGCTCTGGTTGAACACGAAGGCGATGGCCGTGCCGACGATCACCGCGACGACGAAGGCCTGCAGCGTCACCATCAGCGTGACGGACAGCGCCCGCAGGAGCGAGGGCAGGTTCGCCGTGAAGCTCGTCCAGATGTCGGTCGGCTTCGGGAAGAGGTAGATCGGCACTTCGTTGACGGTGCAGAGCACCTGCCAGAGGATGAGAAGGATGACGCCGACGGCAATCGGCCCGGCGATGCGGAGCGTGCTGTCGAAGTTTGCACTCGCGGTCTTCATGGTTTTGCTCCTTGCGCCATGGTGCCGGACTTCTCCGACGCTTCGCGCAGTTCTTTCGACAGCTCCGCGCAGAGCGCGGCAAAGCGCGGGCTGCCCCTGAAGGCCTCGTCGCGCGGCCAGGGGGCGTCGATGTCGATGACCTTCGAGATGCGTCCCGGCCGGGCCGCCATGACGACGACGCGCGTCGACAGGAACACCGCCTCATAGATCGAGTGGGTGACGAAGACGATGGAAAGGCCCTTCTCGCGCCAGAGGTCGAGAAGGTCGGAATCCAGCTTGTTGCGGGTGAACTCATCCAGCGCGCCGAAGGGCTCGTCCATCAGGAGGAGGTTCGGTTCCGTCACCAGCGAGCGCGCGATGGACACGCGCATGCGCATGCCGCCGGAGAGCTGGCGGGGCAGCCGGTCCTCGAACCCGGCCAGCCCCACCTTCTCCAGCGCCTGCCGCACCCGCTCGTCCGCCTCCTTGCGAGGGGTCTTCGCGAGATCGAGCGGCAGGCGCACATTCGCCTGGATCGTCGCCCAGGGCATGAGCGTCGCATCCTGGAAGACGATGGACAGCGATTTTCCCGCCGTCCCCGTCTGGTCGAACGAGCCGCCCCACCAGCGCATTTCGCCGGCAGAGGGCTTCAAGAGGTTCGTCATCATGCCGAGAAGCGTGCTCTTGCCGCAGCCCGAAGGACCGATCAGCGTCAGGAACTCGCCCGGCTCGACGCGCAGGTCGACGGGTTCAAGCCCCCTGAAACCGTTGGGGAACGTCTTCTCCGCCGCGCGGACATCGATGACGGGTGTCTCTTGGGCAAGCGCCATGTCGTTCTCGACCTTCCTTGAAAGTGCCAGGGGAGCCATCCGCGCCTCAGTCCGGCTTGATCTTCAGGTCCTTCACGTAGTCGGTCGTGAAGGCGTCCTTCCAGTTCGTCTCGGCTTTCAGCAGGCCGGCGGAGACCATGTAGTCGTAGCTCGCCTTCCAGCGCTCTTCCTTCATGATGCCGATGCCGTCCGTCGCCGCGTCGCCGCCGGCGACAAGGCCAAGTTCCTTCATGCGCTTCAGCGCGAAGGCGAGCTGCGCGTCGGTCATCTTGGGATTGGCTTCCTTGATCAGCGCGTTGCCGGCCGAAGGATCGGCGAGGTAGCTCTTCCAGCCCTCGATGGAGGCCTTCACGAACTTCTCCACCACGTCCGGCTTGCCGTCGATGACATCCGTGCGGGTGACGAGCGTGATGCCGTAGGGCGGATAGCCTTCGTCGGCGAAGAGGAAGAAGTTGTAGGGCACGCCCTGCTGCTCGAGCGTGAACGGCTCGGAGCTGGGGAAGGCCTGCTGGGCGGCCTGCGGATCGACGAGGAACGGCTGGACGTTGAAGGTGTACGGCTTGACCTGCGAATCCTGGAGATCGTACTTCGACTTCAGCCACGGCCACCAGGAGGCCCGGGCGGTCGTCGCGATCATCAGGGTCTTGTCCTTCAGGCCCTCGAGGCTCGACACGTCCTTGTGGGTCAGCATGCCGTTGACGTCGTGCTGGAACATGGCGGCGACCGCCTTGACCGGCAGCTTCTGCTCGACGCCGCTGAGGACCTGGAAGTCGAAGCCGTTGTAGAAATCAGTTTCGCCGGCGAGCAGGAGCTGCATGCCGTTGATCTGCGGACCGCCCATCTTGATGGTGACGTCGAGGCCCGCCTTCTCGTAAAGGCCCTGCGCCTTGGCCTGGTAGAAGCCGCCGTGCTCGGCCTGCGCATACCAGCTCGTCATGAAGGTGACCTTCTGGAGATCTTCAGCCGACGCCATCGCCACCGAGCACAGAAGAGCTGCCGACGCGCCAAGCAGCAGGCGCGCCTTATCCATCGTATTCTTCATCTTGTTCCTCCCAAAACGGTAGCCGGCACCTCCCAGAGCCTGCTTCCCACGGGTATCAAAAGCGAAGAAGATGTTTCCGAAAAGCATTATTAAATGCACGGAGCGCGCGCTTTTCGAGCACGCAGACGACGACGCACAAGGCCACCCTTTCGGGCAGCCGGCACGGTTTATCTATGGCGATAAAGACGGATGGACGTATCAGACGAGGCCGAAGACGACGGCGCTGACGAAGAGGAAGGCACCGGCGACGGCGACGTTGTTGACGAGAATCTGACGCTCGGCGCGGCGCGCCCGGCGCGTGTTCAGGGCGCCGAAGGCGCCTGCTGCGGAACGGCCGTCGAGATTCGCATTGCTCATCGCCATCTTCCCTTGCTCGGGCGTCCTGAAGGGACTGCCCGGGGGCGGAGTATCATCTCCGCCCGCTGTCTTCGTATATTCATATAGTATCCCTATAAGATTGGTAGGCTATTTTTTCTCATTTTCGCCGCAATCGTAAATTCGCGTTCCAGCCGCCGGCCGGCCTGCCGGACCCATCCGGGCCGCGGGTTGCGATGCTCTTCTTTCTAGGCCATAAATCCCTCCCCATCAGTCGAGGCCAGCCGTCATTGCGAACGTTGCGGCCGTGCGTGATCCCCACGCCACGGCGCTCCCTACCCGCGTTCAGGCAGGCCCCGGCACCGGAAAAGACTGTGCGGACCGAGAAGAAGGAGAACGCATCATGGGCGAAACGGGACAGCTCGGCACGGCCTGGCGCAAGCGCGACTACCACCGTCAATGGCTCTGGCGGGAAGCGAACCGCCTGTTCGACTTCTTCCAGAACCGGGCCTTCAATCCGCTCGGCGGCTTCCATGAACTCGATGTCGAGGGCCGGCCGATCAATCCCGGCAATCCGGTGCGCGGCATCCATTCCACCGCGCGCATGGTGCATTGCTTTTCCATGGGCAGCCTGCTCGGCCGCCCCGGCTCGGACGCGATCGTCGACCACGGCATGAAGTATCTCTGGGAGAAGCACCGCGACCATGAACGCGGCGGCTACCATTGGTCGCTCGACAATTCCGGCTTGCTGGACGCCAGCAAGCAGGGCTACGGCCATGCCTTCGTGCTGCTTGCCGCATCCAGCGCCAAGGTCGCCGGGCACCCGGACGCCGACCGCATGATCGCCGACGTCACGCAGGTTCTGGAAGAACGCTTCTGGGAGCGCGAGCACGGCGCCATCGCGGAGGAATTCGAGGCGGACTGGACCCCGGTCCCCGGCTATCGCGGCCAGAACTCCAACATGCATCTCACCGAGGCTCTGATGGCCGCCTTCGAGGCGACGGGCGAGAAAAGCTATCTCGACAAGGCCGAAAGCATCGCCGACCTCATCATCCGCCGCCGCGCGGGCGAAAACGGTTTCCGCGTGCCCGAGCATTTCGACGAGAACTGGGTTCTGGACAAGGACTATAGCGGCCACGAGATGTTCCGCCCCGCCGGCACCACCCCCGGCCACTGGCTGGAATGGGCGCGCCTCATCCTCCAGCTCTACGCGCTCGGCGGCCGGAAACATGCCTGGATGCCGGAGGCCGCCAAGGCGCTCTTCGCCCAGTCCGTCGCACTCGGCTGGGACAAGGAGAAGGGCGGCTTCTTCTATACGCTCGACTGGAACGACGCGCCGGCCAAGCGCTACAAGTTCTGGTGGCCGATGGCCGAAGGAGCCGGCGCGGCCGCGTTCCTCTGCGAGCACCTGCCGGGCGATTTCCACGAGACCTGGTATCGCACCATCTGGGATACCATCGCCCGCCACTTCCTCGATCAGGATCGCGGCGGCTGGCATGAGGAACTGACGGAAGACCTTGCGCCGAGCTACACCCTGTTCGCCGGCAAGGGCGACATCTATCATGCGCTGCAGGCCTGCCTGATCCCGCTCTATCCGGCGACGGGCAGCCTGACGAAGGGCATCATCGAGGCGGGCGGCAACTGACCGCCCCGCCTATCGGTACGGGAGCGCAATGATCGACATACCGGACCAGATTTCGACCCTGTGGATCGCCGCCGCCTCGGCGGCGTTCCTCGCCAAGCATTTCCTTGCCGATTTTCTCTTCCAGACGGACTGGATGGCGGCGGGCAAGGAACGGCCGCAAGGTTGGCTGCTGCCGCTTGCCGCCCATGCCGGCGTGCATGGCGCGATGACCGCCGCGCTCTTTCTTGCGATCTCGCCGCCGCTCGCCTGGCTCGGCCTTGCCGACGCCCTCGTGCATGGCCTTATCGACCGGCTGAAAAGCCTTGCCACGCGGCGCGCGCAGGTAACGCCCCGGCAGGCCGGTTTCTGGTGGCTCTTCGGCGCAGACCAGAGCCTGCACCACCTGACCCATCTCGCGCTGGCGATCCTGCTGGCCGCCGCCGGAACGCCGGCGGCGTGAAGCGCCCCATCCCTGCCTAGACGTCTTTATACAGGTTGTCGCGCGACAGGTTCTTCAGGTCGCGTTCGCCGCAAAGCGCCATGGTGATGTCGAGTTCCTTGCGGATGATCTCCAGCGCACGGCGCACGCCGGCCTTGCCGCCCGCACCGAGGCCGTAGAGGAAGGGGCGGCCGATATAGGTGCCCTTGGCGCCGTAGCAGATCGCCTTCAGCACGTCCTGCCCCGAGCGGATACCGCCGTCGAGATGAACTTCCATCCTGTCGCCCACCGCATCGACGATGCGCGGCAGCATGCTGATCGAGGAGGCCGCGCCGTCGAGCTGGCGGCCGCCGTGGTTGGAAACGATGATGGCGTCCGCCCCGCTGCCGAGTGACATGCGCGCATCCTCTTCGTCAAGGATGCCCTTGAGGATGAGCTTGCCGCCCCAGCGGTCGCGGATCCACTCGATGTCCTTCCACGAAAGCTGCGGGTCGAACTGCTCGGAGGTCCAGGAGGAAAGCGACGAGAGGTCCGCCACGCCCTTGGCATGGCCGACGATGTTGCCGAAGGTGCGGCGCTTGGTGCCGAGCATGTCGAGGCACCAGAAGGGCCGCGTCGCCATCTGCCAGAGATGTTTCGGCGTGAAGCGCGGCGGGGCGGAAAGGCCGTTGCGCAGATCCTTGTGGCGCTGGCCGAGGATCTGCAGGTCGAGCGTCAGCACAAGGGCCGAGCAGCCGGCGGCCTTGGCGCGGTCGATGAGGTTGTGGACGAAATCCTTGTCCTGCATCACGTAGAGCTGGAACCAGAAAGGCTTCGTGGTGACGGAGCGCACATCCTCGATGGAGCAGATGCTCATGGTGGAGAGCGTGAAGGGCACGCCGAACGCCTCGGCGGCCTGCGCCGCGAGCATCTCGCCGTCCGCATGCTGCATGCCGGTAAAGCCGGTCGGCGCGAGCGCCACGGGCATGGAGACCTTCTCGCCGATCATCTCGCTTTCCAGCGACCGGTTGCTCATGTCGACGAGCACGCGCTGGCGCAGCTTGATCTTGTGGAAGTCTTCCTCGTTGGCGCGGTAGGTGCCTTCGGTCCAGGCGCCGGAATCGGCATATTCGAAGAACATTTTCGGCACACGGCGGCGTGCCTGTTCCTTGAGGTCAGCGATCGTCAGGGCCTGTTCTACGCTCATGTCGTCCTCGCACCGGCCGCGCATCGCGGCGTTCCGCTTCCGTATGGGTCGCAATCTTTTACGGGCAGGCTCGTCGGGCCGCAACGGATTCGTGCTGGCTTGCGGTGCAAAAAACAAAACCCTCCCGGCCGGAACCGGGAGGGTCGCAAGACGGGCCGCAGGCGGCTTACTTGGTGACGTAGAACTTCGCCATGTCGGGCAGGCGCTTGACGCGGATGCTGGAGGCTTTGCCGGCGGTGCGGAAGGCTTCGAAGCGCTCCTTGCAGACTTCCATCATGCGGGCGGTCGCCGGCTTCAGGTAGTTGCGCGGGTCGAAATTGTCCGGCTTTTCCTTGAAGTTCTTGCGGATCGTGCCGGTCATGGCCAGGCGCAGGTCCGTGTCGATATTGACCTTGCGCACGCCGAGCGGGATCGCCTTCTGGATTTCGGCGACCGGCACGCCCCAGGTCTGCTTCATCTCGCCGCCATAGGCGGTGAAGAGGTCCTGCAGGTCCTGCGGAACCGAGGACGAGCCGTGCATGACGAGATGCGTGTTCGGCAGCTTCTTGTTGATCCTGGCGATTGTGTCGATCGACAGGATGTCGCCGTCCGGCGCACGGGTAAACTTGTAGGCGCCGTGGCTGGTGCCGATGGCGACGGCGAGCGCGTCGACGCCCGTCTTGGAAACGAAGTCGAGCGCCTGATCCGGATCGGTCAGCAGTTCCTCGCGGGAAAGCCTGCCCTCGAAGCCGTGGCCGTCTTCCTTGTCGCCCGCGCCCGTTTCCAGGTTGCCGAGACATCCAAGCTCGCCCTCGACCGAAACGCCGGCCGCATGGGCGATCTTCACGACTTCAGCGGTCACATCGACATTGTACTCGTAGCTGGCGACGGTCTTGCCGTCGGCAAGCAGCGAGCCGTCCATCATGACGGAGGTGAAGCCGTTGGTGATGGCCGAGATGCAGGTGGAGGGCTGGTCGCCGTGGTCGAGATGCAGGCAGATCGGGATATGCGGATATTCCTCGGCCGCGCCGAGGATGAGGTGACGCAGGAAGGCATCGCCGGCATAGGAGCGCGCACCGCGGCTCGCCTGCAGGATCACCGGGGAGTCCGTCGCATCCGCCGCGCGCATGACCGCCTGGATATATTCCAGGTTGTTGACGTTGAATGCGGGCAGTGCGTAGTCGTTCTCCGCTGCGTGATCGAGCAATTGCCGCATGGTGATCAATGCCATTCCTGTCCTCCTTGGATGCAGATTTCTTCGGGTTGGCGGCACTATTCACCCAACGTCCGCCATATGCAACAGGCCTCACAGACCCCATCAAAGGCCAAATCGATTAAATGAAGCGGCGAAAATAAATTTCTTGCGCAAACGGCAGAAATCCGACCCGCGGGTGCGGGCCGGATGACGAAAATCCATTCCAATTCAGATAAATAGGACTATTGAGCGCCCCGGCCGCGGAACCATCAACGGCCGGGATCAAGTGTTATTCCGCGTCGTCGGCTTCCGGCTGCTGGAAGCTGCCCCGCTCACCGGTGACGATCTCGCGCTTGCCGACATGGTTGGCCGGGCCGACGAGGCCTTCCTTCTCCATGCGCTCGACGAGGGACGCGGCGCGGTTGTAGCCGACGGCAAGCCGGCGCTGGATATAGGAGGTCGAGCACTTGCGGTCGCGCATGACGACCTTGACGGCCTTCTCGTAGAGGTCGTCGCCGTCCTCGGCCGCAATGTCGCCCTTGTCGAAGACAGCGCCGCCGGCAGCCGGCTTCTCGTCTTCTTCTTCCTCTTCGTCCGCCGTCACCGTCTCCAGATATTCCGGACGGCCCTGCGCCTTCAGGTGCAGCACGACCTTTTCGACTTCCTCGTCGGAAACGAACGGGCCATGGACGCGCGAGATGCGCCCGCCGCCAGCCATGTGCAGCATGTCGCCCTGGCCGAGAAGCTGTTCCGCGCCCTGCTCGCCGAGGATGGTGCGGCTGTCGATCTTCGACGTCACCTGGAAGGAGATGCGCGTCGGGAAGTTCGCCTTGATCGTGCCGGTGATGACGTCGACCGAGGGACGCTGTGTGGCCATGATCAGGTGGATGCCGGCGGCGCGGGCCATCTGGGCGAGACGCTGGATCGCGCCTTCGATCTCCTTGCCGGCGACCATCATCAGGTCGGCCATCTCGTCGACGATGACGACGATATAGGGCATCGGCTCGAGCGAGAGTTCCTGCTCCTCGTTGATCGCCTCGCCGGTTCCCTTGTCGAAGCCGGTCTGGACGCTGATCGAGATGGTTTCGCCCTTGTCGCGGGCTATGGCGACGCGGTTGTTGTAACCGTCGATATTGCGCACGCCGAGGCGCGACATCTTGCGATAGCGGTCCTCCATCTCGCGCACCGCCCATTTCAGCGCCATGACGGCCTTCTTGGGATCGGTGACGACGGGGGTCAGGAGGTGCGGGATGCCGTCATAGATCGACAGTTCCAGCATCTTCGGATCGACCATGATCAGGCGGCACTCTTCCGGGCGGAACCGATAGAGCAGCGACAGGATCATCGTGTTGATGGCGACGGACTTGCCCGAGCCGGTGGTGCCGGCGACGAGCAGATGCGGCATCTTCGCAAGTTCGGCGATGACGGGTTCGCCGCCGATGGTCTTGCCGAGGCAGATCGGCAGCTTGAAGCCGGTCTTGGCGAAGTCCGGCGAGTCGATCATCTCGCGGAAATAGACGGTCTCGCGGGTGGCGTTCGGCAGTTCGATGCCGATGACGTTGCGGCCGGGCACGACGGCGACACGCGCCGAGAGTGCCGACATGGAGCGGGCGATATCGTCGGCAAGGCCGATGACGCGGGAGGATTTCACGCCCGGGGCCGGCTCGAATTCATAGAGCGTGACGACGGGGCCGGGGCGAACGTGGATGATCTCGCCGCGAACGCCGAAGTCTTCCAGCACGCTTTCGAGAAGGCCGGCATTCTGTTCGAGCTGTTCCTGCGTCAGCACGAAACCGACGGTGCGCGGCGGCTCCTGCAGCAGATCGCGCGGCGGGTATTCGTAGGTGTCGCCGGTGGGCGTCGCCAGCGTGACCTGGAACGGCCGGGCGCGCGACAGCACCGACGAGGGCGTCTCGCGGATAGGCTCGGCGATGGCCGCCGGGGTAACGACGACGGGGGCCGGCTTGATTTCCTCGACGGCCGGAATGACTTCGGCAACCGTTTCGACGACCGGGACCGCGACGGCGGCAACGGGCTCCGGCTTCACGTCTGGAAGCGTTGCCACGGTTGCGACGGGCACCGGGCGCATAACGGCCGGGCGGCACTCGACGACCCGGAAGAGCGAGGCGATGGAGGACAGCTCCTCGCGCTTTTCGGGCGCGGGAACGGGCACAGCGACGGCAACGGGCATCGGGACCGGAAGCGGCATCCGCACCACGGTGACCGTCTGCCGAACCGGCGCGTCGGCGACATCCTCTTCCGGCGCCAGCGTCTCGAAGAAGGCGTGGTCCGAGAGGTGGGCGAAGCGGCTGATCGCCTCGCGCACATCCGCCTTCACGGCAGGCGGCGCGACGGGGGCAACGGGTGTGGCGGGAACAGGCCTCGGCATGGCAAGGAATGCCGGCGCGGGCTTGAAGACGACATCGGCATCGGCGGGCACACTGTTCGTCGCGGCGGCCACGACGGCCTGGACGAATTGCGGCACCGGATCGACCGGCTTCGTCGCAACCGACGCCTGCTGCTCCTCGAAGCGGCGGCGGCGGTCGTCGAGCGCTTCGCGCAGGCGCTGCAACAGCTCGGCATGGGAGGGCTGCATCGGTTGCGGCTGGGGCGCCGGCTGCATCTGGACGGGGGGCAGCATGGCCGGCTGCTCGGCGGCAGGCTCGACGCGCGCCAGCTCCTCGGCGGCCGCTTCCTCGATCCGCGCGGCGACCTTGTCGGGCGTGCGCGTGAAGCGGACGTTCGGGGCCATGTAGAAATGGCTCTCCCAGCTACCGTCGGCATATTGGCCGGGATCGTAGCTGCGCAGGGCGGGCGAACGGAAACGGGGACGATAGTCCTCGTCGTCGTTGGCGATGGGCTGACCTTCGGCATACCAGGCCTCCGCGGGCGGAGCCTGCTCGATCAAGCCGCTGTTTTCATGGGAGGAATACGAGACCTGCTCGTCATTCTCTCCTTCGGCTTCGAGGACGGGATAGAAGTTTGTTCTGGAAATACGCATGAACCTGAAATCTCGACGATCATTGCCGATAGGGATGCGTAGATGGTTAGGAAATGAAGGTTAACAATGTCTTTGGAGCGGACCAGAATCCTTCGACAAATCCCGTTTCCGGCCACGCCGGATCCGCCTTGAGGGCGGATTGCGAGCGTGTCGGACAGCCCGAAAAAATTTCGGAAGAATCGTGCGGGGGATCATTCCCCCGGGGCGGGCTGCCCCTCGTCCGCCGGCGGCTCGACGGGCGCTTCCGCCGGCACCTGCGGATTGCCCTCGGCCCGGTCCCGGTGGAGCGCGGCGCGGGCGAGCAGCATCAGCGTCACGGGCGTGGTGACGGTCACGAAGATACCAACGAGGATTTCATGCACGACGGGCCGCGTGCCGAGCACTGTGAAGAAGATCATGGAGGCCATGACGATGCCGCCCGTTCCCCAGCTCGTGCCGAGTGTCGGGGCATGGATGCGCTCGTAGAAGGTCGGCAGGCGGGCGAAGCCGACCGCGCCGATGAGCGTGAGCAGCGAGCCGATGACGAGGAAGACGGAAACGGCGATGGCGGCCCAGGCCGGCAAGTCGCGCGCATGGTCCATCATGCTCATTCGATCACCTCCCCGCGCATCAGGAATTTCGCAAGCGCCACCGTCGCCACGAAGCCGAGCATGCCGATGACCAGCGAGGCCTCGAAATAGAGGTCCTTGCCGGTGCGGATGCCGAACACCATCATCAGCAGCATGGAGCAGGCATAGAGCGTATCGAGCGCCAGAACGCGATCCTGCGCGCGCGGGCCGCGCGACATGCGCAGGGCCGCAAGCACCATGGCGAGCACGAGGCAGGCTTGAGAAAAGGTGATGGACCAGACGAGGATCGTGTGGCTCATTCGAAAATCTCCATCAGCAGCGCCTCGTAGCGCCCCTTGATCAGGCGGCGCCATTCCTCTTCCTCGACAAGGTCGAGCACGTGGATCAGCACCGTCCTGCTCAGCGAGTTGTATTCGAGCCAGGCCGTGCCGGGCGTGCTCGTGACGATGACGGACAGCACCGCGAGCGCCGTCGGGTCCTGAAGGTCGAGCGGGACGGTCATGAAGCCGGACTTGAAGCTTGCCTTGCGGCCCCTGACGAGGATCGAGGCGACGGCGATGTTCGAGCGCACGATATCGTACAGCACGATGCCGACGAGCCTTGGCAGCAGATACCACTTCCGCAGGCGCGGCTTTGCCGGCCTGAGCGCGGCCACCCCCCAGGAGGCGAAGACCGAGACGATGCAGCCGAGGATGAGGTGGCCGAGCGTGAAGCCGTTGAGGGCGAGCCACATGAGGACGAGCGAGGCGCTGAGCAGCGGATAAGGCAGCATGTCAGATCCCTCCCCCGCCACCCGGCCCGCCGGCCTCGGCAACGCCCGCGCGGCGCGCATTGATCACCGCGTCGATATAGGCGGCCGGCTGCTGCAGGGTCTGCACCGTCGCCTCCATGTAGCGCATGGCGGGGCCGGCCTGGATGGTCAGCGCCAGCGTCAGCGCGATCAGCAGCATGACCGGGGCCATTTCCATGACCAGCACGCGCGGCACGGTGCCCTCCATCGAGGCCCAGAACGTGCGGATGCCGGCGCGGGTCATCGAGATGAGCGCGGCAAGGCCGGACAGGATGAGCAGGCCGACGATCCACCAGACGGAAGCCGGGATCGGCCCCTCGCCGGCGACATTGGTGCCGATCATGCCGGTGAGCATCGCGAATTTGGCGACGAAGCCGGAAAGCGGCGGCAGGCCGGAGAGCAGGATTCCGCAGGCGGCAAAGCAGATGCCGAGCACGGCAATCGTCCCCGGCATGGTGACGCCGACCTCGACTTCTTCCTCTTCCTCGTCCGCATCGCCATAGGCCTCCATCGTCACCGCGAGAACCGAGGCGCCCGCATCCTGCCCGCGCTCGACGAGTTCGATGAGCAGGAAGAAGGCGGCGATGGTGAGCGTGGAGCTGACCATGTAGAAGAGCGCGCCGGCCGTCACCACGCCGTTGTTGAGGCCGAGGACGGCGAGCAGCGTGCCCGAGGAGACGAGCACGGAATAGCTTGCGAGCCGTCCCAGCGCCTGCGAGGCGAGCACGCCGATGGTGCCGAAGGCGATGGTCGCCATACCGCCGTAGAGCAGCACATTGAGGCCGAGGCCAGCGGATGCGCCCTGCCCGAAGACCAGCAGCGACAGGCGCAGGATGACGTAGATGCCGACCTTGCTCATGATGGCGAAGATGCCGGCGACCGGGGCCGTGGCGGCGCTGTAGGCCCCCGGTAGCCAGAAATTCAGCGGCCACATGCCGGCCTTGATGAGGAAGACGACGCCGAGGATGCCCGCGCCCGCCTCCAGCAGCATGCGCCGCTCGCCCTCGATTTCGCCGATGCGCAGCGCAAGGTCCGCCATGTTGAGCGTGCCGGCCGAGCCGTAGATGGCGCTGACGCCGATCAGGAAGCAGAGCGCGGCGGCAAGGTTCACCGCGATATAGTGCAGGCCCGCCTTGACGCGCATGGAGCCGGAACCGTGCATCAGCAGGCCGTAGGAGGCAGCCAGCATCACCTCGAAGAAGACGAAGAGGTTGAAGAGGTCGCCCGTCAGGAATGCGCCGTTAAGGCCCATCAGCAGGAACTGGAACAGCGAATGGAAATGCGCGCCCGCCGTATGCCAGCGGGCGAGCGCGTAGACGAGCGTCGGGATCGCGAGGATCGAGGCGAGGACGAGCATCAGCGCCGAGAGCCGGTCCACGACCAGCACGATGCCGAAGGGCGCGGGCCAGTTGCCCAGCAGATAGACGCCGTCGAAACCGTCTGTCGCCGCCAGCCGGAAGAGGTTGAAGGCGACGGCGGCAAGCGCGAGGCACGAGACGACGCTGATCATCGCCTTCAGCACGCGCTCTCGCTCGTCGAAGAATAGGAGCAGCGCGCCCGCGGCAAGCGGGATCAGGATCGGCGCGATGATGAGGTGGTGCTGCCAGCCGCTCATTTCGGCTGCTCCCTGCCGTCGACATGGTCCGTGCCGGTAAGGCCGCGCGCGGCGAGCAGGACCACGAGGAAGAGCGCGGTCGTCGCAAAGCCGATGACGATGGCGGTCAGCACCAGCGCATGCGGCACCGGATCGGTCATGGTGGAGACCGGCACGCCTTCCTCCAGCAGCGGCGCGGCGTTGGATTTCACGCCGCCGACGCCGAAGATGAAGAGATTGACCGCATAGGACAGCAGCGAAAGGCCGATGATGACCTGATAGGTGCGCGGGCGCAGGATGAGCCAGACGCCGGAGCCGGTCATGATGCCGATACCGAGGGAAAGGACGAATTCCATCAGGTTTCCTCCGCCTTGCCGGCCTCGGGACTACGGACCCGGTGCATGCGAACGGACTGGTGCGCAAGCGCGATGAGGATGAGCACGGTCGCCCCGACGACGAGCGCGAAGACGCCGATATCGAAGAACAGCGCCGTCGCGGCCGGCACCTTGCCGATGAAGGGCAGCGCGACATATTGCGAATAGGTGGTCAGGAACGGATAGCCGAGGAACCATGCGCCCATGCCGGTGGCCGCGGCCATCAGCAGGCCGAAGCCCATCCAGCGCAACGGCAGGATGCGGATACGGTCCTCCGCCCAACGCACGCCGCCCGCCAGATATTGCAGCAGGAAGGCGATGGCCATGGTGACGCCGCCGGCAAAGCCGCCGCCCGGAAGATCATGGCCGCGCAGCAGGAGATAGATCGAGAAGGTGATGACGACCGGGAACATCCACTGCATGATGACGGAGGGCACCAGAAGGTAATCGCGCACCGTATCGCCGGCCGAACGCTCGGGACGCTCGTCGTCATAGGCATTCTGGATGCGCTGCTGCTCCGGCTTCTCGATGCTGTCGGGCGCGGGACGGAAACGGCGCAGCAGCGCGAAGACCGTCAGCGCGACGATCGCAAGCACCGCGATCTCGCCCATCGTGTCGAAGCCGCGAAAATCGACGAGGATGACGTTGACCACGTTGCGCCCGCCGCCTTCCGTATAGGCCTTTTCGAGGAAATAGCTGGCGATGGCGTCCGGCACCGGCTGTTTCATGATCGCGTAGGAGAACAGGAACATGCCGAAGCCGCAGGAGACCGCGAGCAGGAAGTCGCGGAAGCGGCGGCTGCGCGCGGCAAGCGTCACGGCATTGTCGACCTTCTCCGAGCGCTTCGGCAGCCAGCGCAGGCCGAGCAGCAGGAGAACGGTCGTGACGATCTCCACGACAAGCTGCGTGATCGCAAGGTCCGGCGCGGAAAGCCAGACGAAGGTGATGCAGGTCGTGATACCCGCGCCGCCCAGCAGGACGAGCGCGGCGAGCCGGTGATATTTCGCCTGATAGGCCGCGCCCAGCGCGCAGAAGGCGCCGATGCCCCAGATGACGGCGAAGATCGGATCGACCTCCCCCAGAACCGGCGCCTTGGGCGAGAAGCCGGCGATATAGAGCGGAACCACACCGACCAACAGACCGGCGGCGGCGACAAGACGCAGCTGCGGCTGCAGGCTGCGGGTGCCGAGATTGCTCTCCAGCCAGCGCGCCCATTTCCACGACACGGTCACCAGGACACGCTCGAAGATGCGCTGCCCGGTGAGCTGGCGGAAGAGCGGCGGGCCGTCGTCGCATTTGGCGAGGTAGTCCTTCATCACGAAATAGAGCGCCGCGCCGCCGAGAAGCGCGATCATGCTCATGATCAGCGGCGTGTTGATGCCGTGCCAGACGGCGAGGCTGTATTCCGGCGTGCGCTCGCCGAGGACCGACAGGACGGCCGAATGCAGGAAGGGGCCGATGGACAGGCTCGGGATGACGCCGACGACGAGGCAGGCCAGCACGAGGAACTCGATGGGGAAGCGCATCCAGTGCGGCGGCTCGTGCGGCTTGGGCTTCGGCAGGTCGGTCGGCGGCGGGCCGAAGAAGACCATGTGAATGAAGCGGATCGAATAGGCGACCGAGAAAGCGCCGGCGAGCGTCGCCACATAGGGCAGGATGCGGTCGAGCACGGAATCGGCATGCGTTTCCACCGCCTCGGCGAAGAACATTTCCTTGGAAATGAAGCCGTTGAGCAGCGGCACGCCGGCCATGGCCGCGCTTGCGACCATGGCGAGCGTTCCGGTGATCGGCAGGTATTTGAAGAGCCCGCTCAATCGCCGCATGTCGCGCGTGCCGGTCTCGTGGTCGATGATGCCGGCCGCCATGAAGAGCGAGGCCTTGAAGGTGGCGTGGTTCATCATGTGGAAGATCGCCGCCACCGCCGCGACCGGGCTGCCGAGGCTGAGCAGCGTGGTGATGAGGCCGAGATGGCTGATCGTCGAATAGGCGAGCAGGCCCTTCAGGTCCTGCTGGAACATGGCGAAGTAAGCGCCGAGCAGCAGCGTACTGATGCCGGCGATGCCGACCAGCATGAACCATTCATAGGTGCCCGACAGCGCCGGCCAGAAGCGCACGAGCAGGAAGACGCCGGCTTTCACCATCGTCGCGGAGTGCAGATAGGCCGAAACCGGGGTCGGCGCGGCCATGGCGTTCGGCAGCCAGAAATGGAAGGGCACCTGCGCGCTCTTCGTCAGCGCGCCGATGAGGATCAGCACGAGCGCCGTGAGATAGAGGGGATGCGCCTTGATCTTGTCTCCCGCCGCCAGCACCACGTCGAGATCGTAGCTGCCGACGATATGGCCGAGCACCAGCAGGCCGGCGAGCAGGCAGAAGCCGCCGATGCCGGTGATCGTCAGCGCCATGCGCGCGCCGTCACGCGCGGCGGCATTGTTGTGCCAATAGCTGATCAGCAGGAACGAGAAGATGCTCGTCAGCTCCCAGAACACCGAGAGCAGGATGATGTTGCCCGACAGCACGATGCCGAGCATCGAGCCCATGAAGGCGAGAAGAAAGGAGAAGAAGCGCGGGACCGGATCCTCTTCCGACATGTAGTAGCGCGCATAGAGCACGACGAGGCAGCCGATGCCGGTGACCAGCATGGCGAAAAGCCAGGCGAAACCGTCCATGCGCAGGGTGACGTCGAGGCCGAGCTGCGGCAGCCATTCCAGATCGAGCCGCACCCGGCCGCCGCCGCGCACGGCGGGATAGAGCATGGCCGTCAGCACGAGGCAGGCGAAGGCCACCCCGCCAGCCATGCGCGCCGCCAGAACGCGGGAATCCGTGCGCAGAAGGACGGTCGCGGCAAGGCTTCCCGCGAAGGGAAGGCAGACCAGCAGGACCAGAATCAGTTCACCCGTCATCGTTTGATCGATCGCTTTCGAACCTCAGAGCTTCTCCTATGCCGGCGCGCCGGCAGCGTCGGGAAGGCCGTGGCGACCGCAAGCGATCGAACCGGCCGTCAGGCGAAATTCAAGGGAGGCGCACGCGCCCCACGCGTTTCGGGCGTCCCCTTGCCCGGCCGCAAAGGCGGAACCAAGGCCGTGGCGGCGGAAACGCTTCCGGAACGGGAACCGGCTCGCACCGACCGGCAGGCAAGACCCACCCAGGACTGCATCGCTTTTGCGGCGGCGACACGTTTGCCGCATTCGGCATCGGCCGTGCCCGATGGATATCCCGCGGTCCTCTGCATGCCGTGGCGCAACGCCCTGGCCCCTGCGCTCGCGGCAACCGGGGCCGTGAGCACGGATATCAACAGCAAAAGACAGGTCAGCGCGGTGCAGAGAAGGCGGAAAGCCCGATGAAAAGGTCGATCCTGTTGCCTTGATGCCGCCAAACGCCCTGCCTTTCGATATCGCCGTCCATGCTGGAGATTCCTTCATCCGGACAATACGTTGGCGGGATCGGCACTGTCCACCCGCCAGCATGAAACTTTTCCAAAATCCCATCGGTTTGCACGCGCGAAGGGATGATTTTTCCCTCGTGGCGGCCAAAATACCGCGGCGGCTATCGCCCCGTTTCGCTTGATGCCCTGCCGCATTGGGCGCATCCTAGACAGGCGAATCACATTGCAGACCTGCTCCGCCCGACCTGTCGCCCGGAGCGCATGGTGCGCCGATACCTGGACCGCCGGCCGTTGTTTTCCGGCCTCCAGCAAGTTCCGTGTTCCGGTTTCCTTCTGCCATAGACCGGCACGGCGTCGATCACTCTCGAGCGAGGTTCAACGATGACGGATGCGCGAATGGAATGGATCAGCAAGCGGGCCTACTCGCTCTGGGAAGAGGCCGGCCACCCCCACGGGCACGATATCGAGCACTGGGCGCAGGCCGTGCGCGAGCGCGAGGAATTCGAGCGGGTGGCGCTTCCCGCCGACGCTCGGCCCGCCCGCACGAAGAAACCCCTGATCGACATCGCCCTCGGGCGGGGCGGGAAAGCCGATGCCGGCGCAAGGGCAAAGGCCCCGAAGGCGGCGGAGAGCAAACCTATCTGAGGGCGCGTCGCCCTTGCCTCTTGGAGATAGCGGCAAAGCACTCTATCTGGACGCGAACGCGTTTTTCGATGAGGGTTCCGTGCGCTCGATCTACATGCTGGCCGGCTTCCTGATGACGGCGATCGGCATTGTCGGCGTTTTCCTGCCGCTGTTGCCGACGACGCCATTCCTGCTCGTCGCGGCCTGGTGCTTCTCGCGCTCCTCGCCGCGCTTCGAACAATGGCTTCTCGACCATCGCACGCTCGGCCCCCCCCTGGCGAACTGGCGGCGGGAGGGCGCGATCTCGGCCCGCGCCAAGATCGCCGCCGTCGCTCTTATCGCCGTGAGCTACGGCCTGTTCCTCTATCGCCTGCAACCCTCGCTCCCCCTTGCCGTCACGGTCGGGCTGATCCTGGCGGCAAGCGTCACCTTCATCGTGACCCGCCCGCTGCCAGGCAAGGACTGAGCCGGTCAGGTCTCGAAATCGCCGAAGACATCCTGCAGGCGGGTGAGCGTGTCGACGCGCTCGCTCACCTCGTCGCCGAGCACGACGATGATGTTGCTGAGCATCAGGTCCATGACGGCGGTCATGGTGGCCGCGCCATCCCAGAGGGGGCCGTGCGAGCCGGGCACGATGAGGCAGATATCGGAGACCTCCGGCCCCCAGGGGCAGAATTCGTCCGTCAGCAGCACGACCTTGACGCCGGCGCGGCGCGCCTCCAGCGCCAGCGGCCGGGCCTTGGCGGAAAAGCGCCGCACGTCATGCAGGAAGAGCAGCCGCCCCTCGACGGAACCGTCGAGCAGCTCGGCATAGGTGCCGTTCAGCCCGTCGACGAACTGCACGCGCGGGCGGGTATAGGAAAGCTGGCTGGCGAAATACTGCGCGATGCCGCGCACGTTCTGGTACGCCGCGACATAGACCTCGCTCGCGCCGATCAGCGCATCGATCGTCTGCTGCCATTCCGGCGCGCTGGCGATGGCGTAGATTTGGCTGAGATTATCGATCTGCTGCTGGATAAGGCCGGCGAGCAGCTTGCCCTCCTGCCGGTCCTGCTGGAGCCGGTCGACCCGGCCCTTGACCTGCCAGGCCGGGTTGGAGCTGCCGTGGCGCAACTCGCTCTTCAACTCGTCCAGCCCGTCGAAGCCCATGCGGCGCAGATAGCGCCCCACGGTCATCGGCGAGACCTGAAGGCGCTGGGCGATGGAGCGCGCGGTCTCGAAGGGAAGCTCGGCGATGTTCCGCTCGATATAATGGGCGAGCAGCTTGTCGGATTTGGACCGTCTGAGGTCGTCGGACTGAACGAGCTTCAGAATGCGTTTCGACACGTCGCCCCTCTCCTCGAAAGCCCGCCCGTCCAAGGACGGGCGGGGATCAACCGCGCTCACTGGGCCGTCTTGACCCGCGTCCAGACGCGGTCCACCTGGCGCAGGGCCGGACCCAGATCCTCGAATATCTGGAGACGGCCCATCGTTTCGGCCGGCGGGTTGATTTCCTTGCTATTCTTGATCTTTTCCGGGGTCAATTGCCGCGCCGGCACATTGGCCGTGCCGTTGGTCTGCTGCGCGACATTGAGGGCGACGATCTCCGGGCGGGTGTAGAACTGGAGGAACTTGATGGCGTTCTCCTTGTTCGGCGCGCTCTTCAAGACGCAGATATCCTCCTGGTACATGGTCGCGCCTTCCTCGGGGATCACGTAGCCGAGATCCTTCTCGTTGCCGAAGACGTCGATCATCGCGCCGACGAAGGCGTGGCCGGCGGCAACGTCCCCTGCCTGCACCATCGGCCGCTCGTCATAAGTGAAGGCCGCGACATGCGGCTTCATGGCGATGATCGTGTCGGCCGCCTGCTGCAATTCAGCCGGATCGGTGGAGTTGATCTTGTGGCCGTTGAGGATGAGGCCGACGGCCAGAACCTCGCGCATGTCGTCGAGCAGGGTGAATTTCAGGCCCTTGGCCTTCACCGTCTCGATCAGGTCCTTCCAGCCGGTGACATCCTTGCCGAGAACCTTGCGGTTATAGAAGATGCCGACCGAGCCCCAGGCATAGGGCAGGCAATATTCGCCGCCCGGATCGCTCTTGGCGCGCAGGAACGAGGGATCGATGTTCTTGAAGCCCTCGTATTTGTTGATGTCGGTCTTCTCCAGAAGATCGAGCTTGGCCATGATGTCCTGCATATGCACGGACGGGAAGACGATGTCGTAGCCCGTCGCGCCGCCCTGGATCTTGGCCAGCATTTCCTCGTTGGAGGAATAGGTCGAGAGATTGACCTTGATCTTGGTCTCCTCCTCGAACTTCTTCAGCACCTCCGGATTGATGTATTCGCCCCAGTTATAGACGTTGAGTTCGGCGGCGCCCGCCATGCCCGCCGTCGCCACGAGGGCGGCGAGCGAAAGGGCGGTGCCGCGCATCCAGGCCTGAAAACCGGACGCACCGGCATGTTTGGCTTTCGTCATGGAAATAGTCTCCTCTGGTGGTTCGGCCGTCCTGGCCCCGGCGCTTTCCTCTGCGCCGCCTTTTCCCGTCCCGGCTTCTTTCGGCCGTTGACTTGGATAGGCAAATGGTATCCACATATCTAAATCGCACAAGCGTTATTTTTATAACATTTTGGGGAACGACGATGCGAGATTCCATAGTCCGCCTGGAAAAGGCGGCGAAGGCCTTTGCCACGCCCGAAGGCCAGACGGTCACCGCGCTCGACGCCATAGACCTCGATGTCCGGCGCAACGAATTCCTGACGCTGCTGGGGCCGTCGGGCTGCGGAAAAACCACCCTCCTTCAGGCGATCAGCGGTTTCGTGGAACTCGATTCCGGCCGTATCCTGATCGACGGCGAGGACATGACGGACCGGCCGCCCTACCGCCGCCCGGTCAACACCGTCTTCCAGAACTACGCGCTCTTTCCGCATATGACGGTGGGCGAGAACACCGGCTACGCGCTGGAAGTCGCCGGCGTCGCAAAGCCCGAGCGGACAAAGCGCGTGGCGGAAGCCCTCGCCATGGTCGGCCTGGAAGGGCTGGAGAGCCGCAAGCCGCGCCAGCTTTCCGGCGGCCAGCAGCAGCGCGTGGCGCTCGCCCGCGCCATCATCGCCCGCCCGAAGCTCCTCCTGCTCGACGAACCGCTCTCGGCCCTCGACAAGAACCTGCGGCAGGCCATGCAGATCGAATTGAAGACGCTGCAGAACGAACTCGGCATTTCCTTCATCTTCGTCACCCACGACCAGCAGGAGGCGCTGACCATGTCGGACCGCGTCGCCGTGCTCTCGGGCGGCCGTATCCAGCAACTCGATACGCCCCGCGCCATCTACGACCAGCCGAAGAACGGCTTCGTCGCCACCTTCGTCGGCGCCAGCAACCTCTTCGAGGGCGAGGCCGGCAGCGGCCAGCTCGTAACGCGGGACGGCATCGCCATTGCGCATGGCAGACCCGGCGCAACGGGCGCGGCGACGGCGCTCATCCGCCCGGAACAGTTCTTCCTCGCCGAGGCCGGCAGCGACGCCCCGGGCCTCGACATCGATCTCGAGCAGATCGTCTTCGTCGGCTCGACCTTCGAGCTTTTCGGCCGCACGGCGACGGGCCGGCGCGTCATCGCGGAAATCCCGGCGGCGCGGCGCAGCCTCGTCGGCGCGGTCGAGCAGTCGCGCCATGCCCGCCTCGCCTACGATCCGGCGGCCGTACACCTCATTCCGGCGGAGGCGGCCTGACATGTCGTCGATCGCCCTTCGCCGCCGCGCCCAGCTTGCCGTCCTGCTCGGGCCGGTCTCGCTGTTCCTCGCGGTCTTCTTCCTCGGCCCGCTCTCCATCATGATCGTCACGAGCTTCCTCGCCCCCGGCCTTTACGGCGGGGTGGAGTGGACGTGGTATCCGCATAATTACGGCCGCATCCTCGGCTTTGCCGATCCGATGTTCGAGGATTTCGACCCGGTCTATATCGCGATCTTCCTGCGCTCGCTGAGGATCGCGGCGCTCACCGTCATCGCCACGCTCCTCGTCTGCTACCCGGCGGCCTTCTGCATCAGCCGCCTGTCGGACCGCTGGAAGAACTTCTGCCTCTTCCTCATCACGCTGCCCTTCTTCGCCAGCCTCATCGTGCGGCTCTTCGTCTGGGTGCTGATCCTGCGCCCGACCGGGCTTGCCAACGACGTGCTGCTGAACACCGGCCTCGTCGCCCAGCCGCTGGAGCTCATCTATACCGAAGGCGCGATCATCCTCGGCATGGTCTATGTCTTCATTCCCTTCATGTTCATGCCGGTCTATGCCAGCGTCGAAAAGCTCGACTGGACGCTGGTGCGCGCCTCGCTCGATCTCGGCGCGGGACCGATCCGCACCTTCTGGCGCATCATCCTGCCACTGACGGCGCCCGGCATTGCCGGCGGCGCGGTCATCGTCTTCATCCCCGCGCTCGGCAACTTCATCGTGCCGACCATCCTTGGCGGCGCCAAGGTGATGATGCTCGGCAACCTCATCGAGCAGCAATTCCTCGCCGCGCGCAACTGGCCCTTCGGCTCGGCGCTCGCGATGATGGTGATGAGCGTGATGCTGGTGCTGCTCTTCGTCTATGTGGTCGTTTCCAGCCGTCGCGGCCTCGATGCCGCGACCGGGCGCTGAGGAGAGAGCGATGAAGATTTTCGCCACCCTCGCCCGCGGCAGCCTCCTTGCCTATACCGCGCTGTTCTTCGCCTTCATCTACATTCCACTGGCGCTGATCGCGGTCTATTCGTTCAACGCGAACCCGGTCAACATGATGACCTGGACGGGCTTTACCACCGACTGGTACGCCCAGGTCCTCGGCTTCAAGACGAAGATTTCGGAAAACGCGCTCTATCTGGAATCCACCGACCAGCTCGTCGAGGCCGTGTGGAACAGCCTGCGGATCGCCGCCTCCACCACCGCCATCGCCACCGTGCTCGGCACGGCCATGGCGATCGCGCTCTACCGCTTCGATTTCTTCGGCCGGCGCTTCTACCGTGTCGTCATGTTCATGCCGATGCTGATGCCGGATATCGTGCTCGGCATCGCCTTGCTGATCTTCTTCGTCAATGCCGGTATCCATCTCGGCATCGGCACGATCATCATCGGCCAATGCACCTTCCTGACCTCCTATGTCTTCATCGTCGTCACCGCCCGGCTCGCCGGCATGGACCGCACGCTGGAGCATGCCTCGGCCGATCTCGGGGCGAACGAATGGACGACCTTCCGCAAGGTGGTCTTCCCGCAGCTCCTGCCGGGCATTCTCGGCGGCGCGCTGCTCGCCTTCATCATCTCGATGGACGATCTCGTCATCACCTATTTCATCGCCGGCGTCGACGTCACGACGCTGCCGATGTTCATCTTCGCCATGCTCCGGCGCGGCATCAAACCGGAGATCAACGCCATCGCCGTGATGATGCTGACCTTCTCCTTCGTCATCGCCTCCCTCGGCCTCTACCTTCGCTCCCGGCAGAAATGACCATGCACAAAAAGACAAAACCCCGCGCCCGCGACCTCGGCCTGCCCTTCACCGGCCGCACCGGCCCCCTCAACGCCATCACCGATGTCGAGGGCATCGCCGTCGGCTTCCAGACGATCCGGGAGGAGACCCCGCGCCCCGGCCGCAAGCTTCCGGTGCGCACCGGCGTCACCGCCATCCTGCCGCACAGCGACAGCGAAACGCCCGTGCCCGTCTATGCCGGCGTGCATCGTTTCAACGGCAATGGCGAAATGACCGGCACGCACTGGATCGAGGACGGCGGTACCTTCCTCGGCCCGGTCATGATCACCAACACCCACGGCGTCGGCATCACCCACCATGCGACGATCCGCTGGATGCTGGAACGCTATTCCTCGACCTACGAGATCGGCGATTTCCTCTGGCTGATGCCCGTCATCGCCGAGACCTATGACGGGGCGCTGAGCGACATCAACGGCATGCCGGTGACGGAAGCGGACGCGCGCGCGGCGCTGGAAAACCTTTCCGCCGGCCCCGTCCAGGAGGGCAATTGCGGCGGCGGCACCGGCATGATCACCTATGGCTTCAAGGGCGGCACCGGCACCGCGTCGCGCATCGTCACCTATGCCGGCAAGGACTATACGATCGGCACGCTGGTGCAGGCCAACCACGGCCAGCGCGACTGGCTGACGGTCTGCGGCGTGCCCGTGGGAAAACACCTTCAGGACAACACCCCGCAAAGCCAGCTCAGGGAACGCGGCTCGATCATCGTCGTCATCGCCACCGATCTGCCGCTCGCCCCGCACCAGTTGAAGCGCCTCGCCCGCCGCGCCGCCATCGGCATCGGCCGGGGCGGCACGCCGGGCGGCAACAATTCCGGCGATATCTTCCTCGCCTTCTCCACCGCCAATCCGCAGCCGATGGCGCACCGCGCGCCGGAAATGCTGTCCCTCGAAATCCTCAACGACGAGCACCTCGACGCCGCCTATCTGGCGGCGGTGGACAGCGTGGAAGAGGCGGTGGTGAACGCCATGCTGGCGGCCGAGGACGCCGGCGGCACCCCGCACGACCGGCTGCGCGTCGACGCCATCCGGCACGACGACCTCTTGTCCGTCATGCGGCAATATGGGCGTCTGGCCTGAGCCCTCCGCTCAGGTCTCCGCCGGCCCGTCCAGTCCCAGCGCCTCCAGCAGGCGGCGCTGGCGCAGCAGGAGATGCGTGAGCGCGGCGACGTCGCCCTTGGCCGGCTGGTGCGTCATGCCCTCCGCGACCGCCTCCACGATGGCCTCCAGCGTATCGGTGATCTCGCGCGAGACGCCGTGCAATTCGGCAAAGTGGGGATCGATCGCCGCCGCCGCGAGCGTCGCCGCGGTGACCCGGCCGATGCCCTGCGGCGCCTTCGCGCCCGCATCGACATAGCCTTCCGGCAGGCTGCCCTTCAGGTTGACGACACGGCGATGGCGAATGACGTCGATAATCTGATCCACCGCCTGGCAGGCGCCGACGACGCGGGAGGGATGATCCGTATCCGCCGCCGCATGGGGCAGAAGCTCCAGCCTGCCGGGATGGTGTTCGGCTAGCTTCAGATAGGGCAGCATCGGGCCGCTGAGCGTGCCGCTCGAAGCGCTCTTGAAGAGATCGGCATCGATGGCCGCATGGCGTATCTGCCCCGAGGCGAGCGCGCGGTCGAGCGCTGCCGCATCCACCACCTCGCCCCGGTCGTAATTGATCATGACCGCGCCGGGTTTCATCGCCGCCAGCACCGCCTCGCCGACGAGGCCGGCATTGGCATAGCGGCGCGTCTCCTCGTCGAGCCGGCCGAGGCCGACATGGACGGAGAGTGCATCCGCTCCGCGCGCCGCCGCCTCCGGCGTTTCCGCGTAGTCGAACCCTTCCGCCTCGATCCATTGCCGATGGTGCGGGCGGGCATGGACGACGACCGCCATGCCGAAGGCGCGGGCGAGTTTGGCGACCTCGCGGCCGATATTGCCGTAGCCGAGCACGGCCATGCGCCGGCCTTCCAGCTTGGCGGTCGGATAAAGCCGCAGATCGCGCCCCGTATCGAAATCGCCGGCGACGACGCGGGCGTGCAGCAGATCGACCGGCAGGTCCGGCGTCACCTTCAGCAGCGCCTTCATCGCCATCTGCGCCGTCGCGCGACTGTTGATGCCGGGCGTGTTCATCAACGGCGCGGTCCCGCCCTCGCCGTTACCGCCGCCCCAGGAGGCGGCCCCCATATTGCCGGTGCCCGCGCCGATGCGCACGCCGCCGAGCGGAAAGACAGCCTGCTTGGGAACGAAGGTCGCCGCCGCGATCAGCGCATCGTAGCGGCCGTCTGCGGTCTGCGCGATGATCTGCGCCTCGGCGCTGAGATCCGGCTGGTAGAAGAAATGAATGCCCGGCGGCAGATCCTCGCGCTGGTAGCCGCCCTCGTGGAAGACTCCGCCCCGCGCTATGATATGCGCGCGGACTTCGCCGGGATCGGGCCGTCCCTCCGCATCGAAGCGCAGGCCGACAAGATCGGCGATCAGGACCCTGTAGGCGCGCTGTGGGTCGTCCAGCCGTCCCGTCTCTTCCCGATCCTGCATGGCGTCCCTCCCTCTCCGCTCCTCGTTTCGTAGGCGAGTTTTGGAAGACGGGCAAGCCGGCGGCAAAAGCGACATGCCGGGTCAAAACCGCCCATTGCCCGCCCTCGGGCCGGGCGGCATAAAGGAGCGGCAACAGAGGATCGCCCATGACATCCCGCGCCTTCACCGTCATTGAAAACGAATGGATCACGCTTGCCGACGGCACGCGGCTCGCCGCGCGCATCTGGATGCCGGAGGGTGCGGAGCGGGACCCCGTGCCCGCCGTCCTCGAATTCCTGCCCTATCGCAAGCGCGACGGAACGAGCCTGCGCGATGAATCGACCTATCCCGTCTTCGCCGCCGCCGGCATTGCCGGCGTGCGCGTCGATATCCGCGGCTCGGGCGAATCCGATGGCGTGATCGACGGCGAATACACGCCGCTGGAACTGGCGAATGCCTGCGAACTCATCGGCTGGATCGCCGCCCAGCCATGGTCGAACGGGTCGGTCGGCATGATGGGCATTTCCTGGGGCGGCTTCAACTGCCTGCAGGTCGCGGCCCTCAAGCCCCCGGCCCTGAAGGCCGTCATCTCCATTGCCTCCACCGTCGACCGCTACAACGACGACATCCACTACAAGAGCGGCACCCACCTTTCCGCCCAGCTCTCCTGGGCCGCGACCATGCTCGCCTACCAGTCCCGCTCGCCCGACCCTGCCATCGTCGGCGACCGCTGGCGCGACATGTGGCTGGAGCGGCTGGAGAACGAACCCTTCTTCCTTGAGGAATGGCTGCGTCACCAGCGCCGCGATGCCTTCTGGAAACACGGCTCGATCTGCGAGGATTTCGCCGGCTTCCCGGTGCCCGCCCTCGTCATCGCCGGCTGGGCGGACGGCTATCGCAGCACACCGCTGAAGGCCCTCGAGGGACTGGGGGACAAGGCCAAGGCGCTGATCGGCCCGTGGATCCACAAATATCCCCACTTCGCCTGGCCGAAGCCGCGCATGGATTTCCATGCCGAGGCCATTGCCTGGTGGAACCATTGGCTGCGCGGCGAGGAGAACGGCGCGCAAGAGACCCCGCAGGTGCGCGCCTATATCCAAGACGCCGCCCGCCCGTCCCTGCGGCGCGAGAGCGATCCCGGCTTCTGGATCGCCATGGATCGCTGGAAAGCGCCCGAGATGGCGGCCTTCCATGTCTCGCCGCATGGCGCGCTTCTTGCCAGCCCGCCTGCAGCCGGCGCGAGCCATGACCGTTTCCTGAAATCGCCGCTCGATACCGGCATCATGGCCGGCGAATGGTTCACGCTGAAGCCGGATGCGGAAATGGCGCTCGACCAGCGCCCCGACGATGCCGGCTCGCTGGTCATCGAGACACCGCCATTAACCGAGGCGCAGGATTTCCTCGGCCAGCCGGTGCTGGAACTGGATGTTTCCACGGAGGCGGAGATCGCCAATCTCTGCGCCCGCCTCGTCGACATACATCCGGACGGCACCGCAACGCGCGTCACCTTCGGCGTCCTCAACCTTGCCCATCGCGACGGCAATGCCGAGCCGAAGGCCATGCCGAAGGGTCAAAAGACCCGCATCCGCCTCGTGCTCGACGCGATGGGCTACCGCTTCCGCGCCGGCCACCGCATCCGCCTGTCGCTCTCGACCGCCTACTGGCCGATGGTGCTGCCGCCGCCGGTGGATGCCGGCGTGACGCTGGACCTCGCCTCGCTCGGCCTTTTCCTGCCGAAGCTAGGGGAGCATCGGGTGATCGCCCTGCCGGAGCCGGAAAACCCCGATCCCCTGCCGAAATACACCGAGCTTGCCCCGGCCGAGACCGCCCGGGGGGTCGAGCGGGACCTGACCAACGGCCTGACGGATTATTCGATCTACGAGGATACCGGCCTTTACGAACATCCCGACACGGGGCTTGCGACGCGGCAGGTGCGCGACGAGGTCTGGTCGATTGCCGCGGACGATCCGCTATCCATGACCGGCACCGCCGTCTGGACCTGCGACATGCAGCGCCCCGGCTGGTTCGTGCGCACCGTCTCGACGGCCACCATCGCCTGCACGGCGACGGACTGGCTGATCGCCGCCCATGTACGCGCCTTCGAGGGGGAAGCGCTGATCTTCGAGAAATCCTTCGAGGAGGCCATTCCGCGCGACTTCATGTAACGCGGAGTGGCGCATGTCCCACTGCGCAATCCTGCTGGAAATGTTCAGTGAAAGTCGCGGGACTTGACGCGGATCGCTTCGGCCGCGCCCGCCTCTTCCTGCCCCGCCACGCCGCCGCGCCGGCCGATGGTCGAAAAATCCGCCGAGAGATCGGTGAGGTGTTGCACGACGAGATGCACCACCTCACCCTCCCGCTGGACATAACCTTTGACGCCGATCATCGGCGCACCCATCACGATGGGGCGGAAGGCGAGGAAGACCTTGCGCCAGACGACGAGATTGGCGATGCCCGTCTCGTCCTCGATGGTCACGAAGATGACACCCTTGGCCGAACCCGGCTGCTGGCGCACAAGCACGATGCCGGCCGTCTCGACCTTCCGGCGGTCCTTGAGCCGCGTCGCCTCTGCGCAAGTCAGGAAACGCCGGCGCGTAAGGCTTTCGCGCAGAAAGCTCACCGGATGCGCCCTGAGCGTCAGGCCGACATGGCCGTAATCCTCCACCACCTCGCCGCCCGCCGCCATGGGGCGCAGCGCCACCGCCGGCTCGCTGAGTTCCGGCACCACCGCCGCCTCCCGTGCGGCAGCAGCCGAAAAGAGCGGCAAAGGCTCGTCCCGAAGCCCCCGGATCGCCCACAGCGCCTCGCGGCGGGAAAGGCCGAGCGACGGCAGGAAGGCATCCGCCTCCGCCAGCCGCACGAGCGTATCGGCCGGAATATCCGCACGGCGCCAGACATCGTCGACCGAGGCGAAAGGGTCTTCCTCCCGGTTGGCGACCAGCGCGCCCGCTTCCTTGTTGCTCAGCCCCTTCACCAGCCGCAGCCCCAGCCGGACCGCAAGCCGCCCCGTCTCCTCCGTCGGCTCCAGCGTACAGTCCCACCGGCTCTGGTTGACGCAGACCGGCCGCACCTCCACCCCATGATCGCGCGCATCGCGCACGATCTGCGCCGGCGCATAGAACCCCATCGGCTGGGAATTGAGCAGCGCCGCACAGAAAACGTCCGGGTGATGGCACTTCATCCAGGCCGAGGCATAGGCGATGATGGCGAAGCTGTAGGCGTGGCTTTCCGGGAAGCCATAGGAGCCGAAGCCTTCAAGCTGGCGACACATACGCTCGGCGAATTCCTGCGCATATCCATTCTTGACCATGCCGGCGACCAGTTCCTGCCGGAACTTGTCCACCCCACCCGTTTGTTTGAAGGTCGCCATGGCGCGGCGAAGCTCGTCCGCCCGGCCGGGTGTGAAGCCGGCGCAGTCGATGGCCACCTGCATCGCCTGTTCCTGAAAGAGCGGGACGCCTAGAGTTCTTTCCAGCACGTTTCGCAATTCGGGTTTGGGATAGTCTTCCTTTTCCAACCCCTGCCGCCGCCGCAGATAGGGATGCACCATGTCCCCCTGGATCGGCCCCGGCCGAACGATGGCCACCTGAATGACGATATCATAGAATTTATTCGGCCGAAGACGCGGCAGCATGGACATCTGCGCCCGGCTCTCGATCTGGAAGGTGCCGATTGTGTCGGCCTTCGAGATCATTTCGTAGGTCGCCTCATCTCCTGCAGGGATGGTTTTGAGACCATAGTCCTTTCCCTTGTGCGTCTTCAGGAAATCGAAGGCGCGGCGCATGCAGGTGAGCATGCCGAGCGCCAGAACGTCGACCTTCATGAATTTCAGATATTCGATATCGTCCTTGTCCCATTCGATTACCTGCCGTCCGTCCATGGCCGCCGGCTCGATGGGCACGAGATCGTCCAGCCGGTCGCGCGTCAGCACGAAGCCGCCCGGATGCTGCGAGAGGTGCCGGGGCCTGTCGATCAACTGGCGGGCAAGCTCGAACAGCAGTTTTATGCGGCGATCGTCCACATTGAGGCCGGCGCCGACGGCATGGCTTTGCGGCAGATCGTTCGACCAGCCCCAGACCTGCGAGGACAGGGACTTCAGGACATCTTCCGGCAAGCCCAGCGCCCGCCCGACATCGCGCATCGCCGCCCGCGCGCGATAGCGGATGACGGTGGCGCAGAGCGCGGATCGGTCCGTGCCATAGGTGTTGTAGATCCACTGGATCACCTCCTCCCGGCGCTCATGCTCGAAATCCACGTCGATATCGGGCGGCTCGCCGCGCTGTTCGGAGACGAAGCGCTCGAAGAGAAGGCCGTTCACCATCGGGTCGATGGCGGTGATGCCAAGCACGTAGCAGACCGCGCTGTTGGCCGCCGAGCCACGCCCCTGGCACAGGATCTCGATGGAGCGGGCATGTTCCACGATGGAACGGACCGTGAGGAAATACGGCGCGTAGCGCATGCGTGCGATGAGCGTCAGTTCATGATTGAGCTTGCCGCGAACCTTGTCCGGAATGCCCCCGGGGTAACACGCGGCCGCTCCCTCCCAGGTATATTTTTCCAGCGCCTCCTGCGGCGTGAGATGGGCATATTCCTTCTCGTCCGGGTACTGGTATTGCAGCTCATCCAGCGAGAACCGGCAGCGCCCAGCAATCTCCCGCGTGCGGGCCAGCGCTTCCGGGTAGCGGGAAAAGAGGCGATGCATTTCCTCCGGCGGCTTCAGGTAGCGGTCGGCGTGGCGCTCGCGCAGGAAGCCGGCATTGTCGATGGCGACGCTGTGGCGGATGCAGGTGACGATATCCTGCAGCATGCGCCGGGCAGGCTCGTGATAGAGCACGTCATTGGTGACGACGGTGGGCACGCGATGTTGCGCGGCAAGGTTGGAGAGCGAAAAGAGGCGGAGCTGGTCATTCGGGCGGCGGCGCAGCGTGAGGGCTAGGTAGCAGCGATCTCCGAAGGTTTCGCGCAGGCGGCGCAGCCGCAAGGCCGTCTCCTCGTCAGCCTCCTCCGGCACCAGCACGGCAAGAAGGCCCTCGTTCCATTGCACGACATCGGCCCAGTCGAGATGGCACTTGCCCTTGCCGGCCTTCTTCTTGCCGATGGTCAGCAGGCGGCAGAGGCGGGCATAAGCCTCCCGGTCGGTGGGATAGACCAGCAGCGACATACCGTCGGCAAGATCGAGCCGGCAGCCGACGAGGAGGCGGACTTGCGGCATATCCGGCGGCAGTTCCTTCGCCGCCTTGTGGGCCTGCACGACACCCGCGAGGCTGTTGCGGTCCGCCACGGCGAGGGCATCGATGCCGAGCGCGCTTGCCTGCGCGAAAAGTTCCGCCGCGCTGCTCGCCCCGCGCAGGAACGAGAAGTGCGACGTGACCTGAAGTTCGGCATAATAGGGTTTCATGCGAAGACCCCGTGCAGGAACCAGCGGCCGATCCCGCTGGACGCCTGTTCCTCATCTGCCGAGCGGAACAGCCAGAAGCGCTCGCCCTCCATGTCCTCCACCTGGAAATAATCGCGCACGGCGGCAAGCTCGGCGTCGCGCTTCCACCATTCGCCGAAGATGCGCTCCGGGCCGTCCGCGCATTTCACCCGCCGGCGCACGCCGCGCCAGGTGAAGAAGGCGGGCGGATGATCGGGCAGCAGCGCCATGACCTCGACCGGCTCCGGCCGCGCAAGCAGGCGCGCGGGGCGCGGCCAGCGGCCCTGCCATGTCGCGCCGTCATCCGGGGCGAGCGGCGCGATGCGGCGCACGGAGCGCTCCGGCACGTCGCTCTCCACCGGCGCGATGCGATAGAGCCGGCGCGCGCCGATGCGGTTGGCGATGACATCGACAAGGCCGGCAATATCCGCCGTCTCCTCCTCGACCAGCGACGTGACGGCCTGTTGCAGGGCGAGCGGTTCGGCAAGCGTCGCTGTCAGTTCCATGATCTCGATGCCGAAACCCGGATCGATCGTCTCGATCCGGTCGCAGATGAGCCGGGTCAGCCGCTTCTCATCGCGCACCGCCCGCGCCGTGCCGACGCGGATCGCCTGCAGGGAATTGTCGATGCGGTGGAAGAGCAGGTCGAGGCGGCGGGCGCCGAGGCCGCGCCGTTCCAGGGTTCGGCAAAGATCGCGCACGAGGCCGGCTGTGTAGCGGGCGATGGTCTCAGGCGCGCCGATCGGCTCGCCGAACACCTTGCGGACCGTCGCAAGCTCCGGATCGCGCAGCGGATCGACCGGCTCCAAGACCGTGCCCTGCACCTGATCGAGCCGGCGGCCGAGCAGCGCGCCGAAGCGCAGGACGAGCGGCGCGCGCGGCACAGCCAGCACGTCGCCGATCGTGGCAAAGCCGAGCACATGCAGGCCCGCCACGGTTTCCGGCGGAATGCGCAGCCCCATAAGCGGCAGGCGCGCGACGGCCTCCGCCACCCCGCCGCCCGGGACGACGCAGACGGGATCGGCCAGGAAGCGCGCGGCGGCATAGGCCGCGCCCCGCGTATCGGCAATGGCCGCGCGGGCGAAAATGCCGGAGGCGGCAAGGCGGTTGACGAGGCCGCCCAGCATGCGCGCCTCGCCGCCATGCAGGTGGTCGGCCCCCGTCGTATCGATGACGAGGCCGTCCGGCGGGTCCGGCGCGACGATGGGCGCATAGTGCTGCAAGGCCCAGAGCGCGAGGCGCTCCAGCGCGGCCGCATCGGCGGCGGGATCGGCCGGCATGGTCAGGATATCGGGCAGCAGCGCATGGGCCTTGGTAAGCGGCATGCCGACGCGCAGCCCCGCCGCTTCCGCCGGCCGGCTCACCGCCGTCACGACGCGGCGCGATCCCTCGCGCCCGACAAGGACGAGCCGCGCGTCAGGCGGAGGCGCCGAGGCGCCCATGGCCCGCCGCAGGCGATCGATCGGCCAGCCGGGAAGAAAAAGCGATACGACCCTCGGCATCGGATGCCTCCACTTCGAATTCCGCCGCCTCGCCGGCCCGGCAGCGCGTAAGCTCCAGCCGCCAGCATGCCCGACCGACACCCGGCACGGGCAGCGGGGCGGACGGGGCGACGGACACCTGCCAGCGCGTCACGGCGGCCGTGGGCAGGAGGAAGGCCCCCACCTCCCGCTTGTGCCGGAAGCGGCGCAGGGCGATGCCGAGCGTGCCGCCGGCTTCCGCGGCGAGTTGCAGGCGGCGCGAGGCCGTCATCGACAGGCGCGCGACCTCCGCCACCACCGCACCCAATCCGCCATGCCGCAGCCCCTCCTCTAAACAGAGGAGCAGGCTCTTCTCGTCGTTCGCCTCCATATAGAGGACGCGGCCGGGCGCAAGGCCCGCCTGCGCCAGCGCCGGGGCGAAAAGATCGGGCCGCGTCAGGCACCAGAGCACCTGCCCCCTTGTGCGCGCCGCGATGCCGGCGGCAAAAAGCATGGCCGCCGCCCCCTCGACCGCATCGTTGCCGCCGCCGCAGACCTCGTGCAGGCTGGCGAGCGCCAATCCGCCGCCCGGCAACTTCTCGTCGATCTCCGGCACGCCGAAGGGCAGCACCGCCCGGTCGCGCAGGGCGCGGCCGTCGAACTGCCGGATGCGGTCGCGCAGATCGGCGACAACGGCATGGGCGGAGGCGGACATCGGCTTGGCGGCTCCCGGTTGGCGGATAATTGTTCTCTATTTGTTCTCAATTTCCGAAAGAGTCAATCGGGCTTTCCCGCCGGGAGCGATCACAGTTTGAATCATGGCCGGGAACCAACCGGCACGGCGGAAGTTCTTTCTCACGCCATTCCCATCAATCCAGGAGACATATCCATGGCTGACGAAAAGAGCACCGGCAAACGCACGCTTGGCGTCGTTGAGGGTCGCGACAGCATTTCGGAAGAGGCGAAGGCCGCGGCTGCCGAAGCCACGATCAACGAGCAGATCGAGGCGCTGAAGGCGGAAATCAGCCGCCTGAGGGAATCCGCGGGGCTGATCGCCGAAGGCACCGGGCAGATCGCGGTCGCCAAGGCGGAATCGCTGCGCGAGGAAGCCCGCCGCACGATCCAGGCCAATCCGCTCGTGACCCTCGCCGGCGCGGCCTTCATCGGCTACCTTTTCGGCCTGCGCCACCGGTGAGGCGACGCGCCTTGCGCTCCTGAAAAAGCCCGGCAAAGCCGGGCTTTTTCATACCTTCAGAACCAGCGCTGGCGGCGGGGCGGCTCGCTTTCCAGGGAGCCGAGCAGATAGCCGATGACCACACCGGCAATCCCGGCCGTCAGCACCACGCCCGAAAGCGCGGCGGGATGTTCCCGGGCAGCCTGCGCCACGGCTGCGCCTTCATTGCGGACATATTTCGTGGCCGAGCGAACGGCGGGGCGGGCAGCGTCCATCGCATTGCCGGCGCGCTCGCGCATCGTCTCATAGGCTTCGGTGCTCCGCTCGCCGAGGTCCTGCTGAAGGGCGGCGATCTCGTCGCGGAGAGCGGAAATCTGGGATTGAACGTCGTTGCTTGCCATTGCGGTCTCCTTGTCAGCGATGAGAACCGAACGGATGGCGGGCGGCTTGGTTCCGGCTCGCGGGGAGAATTGCCGTCAGCCGGCCTGACGGCGGCCATCGCGGCGGATCTGCGAGGGCGTGTCGCCGAAGGCGGCGCGGAAGCGCCGGGTGAAGTGCGATAGGCTCTCGAAGCCGGTTTCGAGCGCGATCTCGATCAGCGGCTTGTTGGTGCGCATCACCATGGTCAGCGCGGCGGCCATGCGGATTTTCATGTAGATCGCGCTCGGCGAGGCGCCCATGTCGCTCTCGAACAGGCGTTCGAGCTGGCGGCGGGAGACGTTCGTCATCGTGGCGATGCTGTCGATGGAGAGCAGGTCTTCCGTGTGCTGCTCCATCATCATGATGGCGAGATGCACGCGGCGGTCGCGCGCTTCGAGGCCAAGCGGATTGCGCGGCTGGACATCGGTGGCGTCGCGGCGGTGGCGGATCTGCAGGATTTCCAGCGCATTGCGCTCGGCCGCCTCGCCGACATGGTGGCGCACCAGCGTCGCGGCAAGATCGGCGACGCTGCTGCCGCCGGCACAGGTGGCGACCTTGCCGTCAAAGCGGAAGATCTGCTCCGACGTCGCTTCGATATCGGGATAGCGGGCGCGGAAATCGCGATGGTGCAGCCAGCTCACGCAGGCTGTGTGCCCCTTGAGAAGCCCCGCCTCCGCAAGGATGAAGCTGCCCGTACAGAGGCCGATCAGCCCGACGCCCGCATCGGCCGCCTTGCGCAGATAGGTCTTCGCGTAGCTGTCGATCGGCTCCTCCACGTTCAGAAGGCCGCCGACGACGGCGATGTAGTCGAAGCTGGAGGGATCGGCGAAAGGCGCGGTCGGCGCGACCTGGATGCCGCTCGAGGAGGAAATGAAATTGCGCGTGCTGCTGATGACGTCCCAGTCGCAGTTGACGCGGCGGGAGCGGTCCTCGCTATCGCTGGCAAGCCGCAAGGTATCCACGAACAATGCGAAGGCGGAGAGGGTGAAACTCTTCGACAGGATGAAGCCGACGCGCAACGCCTTCGGCGCCGCTGCCGCGCTCATCTCCTTCGATGTCCGAACATCCACCGCCATCGTGCCTCCCATTCCGCTCCATAAGCATTATAGGCGGGAAGCACCCGGGAGCGATAGCGGAATCTACCCCTCCGCGCTCGCCATCGCTTCAGGGCCGGCGCGCGCCGCGCACGGCAAGCGATACGGCATAAAGCGAGGTCGTCGCGGTGATGAAGAGGCGATGACCGTTCCGGCCGCCGAAGCAGACATTCGAGACCGCCTCCGGCACGAGGATTTTCCCGAGACGCCGGCCATCGGGCGCGATGCAATGCACGCCGTCGCCCGCCGAGGACCAGAGATTGCCGTTCTCGTCCACGCGCATGCCGTCCGCGCAGCCGGGCGCAATGACATGGAAGACGTCGCCGCCCGTCAGGCTCCCGTTGGCCGCCACGTCGAAGGCGCGGATATGGCGTGGATCGTCCGTGTGGATGCGGCCGGTATCGGCGACATAGAGGCGCGTTTCATCCGGGCTGAAGGCAAGGCCGTTCGGGCAGTTGAAATCGGTCAGCATGGCGCGGACATGGCCGGAATGCGGATCGACGCGGTAGACATTGCAGGGCAGCGCCTGCTCGCTGCGCGTGCCCTCGTAATCCGAGGCGATGCCGTAATGCGGGTCGGTAAACCAGATCGCACCGTCCGAGGTGACGACGACATCGTTGGGCGAGTTCAGCGGCTTGCCCTCGTAGCGGTCGGCGACCACCGTGATGGAGCCGTCATGCTCCGTGCGCGTCACACGGCGCGTGCCGTGTTCGCAGGTGATGAGGCGGCCTTCCCGGTCGCGCGTGTTGCCGTTGGAGAAATTCGACGGCTCGCGGAATGTCGTGATGCCGAGCGTGGCGCTCCAGCGCAGCATGCGGTTGTTGGGAATATCGGAGAACAGCAGGCAATCGTGATCGCCGAACCAGACCGGCCCCTCGGCCCAGTCGAACCCGCCGGCAAGCTTCTTGAGCGGCGCATTGCCCAGCACGAAACTGGAAAAGACAGCCTCCTCGGCCTCGAAAAACGACATCCCCACCTCCCTTGTGACGAGGATGTTTTTAGCGGCAACGGCCGCGCCCGCCTAGCCCGACCCGTCTCCATCGCCGGACAGTCCGCCCGGTCGTTGGCGCTGAACCGGGAACTCTTGTGCTTTCTCAGCCGGCATAATGCGCGGCAACGGCTGTCGCCGCCGCCGGGATATCCGCCTCGAAGCCGAGTTTGCGAAGGGCGACGCCATAGGCGGCGACATTGCCGAGCACGGCTTCGAAGCGGGCACGCTGGCCCGTATGGTTGAGCCGAACGAGGTTTTCCGCACCGGGGCCGACGCCCGGCGACATGTCCGTATCGAGATGGGCAGCGGCGGCGAGGAAGACCTCCGCATCCACGCCATCGGGCAGCCTTGCCGTCGTCACGAGATGGGATGCGCGGCCAGGTGCGGCCCATGGCTCCGTCCCAAGAGCGATCAGGCCGTCGCGCGCCGCCTTTGCCGCTTGGGCATGACGGGCGAGAACGGCATCGAGGCCTTCCGCCTCGAAGCGGTCGAGCGCGGCTTCCAGCGCGAAGAATTCCAGCGCCGCGGAGGTGCCGGGCAGCGCACCGCGGCCGGCATCGAGCCAGGCCTTGCGGTCGAGCAGCGACAGCGTCGATTCCTTTGGCCCGCCTTCGGCCGTTATCAGGCGCCATGCGGCCGGACTGACCGAGAGGGCCGAGACGCCCGCCGGTCCCGCCAGCGACTTCTGCGGTCCGATCACGGCGATATCGACGCCGAGCGCATCGACATCCAGCGCATGGCCGCCCACGGATGCGACGGCGTCCACCACCGTCACGATGCCCCGGGTCCGCGCGGCGGCGACGATCTCCTCCAGCGGGTTGAGCACGCCGTTCGCCGATTCCGCATGGCAGAAGATGACGGCTTTCGTTTCCGGATGCGCCTCGAAGGCAGCCGTCACGGCCCCGGCGTCGATCGGGCGGGCCGGCTCGGCGGAAAGCGTCACCACCTCCGCGCCGCCGCGCCGCAGCCAGCCGCCGAACCACGCGCCGAAGGGGCTGGTGACGATGTTGATCGCTTTCAGGCCCGGGCGAGCAAGGCTCGCCGTTGCCGCCTCCAGCGCGACGACCGCCTCCGTCTGGAACAGCAGGATATCGTTCCGCGTCTTGAGAACCTTGCCGAGCCGGTCGGCGATGAGGCCGAAGCGCTCGGGCGGGAAGACGGGAGCGTCGTTCAGGGCATTCCAGCGATCAAACGGCATTGCGGTCTTCCTTTTGGAGGATGAGGCGCGGCACCGCGCGCACGAGCGCGCGGGCGGCCGGCGATTGCGGCGCGCCGATCACCCCGGCCGCCGGCCCCGTCTCCACGATCCGGCCGGCATCCATGATGGCGATGCGGTGGGAGACGGCGGCGAGCACGGCGAGGTCGTGCGAGATGAAGAGATAGGCGATGCCGCGCTCGACCTGCAGGGTGACGAGGAGTTCGAGGATCTTTTCCCGCAGCGAAACGTCGAGGGCGGAGACCGCCTCGTCGAGCACAATCAGCGACGGCCGCGAGGCGATGGCGCGGGCGATGGCAATGCGCTGGCGCTGGCCGCCCGACACGTCGCGGATCGAGCGGGTGGCATAGGACGCCGGAAGGCCGACGCGGTCGAGCAGAGCCGCGACCTCCCGTGCCCATCCGGCCTTCGGAACAATGTTGTGGATGCGCAGCGGATCCTCGATGACGGACGCGACGGTGGCGCGGGGATTGAACGCGCCGAGCACATCCTGAAACACCATCTGCATCTTCGCCCGCCGCCGGCGCAGTTCGCCGCCGGAAAGCGCAAGCCAGTCCTCGCCGCCGAAATGCACCGTGCCGCCATCTGCCGGAACGAGGCGCGTAAGAACGCGCGCCAGCGTCGATTTTCCACTGCCGGACGCACCGGCAAGACCGAGGGTCTCCCCCGCCGCAAGGGTCAGCGACACGCCGTCGAGCGCGGCGACGTCGCGGCCACCCGATGCGTAGCGTTTGCTGAGATCCCGGATATCGAGCAGCGTCATCGGCCCGCCTCCCGGATCAGCGGCGGCGTCGCAAGATCGCGGTGGCTGGCGATCAGCGCGGCGGTGTAGGCCGCCTGCGGTGCGGCAAGAACCGTGGCCGTCGCGCCGGTTTCGACCAGCTCGCCGTCGCGGAAGATCGCCACCCGGTCGGCAAAGCCGGAAGCGAGCGCGATATCGTGGGTGACGAAGACCAGCGTCATGCCGCCGTCGCGCACGAGTTCATCGAGCAGCGCGACGATCTCCGCCTGCACCACCATGTCGAGCGCGCTGGTCGGCTCGTCGGCGATCAGCAGGCCGGGCTTTACCGCCAGCGCTGCGGCAATCGCCACGCGCTGGCGCTGGCCGCCGGAAAGCTGATGGGGGAAGACGTGGAGGGTCTTTTCGGGATCGGGGATGTGCACGCGCGCCAGCATGTCCAGCGCATGGGCCTCGCCCTGCCGGCGCGAAAGCCCGAGATGGCGGCGCGCGCCTTCGGCGACCTGTTCGCCGATGGTCAGCACCGGGTTCAGGCTGGCGGAAGGATCCTGGAAGACGAAACCGATATCGCGGCCGGGGCGGGGCGCATGTCCGGCCGCCCAGCGCAGGCTTCCCGCAATGCGCGCGCCATCCGGTAGCAGGCCGGCGAGCGACCGCGCGAAGGTGCTCTTGCCGGAGCCGCTTTCGCCGATGATCGCCAGCCGCTCGCCGGTATGGATATCGAGATCGACGCCCTTCAGGGCGGGGGCCGGCTGGCCGCGATAGGTGACGGCAAGCTGCCGGATTTCGCAAAGCGCCGTCATGCGCCCCCTCCCCGGTGGGCGAGCGCCTTGCCCAGCCCTTCGCTCAGGAGATAGACGCCGACGACCGTCACCACCAGCGCGATGCCGGGGAAGACCGACAGGAAGGGCGAGGAGCGCAGGACGTTCCGCCCCTCGGCGATCATCGATCCCCAGGTGACGATGTTCGGATCGCCGAGACCGAGGAAGGAGAGCGCCGCTTCCGTGAGGATCGCGGCGGCGACGATGATGGCCGAGAGCGCCAGCACCGGCGGCAGCACGTTCGGCAGGATTTCCCGCAAGGCGATCTCCACCGGATGCATGCCGACGACACGCGCCGAGGCGACATAGTCGCGCTCGCGCACGGAGAGAACCTGCGCCCGCGTCAGCCGCGCCGGATCGGCCCAGGCGCCGAGCGCGATGGCCAGCACCACGACCGGCACGGACGCGCCTATGACGCTGACGAAGGCGAGCGCCAGAAGGAAGCTCGGCACGATCTGGAAGGCATCGACCACGCGCATCAGCGCCTCGTCGACGATGCCGCCGGCAAAACCCGCCGCCAGCCCGACGCAAAGGCCGACGGCAAGGGCGGCACATGCCGCCGCAAGCCCGACGAGAAGCGAGGTGCGCGCGCCATGCACGATGCCCGCCAGCACGTCCCGCCCCAGCCGGTCCGTGCCGAGCGGGAAGGCCGGATCGGTGAAGGGCGCGGTCAGCGCGCGGCCGGCGATGCGCAGCGGATCGCCCGGCGACAGAACCGGCGCGAACAGCGCGACGAGCGCAAGCACGGCGAGAAGGCCAAACCCGACCGCGCCCTCGGGCGTCCGCAGAAGGTTTCGCAGCAGCCTCATGCGCCACGCTCCGAAGCCCCGACGCGCGGGTCGAGCGCGGCATAGGCGATATCGATCATAAGGTTGACGAGGATGACCAGCACGGCGCTCGTCACGATGATGCCGGTAAGCAGCGCCGTATCGCGCCCGCTCACCGCCTCCTGCGCCAGCCGCCCGAAGCCGGGAATGGCAAAAATGCTCTCGATGACGACGCTGCCGCCAAGCATGGCGGCCGATTGCAGGCCGAGCATGGTGACGAGCGGCAGCAGCGCGTTACGCGCGACATGCCGCAGCACGATCCGCGCCCGCGAAACACCCTTGGAGCGGGCGAAGAGCACGAAATCCAGCCCCCAGACCTCCGCCATCCCGGCCCGCATGACGCGCAGGAAGAGCGCCATATAGACCAGCGTCAGCGTTGCGACCGGCAGCGCCAGATGGGCGGCGATATCGGCGGCGCGCGAAAGGCCGGTACGCCCGGAGGCGATGGTTTCGATGCCGGAGGTGGGCAGCCAGCGAAGCTGCACGGCGAAGACGATGCTGAGGACGAGGCCGAGCCAGAAGCCGGGGATGGCGTAGAGGATGAGCGAGAGTGTGGAGAGGACCCGGTCGCGCCCGCTGCCGGGCTTTTCCCCGGCGACGATGCCGAGCGCCGAGCCGATGGCGAAGGAGAGCGCCGTGGCGCTGCCCATCAGCAGCAGCGTGTTGGGCAGGCGTTCGAGGATGAGGTCGCGCACCGGCCGGTCGAAGGCGACGGACCAGCCGAGATCGAGCCGGGCGAGCGAGGACAGATAGAGCCAGAGCCGCGCCGCCATGGACTGGTCGAGACCGTAGGAGGCGCGCAAGGACTGCGCAATCGTCGCGTCGCCTCCGCCGATGGAGAGGAGATAGGCATCGACGGCATCGCCCGCCGCCGCCTCCAGCAGCAGGAATGTCAGCACGACGACGATCAGCAGCACGGGAATGCTGCCGAGCGCGCGGCGTCTCAGCAATCGAAGGGTTCGGTTCACGCTGCGCCTGACCTGACGATGTTTCCCCGGTGAACGAACCCTATCACGATTGCAGCGCGGTATCCGCCCAGTTGGAGACCGCCCAGCGCGGATTGCTGGCGACGTTTTCTACCGTGTCGCGCGCGACCGTGATGAAGCCCCATTCGGCGACGTTGATCAGCGGCAGGTCGGAGACGACCAGCTTCTGGAACTGCCGGTAGAGTTCGGTGCGGGCGGCCTCCTCGATGGTTTCCGACGCCTTGGCGATCACCGCGTCGAGTTCCGCATTGGCGTAGCCGCCCTGATTGGAGAAGCCGACGCCCGCCGGAATGCCGGATTGCACGAGAATGGTCGTGGAGATCGCCGGATCGCCACGGAAAACCGGCGGGGCGACGGCAAGGTCGAAATCGTGGTCGGTATAGACCGCCTTCTGGTGCGCGGCGGAATCGGCGTTGACCAGTTCCGCGTCGATGCCGATTTCGGCGAGCGCCTGCCGCAGGTAATCGCCGAACTGGCGCGTCTCGTTGAAATAGGGCGCCGGGCGCAGCTTCAGGGAAAAGCGCTTGCCGTCCGCGCCCCGGGCATAGCCGGCCTCGTCGAGCAGCGCATTAGCCTTTGCGACGTCGAAATCGTAGGCCGGCACGGCGGCGTCGTAGAATTGCGGTGCATTCTTCGGCACCGGGCCGGTGGAGGCCGTGGCATAGCCGAGGAAGATTGTGTCGACCACGAATTTTTTATCGATGGCATGGGCGATGGCCTGCCGCACCTTGAGGTCGGCCAGTTCCTTGCGGCGATGGTTGATCTCCACGACGAGCTGGTAGGTCAGCGCCTCGTAGCCCTTGGTGACGACCTCGATGCCCGGCACCTTCGAGATGCGGTCGAGATCGGTGAGCGGAACGGCGGAGAAGGCGGCAAGCTGGATTTCCTCGGCCTCCAGCGCCGCGCCCGCACCGGCGCGGTCTGGCAGCACGCGGAAGATGATCTCGTCGAGCTTCGGCTGGTCCTTGCCCCAATAGGCCTCGTTGCGGGTCAGGCGATAATATTCGCCGGGCTTGTATTCGGTAAAGCGGAAGGGGCCCGTGCCGACGAGCTGGATATTCGCCGGGTTCGCGGCGATATCCGTACCCTCGTAGAGATGTTTCGGCACAACGCTGCTGACGACGGGCAGCGCATTGCGGATGAGTTGCAGCGGCGTCGGCTTGGAGAAGCGGAAGATCGCGGTCGCATCGTCCGGCGTCTCGACCATCTCCAGATTGGCGAAGACGACGCGGCCGAGATTCTGCAGGGGCTTCCAGATATTGAGCGCCGAGAAAGCGACGTCGGCGGAGGTGAAGGGCTTGCCGTCGTGCCAGGTCACACCCTCGCGCAGGCGGAAGGTGACGGAAAGCCCGTCTTCCGAGCCTTCCCAGGCGGTGGCGAGGCGCGGCGCCAGCCCGTCCTTACCGTCGAAGGAGGCTTCGGCCAGCGGCTCCACCACCTTGCTCGCGACGAAGAACACGCCGTTGGAAGCGACGATGGCCGGATTGAGGTTCTTCGGCTCGGAATCGGCCGCCACGATCAGCCGGCCGCCGGAAGGCGCGTCGCCGGCAAGCCCGAGTGTCGGCAGGGCCGTGGAAGCCAGCAGCGCGGCCCCCGCCTGCAAGAAGGTTCGCCGGGTTGGGGTCGCGCTCAGCATCTGTCTCTCCTGCTTGTGCATCGGATATTGGCGGCGAATCGACCGCGCGCACAGAGAGGAAATTCTCCTGTCCCGTCTTGCAAGAACAAATTCTTGCAACGAACCGGCGCTACACCCCCATGAGACCGCCGCCCGTGCTATCAGGGGGCACCGATTCCATGTTGATTGTCCGATGACCTCCAAGACCCGTGGCTACCTCTTCGCCTTCCTCGCGATCTGCATCTTCGCGGGTCAGGACGCCATTACCAAATATCTCGGCGACCGCTATCCGCCGCTCTTCATCACGATGATCCGGTTCTGGGCCTTCGCGGTCTTCGTGTTCTGCTTCGCCGCCTCCTCGCCGGGCGGGGTGCGCGGCGCGGTCACGACGCGGCGTCCCTGGCTGCAGATCGTCCGCGGCCTGCTGCTGGTCGCCGAAATCGTCGTCATCGTCTTTTCCTACGTTCATGCCGGCCTCGCCATGAGCCAGTCGATCTTCCAGGCGACGCCGCTGATCATCACCATCCTGTCGATCCCGCTGCTCGGCGAAACGGTCGGCTGGCGACGCGGCGCGGCCGTGCTCGTTGGCCTGATCGGCGTCCTGGTGATCATCAACCCGGTCGATATCCATTTCGACATGTCGCTGCTCCTGCCGCTCGGGGCCTCCGTGCTGTTCGCCCTCTACAGCATTGCCACGCGCGCGGTGAGCCGCGAGGATTCGGCCGTGACCAGCCTGTTCTATGCGGGCGTCGCCGGCGCCGTCGCGATCTCGCTGATCGGCCCGTTCTACTGGACAGAGGTGCGGGGGCCGGACTGGTTCGCCCTTGCGGCGCTCTGCGTCTGCGGCACGCTCAGCCACTACTTCCTCATCCGCGCCTACGGACTGCTGCCGGCAGCCGAGGTCCAGCCCGTCACCTATTTCCAGCTCGTCCTCAACGTCATCCTCGCCGTCAGCCTCTTCGGCGAGATCATCACGCCCAACATGGTGATCGGCGCCGTCATCGTCGTGGGCGCGGGCCTCTTCACCATCTGGCGGGAGCACCAACTGGCAAAGCGAACCCGCGCCTGATCGCGGCGATATTCCGTGGATGAGCGAATCTTTGGAATGCCATTCCTGTCAAATCCGCGCCGGGCGGGGCATCGGTGGTCCGCTAGGAACCCGCCTGTGACGGTGGGTCGCCCTCCTCCGGGGGCATAGCGTCTTCGCAGGGCGGAGCGACGATGCTATCTGGCGCGGACGACCGGACTGAAAACGTGAGCAGACAATGACATTTCCCACAGCGGCCACCCCCGCCGCCCCGCCCGGGCAAACAGCGCCCATGGTGCTCTTCAAGGGCGTGACCAAGCGCTACGGCGACGACGCCAACGCCTTCGTCGCGCTCGACGGCGTCGACATGGCCGTCGGCCGCGGCGCCATCACCGGCATCATCGGCCGGTCCGGCGCGGGCAAATCCACGCTCATCCGCCTCGTCAACGGTCTCGAAAAGGCGACGGCCGGCGAGGTCGTGGTGGACGGAACCGAGGTCGGCGGGCTGACCGAGGCGGCGCTGCGCGGCCTTCGCCGCGAAGTCGGCATGATCTTCCAGCACTTCAACCTGCTCTCCTCGCGCACCGCCTTCGACAATATCGCCCTGCCGCTCGAAATCGCCGGGCTGGACCGCGCCGCGATCAAGGCGAAGGTCGGCCCCCTGCTCGATCTCGTCGGTCTCGGCGACAAGGCGGAGCGCTACCCGTCCGAGCTTTCCGGCGGCCAGAAGCAGCGCGTCGGCATCGCCCGCGCGCTCGCCACCTCGCCCAAGCTTCTCCTCTCCGACGAGGCGACCTCGGCGCTCGACCCGGAAACCACCCAGTCGATCCTGGCGCTGCTGAAGCAGATCAACGCCGATCTCGGCCTGACCGTCCTCCTCATCACGCACGAGATGGAGGTGGTGAAGACCATCGCCTCGCATGTCGCGGTCATCGACAGGGGCCGCATCGTCGAGCAGGGCCGCACCTTCGACATCTTCACCGCGCCGCAGCACGAGACGACGCGCATCCTGCTCTCCTCGACGCTCGGCATCGGCCTGCCGGAATGGCTGCGCTCCGGCGTCAAGGCCGAAGCCTCGGCGGGCGACCGCATCCTCGTGCGCCTCACCTTCTTCGGCGCGACGGCCTTCCAGCCGTTGACCGCGCGGCTGGTCACGGAGATCGGCGGCAACGTCAACATCCTCGCCGGCGCCATCGAGGAGATCGCCGGGGAACCCTTCGGCACGCTCGTCGTCGCCTATCCGGCAACGCCCGAGGTCCTCGCCCGGGCCGCCCGCTTCTATGCCGAGACCGGCCTTGCCACGGAGATGCTCGGCTATGTCGCCTGACATGCTCTTCGACATTCTCTCGAAATCGCTGCTGCAAACGCTGCACATGGTCGCCGTCTCCGGTCTCGTCGGCTCGCTGATCGGCCTGCCCATCGGCGTCTTCCTCGCAACCAGCGCGCGGGGCGAGCTTTTCCCGGCCCCGGCGCTCAATTCCGCGATCGGGCTTGTCGTCAATGCGGCACGCTCGACGCCCTTCATCATCCTCGTCGTCGCCATCATCCCCTTCACGCGCCTTCTGACGGGCACGTCCATCGGCACGACGGCGGCCATCGTGCCGCTCACCATCGCCACCGTCCCGTTCTTCGCGCGCCTCGTGGAAGCGGCGATCCGCGATGTCGACAAGGGGCTGATCGAGGCGGCGCGCGCCATGGGCGCGACGCCGATGCAGATCGTCCTCAAGGTGCTGCTCGCCGAGGCGCGGCCGGCGATCCTGCTCGCCTTCACCATGACCATCGTCAGCCTGATCGGCTATTCGGCCATGGTCGGGGCGGTCGGCGGCGGCGGCCTCGGCGACCTCGGCATCCGCTACGGCTACCAGCGCTTCATGCCCGAAGTCATGCTGGCCGTGGTCGTGGTGCTGATCGTCCTCGTGCAGCTCGTGCAGAGCGCGGGCGACGCGCTCGCCCGCCGCTTCGACAAGCGCAACCGCAAAACCTGATTTCACGCCTTCCAAGCAGCATCATGAAGGAGATACACATGATGAAATTCCTCGTCACCGCGGCCCTCGCCGCCCTTGTCAGCGGCACCGCGCTCGCCGAAGACATCAAGATCGGCGTCACGCCGGGCGAGCACGCGCAGATCATGGAAAAGGTCAAGGACGTCGCCGCCAAGAAGGGCCTCAACATCGAGATCCTCGAATTCTCCGACTACGTCGTGCCGAACCAGGCGCTGGCGGACGGCGACCTCAACGCCAACTCGTTCCAGCACCAGCCCTATCTCGACAACCAGATCGCCGATCGCGGCTTCGACCTCGTCGGCGTCGGCAAGACGATCACGACCCCGATGGGCGTCTATTCCAAGAAGGTGAAGGCCCTCGGCGAACTGGCCGACGGCGCGACCGTCGCCATTCCGAACGACCCGACCAACGGCGGCCGCGCGCTGCTCATCCTCGCCAAGGAAGGCCTTATCAAGGTCAACCCCGAGGCCGGCCTGAAGGCTGGTCCGGCGGATGTGACGGAGAACCCGAAGAACATCACCTTCGCCGAACTCGACGCCGCCCAGCTCCCGCGCTCGCTCGACGACGTCGACGCGGCCGTGATCAACACCAACTATGCGCTGGAAGCCGGCCTTCACCCGAAGACCGACGCCATCGCCATCGAAGGCGCCGAATCGCCCTATGCCAACCTGATCGTCGTGCGCAGCGCCGACAAGGATGCGCCCTGGGTGAAGACGCTCGTCGAGGCCTATCACGACGACAGCATCAAGACCTTCATCAACGAAGAGTTCAAGGGCGCGCTGATTCCCTCCTGGTAATCGGCATCCCCGGTACGAATGACGGCGCGGCGTCCCGAAACATCGGGGCGCCGCGTTTTGTTTCGGGTAGAGTGTCGGAACCACGGCCCGCCGGCCGTCTTTCAGGAAGACAACCACGGAGCCGACAGTGACCATCACCATCACAGCCTTCGAAAGCTCGCCCGACCGTGGCAGGGGGCAGGCGCGCGACATGCGGGTGCGCTGGGCGCTGGAGGAAGTGGGCCAGCCCTACGAGGTCCGCCTCCTCTCCTTCGCGGCGATGAAGGAACCGGCCCATATCGCCCTCCAGCCCTTCGGCCAGATCCCGACCTACGAGGAGGGCGACCTCGCCTTGTTCGAGACCGGCGCCATCGTCCTCCATATCGCCGGGCGTCATGCAGGCCTGCTGCCGGAAGATGCGAATGCAAGGGCGCGCGCCATCGCCTGGATGTTCGCCGCGCTCAACACCGTGGAGCCGCCGATCGTCGAGCGCGAGGCGGCCGGCTATGCCGAAGGGGACAAGCCCTGGCACAGGGAGCGCATGCCGATGCTCGACAGCCGCGTCCATGCCCGGCTGGAGGCGCTTTCCCGCCGGCTCGGCGCGGGCGAATGGCTCGACGGCGCCTTCAGCGCGGGCGATCTCCTGATGGTGACGGTGCTGCGCCGGCTGGAGCGGACGGACCTTCTCGACGCCCACGCGAACCTTCGTCCCTATATCGCCCGCGCCGAGGCCCGTCCCGCCTACAGGCGCGCCTTCGACGCCCAGCACGCCGTCTTTGCGCGGCGCGCCTGACGACAGGGCCGCTCTATTGGGTGGACTTCTCCGCCCAGAAGGTGTTTGACGGGTTCCGACAGAACGGAGCCGCCGGCAAGGCAGGCGAGATCATCGGATTTTATGCATGAATGATGCCCATCACCCGAACGGCGCGGCGGCCGTAGCGCCCCCTGCCCTGTCGGAGCGCGAGAAGAACGTCATCATCGCCGGCGTGCTGCTCTCCATGCTGCTGGCGGCCCTCGACCAGACCATCGTCGCCCCCGCCATGCCGACGATCGGCCACGCCCTCGGCCATGCCGACTACCTGCCGTGGATCGTGACGGGCTATCTGCTGACCGCGACCGCCATGGCCCCCCTCTACGGCAAGATATCGGACATATACGGACGCCGCACGACGATCTTCGCCGCCATCGCGATCTTCCTCGTCGGCTCGCTGATCAATGCGCTCGCCCCCAACATGCCGACGCTGATCGCCGGCCGCCTCGTGCAGGGGCTTGGCGGCGGCGGGCTGTTCGCGCTGACGCAAACGGTCATCGGCGACCTCGTGCCGCCGCGCGAGCGCGCCCGCTACGCCGCCTGGATCTCCGGGACCTGGGCGGTGGCGAGCATTGCCGGGCCGCTGCTCGGCGGCGCCTTCGCCGAACATCTCCACTGGTCGCTCATCTTCTGGATCAACATCCCGCTCGGCTTCGTCGTGGTGGCGATCATCAACCGGCCGCTGAAAAAGCTGCCGCTGCCCAGCCGCGCGCACAGCATCGATGCGGCCGGCGCGGCGCTGCTCGTCGCGGCGACCTCGGTTCTGCTGCTCGCGCTCAACTGGGGCGGCAGCCGCTATGCCTGGCTTTCCCTCGCCATCCTCGGCCTTCTGGCCCTGTCGGCCCTCCTGTGGACCGCCTTTGCCGTCAGGCTGCGGCGCGCGGCCGAGCCGCTCATCTCGCTGGAGGTCCTTGCCGATCCGGTCGTGCGCTGCGGAACGCTGGCGATCTTCCTGGTGCAGGCGGCCAATGTGGGCCTGTCCGTCTATATCCCGCTCTATGTGCAGTCGTTCCACGGCTTGTCCGCCGCCGACGCGGGCTTCACCATGGTCGGCATCCTGATGGGCACCGTCTTCGGCGCGGTGGCGAGCGGCCGGACGATCCCGAAGGCCGTCCATTACAAGTGGATCGCCCTTGCCGGCGCGCTGTTCAGCGTCCTGTGCCTCTCCATCCTCGCCTTCTTCGCCGGGCAGACCTCCCTGCCGGTCTTCGAACTGCTGATCTTCTGCGTGGGCTTCGGCACGGGCATGACGTTCCCGGTCACCACGGTCTCGGTGCAGAACGCGGTCGATCAGGCGCATCTGGGCGTGGCGACCGGCGTGCTGACCTTCCTGCGCTCCCTCGGCGGCGCCCTCGGCGTGGCGATCCTCGGCGCCATCGCGCTCGGCAACGGCCTGCCGCTCGTCGGCGAGGCCGTAGAGGCGAGCGAGACGGGCAGCCTGCCGGCGACGGCCTTCACCTATATCTTCGTCGCCTGCGCCTCCTCCATGGCGCTGTCGCTCGTCCTCTTCCACCTGATGCCCGAAAGGCCGCTGCGCGGCAGCGTCAGGGACGAGCCGCCGGTGAGCATGGAATAGGCCGCGCCTCTCGCCTTGCCGCCGGTTGTGGCCCTATATGGAGACATGGCCAGAATCACCGACGACAGCCCGGAGGAGCGCACCCCGGCACTGACCGCGCAGGATGCGCCCCTGCCCGCGCATCTGCAGGACCTCACCGAACGCGCCCGCGTCTATGTCGAAGCGGCCAGTTCCGCCAATACGCGCAAGGCCTATGCCTCGGACTGGAAGCATTTCTCCGCCTGGTGCCGGCGGCAGAACCTGTCCCCGCTTCCGCCCGATCCGCAGATCGTCGGCCTCTATATCACGGCCTGCGCCTCCGGCGCCGCCGGGGGCGGCGGCAAGGCCAACACGGTCTCGACCATCGAGCGGCGTCTTTCGGCCATAAGCTGGAACTGCGCCCAGCGCGGCCTCTCCCTCGACCGCGGCGACCGCCATATCGCCACCGTCCTCGCCGGCATCCGCAACCGGCATGCCGCTCCGCCCCGGCAGAAGGAGGCCATCCTTCCCGAAGACCTGATCGCCATGCTGGAAACGCTCGACCGCGGCTCGCTGCGCGGCCTGCGCGACCGCGCCATGCTGCTGCTCGGCTTTACCGGCGGCCTGCGCCGCTCGGAGATCACCGGCCTCGACCTCGGGCGTGACCAGACGGAGGATGGCCGCGGCTGGGTCGAAATCTTCGACAAGGGCGCGCTTCTGACGCTGCGCGGGAAAACCGGCTGGCGCGAGGTGGAAATCGGCCGGGGCTCCACCGAGACGACCTGCCCCGTCGCCGCGCTCGAAACCTGGATCCGATTCGCGAGGATCGCCAGAGGCCCGCTCTTCCGCCGCGTGACCGGCAAGGGCAAGGAGGTCGGCCCGGACCGCCTCAACGACCAGGAGGTGGCGCGCCTCGTCAAGAAGACGGCGCTCGCCGCCGGCGTGCGCGGCGATCTTTCCGAGGCCGAGCGGGCGCAGAAATTCGCCGGTCATTCCCTGCGCGCCGGCCTTGCCTCCTCCGCCGAGATCGACGAGCGCCACGTCCAGAAACAGCTCGGCCATGCCTCCGCGGAGATGACCCGCCGCTACCAGCGGCGGCGCGACCGTTTCCGTATCAACCTCACCAAGGCCGCCGGCCTCTGACCTCAGTTGAGGGAGAGGCCGCCGCCGGCGACGGCCGGGCTGAACAGCCTGCCGTTCTCCGCCGCACCCAGCGCCGAGCGCTCCTTCAGCAGTTCGAGGAAATCGTAGCCGGCCGCCCAGCGCCCGAAGCCGCTCGCGACATTGATATGCCCCGCCTCGCCGATATCGACGAGATCGCTGCCCCAGGCCGCCGCCGTGCGGCGCAGCCGCTCGACGGGCATGTAGGGATCGTTGAGGCTGCCGACGACGAGCGAGGGAAACGGCAGGCGGCGGCGCGGCATCGCGCCGAACCGGACGATACAGGGATGCAGGCTTTCGGTCGCATCGAGATCGCAAGGCGCGACGAGCAGCGCGCCGCGAACCCGCCCGGCAAGCCGGCTTTCGGCAAAGCGCGCCGCCAGCACGCAGCCGAGGCTGTGGCCGACCAGCCAGACGTCTCGGCCGATCATGTCGACCTGGCGTTCCAGCTCGGCAAGCCAGTTCTCACGCTGCGGGCAGGCCCAGTCATGCTGCTCCACCACCCGGCTCTCCGGGTTGTCGCGTGCCCAGTGGCGCTGCCAATGGGCATCGGAAGAGCCGTTGAGGCCCGGCAGGATGAGCGTGTCGACGGGGATATCGATGGAGCGCATGGCAAGCCTTCCTTCGTGAACCGGCATGGCCCGAATGATGCCTGCCGCCGGCCGGTTTCGTAAGGAAGAGGCTGCTACAGTCTCCAAAATCCATAAAAATTCTTTGCATTCGGGACGACCATGGCGGCCATCCGTTCAGCCGACCCTTCCGAGCGCCGCGACCCGTTCGAAATGGCCGCGGCCGAGGTGCCCCGTGCCGTCGCGGATATCGGCGGCGATGGCAGCCTTCAGGGCTTCCGCGTCCCGCGCGAGGATGGCGGCCAGCGCCTCGGCATGACGGTCGACCTGATAGGTCTGCGACAGGGTCTCGCCGGCCCGGCGCATGAAGGGGCCGAGGCGCAGCCAGAGGGATTCGATGAGCGGCAGGGTCACCATGCCCGGCCGCGCCGTGTAGAGGCAGCGGTGGAAATCGAAATTCGCCTCCACCAGCCGCCCGAAATCGCGCGCGGCGAGCGCCTGGTCCGCCAGCCCGTCGAGGGCGCGCAGCCGGGCGAGGTAGAGGTCGTCGATAAAGGGCAAGGCGCGTTCGGCCGCCCGGGTCTCCAGCGCGACACGCGCCTCCAGCACCTCCTCGAACCCCTCGGCGTCGAGGTCCGGCACGCGGACGCGGCGATTGTCCAGAAGCTCCAGCGCCCCCTCGGAGACCAGCCGGTGCAGGGCCTCGCGCACCGGCATGGCGCTGACGCCGAGCGTTTCGGCAAGGCCGTTGATCGTGACGGGTTCGCCGGGCTCGAAGCCGCCCGCCATGATGCCTCGCCGCAGCACGCGGTAGACCCACTGCTTGACGGACTCGGATGTCTCCCGGCCGGTTGCGACCAGCATGCTGAAACCCTCCTGTCTGCAGGACCGGCCCATGTCGGCGCATCGCCTCAGGGCTGAATTCCGAGGGCTTTGCACGCAGGACGGATAAATCCGCAACGCCTAAAATCACCCTTTACAGATTTGATCAAATTATGATTTGCTGCAAGCATAAGCAAGACAAGCCTATCCCATAAGAGCCGTGATCGACGGCCGGGCAGGAACAGCCGGCGGCATGGGCGGAACACGCCCGGACGCCGGTCGAAAAACGGGGAACCGATGACTGAGACCCGCACGAGCGCGGCCCATGGCGGTGCCATCGGCATGCATGGCATCCAGAAATGGTTCGGCCATTTCCAGGCCGTCAACGATGTGACGCTGGATATCCGCCCGAACGAATTCTTCACCCTTCTCGGCCCCTCGGGCTGCGGCAAGACCACACTCTTGCGGATGATCGCCGGCTTCGAGCTGCCGACGGAGGGACAGGTCCTGCTCGACGGCACGGACATTTCCCGCCTTCTGCCGAACCAGCGCCCCGTCAACACCGTCTTCCAGAACTACGCGCTCTTCCCGCATCTTACGGTCGCCGAGAATATCGGGTTCGGCCTCAAGATGCTGGGCAAGCCGAAGGCGGAGATCGACGGCGTCATCAAGGACATGCTGAAGCTCGTGCATCTGGAAGGGCGCGGCGACAACCCGGTGACGCAGCTTTCCGGCGGCCAGCAGCAGCGCGTGGCCCTCGCCCGCGCGCTTGCGCCCCGCCCGAAGGTTCTGCTGCTCGACGAGCCGCTCTCCGCCCTCGACCTGAAGCTGCGCAAGTCCATGCAGATGGAGTTGAAGCGCCTGCAGCTCGAAACCGGCATCACCTTCGTCTTCGTCACCCACGACCAGGAAGAAGCGCTCACCATGTCCGACCGCATCGCCGTCATGTCGACGGGCACTGTGCGGCAGGTCGGCTCGCCCTGGGATATCTACGACCGCCCGGCCGAACGCTTCGTCGCAGACTTCATCGGCGAAACGAATTTCCTCGAGGCCGAGGTGGTCTCGGTCTCCGGCGACAGGGCGCGCGTGCGCCTCTCCTCGGGCGCCGAAATTCCCGCGACCTTCCCGGCCGATCTCACGCCGAGCGGCAAGGTCACCGTGGTCGTCCGTCCCGAGCACGCCCAGGCCGGCGCGCCCTCGTCCGCCTCGCTCCTGCGCGGCACCGTTCGCGAGATCGTCTATCTGGGCACCGACACCCATTTCCACGTCCGCCTCGATGACGGCACGGCCTTCACCGTGCGCCAGCAGAACGCCCGCAGCGGCCATTGCGGCTTTGCCAAGGACGACCCGATCGGCATCACCTTCAGCGACGATGTCGCCCAGATTCTGAGGGACTGACGATGAGCGGCGCACAGGAAGCCGCCCTCGCGGCACAAAAAAAGGATATCCGCTCCCGCTGGCTGCTCAGCGCGCCGGCTCTGCTCATCATCTTCTGCGCCGCCGTCGGCCCGCTTTTCGTCATGCTGTTCTATTCCTTCATGGCGAAGGGCGACTACGGCGACGTCAAGTTTGGGGAATTCTCGCTCGACGGCTGGACCTCGGTGCTCTTCCAGCGCGACATCTTCGACGACACGCTGGGGCTGGCCGACGCCCATCTCTCCATCATCTGGCGCTCGCTCCAGCTTTCCTTCTTCACGACGCTCTTCACCCTGATCCTCGGCTTCCCCACCGCCTATTTCATCGCCACCCGCCCGCAGCACACGCGTGAAGTCTGGGTTTTCCTGGTCACGATCCCGTTCTGGACCAACCTTCTCATCCGCGCCTTCGCGATGCAGCAGGTCATCCGCAACGAAGGCCTCCTGAACAATGCCCTGCTCTGGCTCGGCATCATCAAGCAGCCGCTGCAGATCATGTATACGGACACCGCCAACCTGCTCGGCATGACCTATGTCTACCTGCCGCTCATGGTGCTGCCGCTCTACGCCTCCATCGAGAAACTCGATTTCCGGCTGGTGGAGGCGGGATACGACCTCTATGCGACACGCTTCCAGGTCCTTTGGCGCATCGTCATTCCGCTGGTGAAGCCAGGCCTCATCGCCGGCTCGATCCTCGTCTTCATCCCCTCGCTCGGCGCCTATGTCATTCCGCGCGTGCTCGGCGGCGGCAAGAATATGATGCTCGGCAACCTCATCGAGATGCAGTTCGGCTCGGGCCGCAACTGGCCACTCGGGGCAGCCATGTCCATCACCCTGATGGCGCTGGTGATGATCGCGCTGATCTTCTATGTGAAAAACGCCTCGCGCGGAGGTGCCGGCCATGCGTAGATCGCGCTTCGACATCCGCGCCCAACCCGGCTTCGGCTTCATCACGCTCTTCACCTTCTTCGCGCTCTATCTGCCGATCGCCGCGCTGGTCATCTATTCCTTCAACGGGGCGGAATCGCTCTCGCGCTGGGGTGGCTTCTCCACCCGCTGGTTCGCGGCGGCCTGGCAGAACGACGCCGTTCAGGACGCGGCGATCCGCTCGCTGGTCATCGCGACCTGGGCGGCGCTCATCGCAACTGTCGCGGCCACGATGGCGGCGCTCGCCACGACCCGCACCAGGCCCTATCGCGGCCTGACCTTCAAATACGCGCTCATCAACCAGCCGCTCATGGTGCCGGAAATCGTGACGGCCGTGGCGCTGCTGATCGTCTTCTCGCGCGTCAAGGTCTGGACCGGCTATTCGGGCCTCGGCTACCTGATCGCCGCCCACACGGCCTTCTGCATTCCCTTCGCCTACCTGCCGATCCGCGCCCGCCTCGAAAGCATGGACCTGACGCTGGAGCGGGCGGCGGCCGATCTCTATGCGTCGTCCTGGCAGGCGTTCCGCTATGTCACCCTGCCGCTGCTGCGCCCGGCGATCATCGCCGGCTTCATGCTGGCCTTCGTCATCTCGCTGGACGACGTCGTTATCACGGAATTCGTGAAATCCGGCGGGCAGGACACGCTGCCGACCTACATGCTCGGCCAGCTCCGGCGCGAGACATCGCCCGAGATCAACGCGATCGCGACCGTCTTCCTGGCGCTGTCCACCGCGCTGGTCGTGATCTTCTTCTTCATCAATAGAAAAAAACAGTGACCATCACAGAGAGGAACAGAGAATGACAATGAAATGGATGACCACGACGGCGATGGCGGCCGTTGGCGTGCTGGCCCTTGCCGGCACCGCCTCGGCGGCAGGCGAACTCAACATCTACAACTGGGGCGACTATACCAGCCCGGAACTCATCAAGAAGTTCGAGAAAGAATTCGACGTCAAGGTCACGATCACCGACTACGATTCCAACGACACGGCGCTCGCCAAGGTTCGCGCCGGCGGCCACGGCTTCGACATCGTCGTGCCCTCGGCCAACTACCTCCAGATCTGGGTCAAGGAAGGCCTGCTGCTGGAATCGCGGCCGGACCAGCTCGAAAACTTCAAGAATGTCGACGAGCGCTGGGTGGACGTGCCGTGGGATCCGGGTCGCCACTACAGCGTTCCGTGGCTCTGGGGCCTGACGGGCATCGGCGTCAACACCTCCGTCTACAAGGGCGACATCAACACCTCCGCCATCTTCCTCGACCCGCCGGAAGAGCTGGTCGGCAAGATCAACGTCGCGCCGGAAATGAACGACGTGCTCTTCGCCACGATCAAGTATTTCGGCGGCGACTGGTGCACGATGGACAAGGACATCCTGCGCAAGGTGCGTGACCAGCTCGTCCAGGCCAAGACGAAATGGCTCGCCATGGACTATTCCGTGACGGAGAAGTTCCCCGCCGGCGACTACTCGGCCGTCTACTACTGGAACGGCGCCATCATGCGCTCGCGCCTGAAGAACGCGGACATCAAGTTCGGCCATCCGAAGGAAGGCTTCCCCATCTTCATGGATAGCGTCGCGATCCTGAAGGACGCCAAGAACACCGACAACGCCAAGCTGTTCATGAACTTCATCATGGACCCGGAAAACGCCGCGATGATCTCCGCCTTCGCGAAATATTCCAACGGCATCAAGGGTTCGGAAAAGTTCCTGCCGCCCGAGATGCAGTCCGCGCCGGAACTCGTCATCCCGGAAGAATTCGCCAAGGCCGGCGAGTTCCTGCTGAGCTGCGAGCCGGAGACACAGCAGCTCTACACCAAGATCTGGACCGAACTGCAGAAATAAGCGGCATCGCCCGCGCAAGATGAGGACGGCCCGACGCGGGAAGGCTCCATGCCTTCCCGCGCTTCGGCTGGATTTTTCATGATCAGGACTTTCAAGGACAGGCACGGCTTCGCCCGCGCCGACGTGACCCTCGCCAACTGGCGCACCGCCCCCTACAGCCGCTGGACCTTCCAGAACGTGCGCGACCTCGTGCCGACCGCCGTGATCGCCGCCGAAGTCGCGGCGGCCGAAACGCCGCTGGAAAGCGCCGCCTTCCTCGATGCGACGATGGAGACCGGCCTTGCGGGCGCGCCGACCGCCCGCGCCTTCCTCGACTTCGCCCATACCGACGCCTTCGTCATGATGCGGCGGGGCGAGATCGTCGCAGAATATTATGCGCCGCATGCCGATCCGAATGCGCCGCATCTCGTCTTCTCGATTTCCAAGTCGCTGACGGCGGTCGTCTCCGGCATCCTGGAGACCGAGGGCCTTCTCGACCCCGACCGGCCGGTGACCGATTACCTGCCGGAAGCCAAGGGCAGCGTCTACGGCGACTGCACCTATCGCGACGTGCTGGACATGCGCGTCAGCCTCGATTTCGAGGAAGCCTATCTCGATCCCTACGGCGCATTCGCGCGCTACCGCCGCGCCATGCTGTGGAACCCGCTGATGAAGGACGCCGAGCCGGAAACGCTCGCCTCCTTCCTCCTGACACTCCAGAAGGCCGAGCGACCGCATGGCGGGCCGTTCTACTACGCCTCCCCCAATGCGGACCTCCTCGGCGTCGTCATCGAGCGCGCCACCGGCGCACGCTTCGCCGATCTTGCATCCGATCTTCTCTGGAAGCCGATGGGCGCGAAGGGCAATGCCGATATCACGGTGGACGCCATCGGCACGCCGCGCACGGCCGGCGGCGTCTCCATGACGGCACGCGACCTTGCCCGCCTCGGAGAACTGCTGCGCAACCACGGCGTCCGCAATGGAAGGCAGATCGTGCCCGAAGGCTGGATCCGCGACATGCAGGAGAACGGCGACCGGGAAGCCTGGCGAGAGGGCCGCAATGTCGACCTGCCGAACGGGCGCTACCGCAGCCAGTGGTATCAGTCCGGCGAGGCCGACCACGCCTTTTGTGCTATCGGCATCCACGGCCAATGGCTCTATGTCGATCCCAGCACCGAGACGGTCATCGTCAAGCTCTCCTCCCAGCCGGAACCGCTCGGCGACGAGGAGAACCAGGACAACTTCACCTTCTTCCGGGCGCTCTGCGGCCGGGCCATCTGACGCGAGGAAGACACCATGCAGACCGAAGCGAGCTTCATCATCCGCAATGCGCGGGTGCTGACCATGGACGACGCCAATCCGCGTGCCGCCGCGCTCGCCGTTTCCGGCAACCGCATCCTGGCCGTCGGGTCCGAAGCGCAGATCGACGCCTATAGCGGCCCCGACACCCATGTGATCGACGCGAAGGGGGCGACGGTGCTGCCGGGCTTCAACGAAGCGCATATGCACATCTTCGGCGGTTCGGCGGAACTGCGCGAGCTTTCGCTGATGGGCGTGAAGGGTTTCGACGCGCTCTCGGCGGCGCTGACGACCTATGCCGCCGATTATCCCGACCGCGCGGTGCTGATCGCCCAGCATGCCGACTACACGATCCTTTCCGACGACGAGCGCGTGACGCGCCACCATCTCGACCGCATCCTGCCGGATCGCGCCGTGCTGATCTTCGCGCCGGACCATCACACCGCCTGGGCCAACACGCTGGCGCTGAAGATGGGCGGCATCCTCGAAGGCCGCGATGTCGGCATCGGCAACGAGATCGTCATGGGCGAGGACGGGCTGGCCAACGGGGAGCTGCGCGAGAGCAACGCCATCCGCCCCGTCTCGGCGCTCAGCGAAACGGGCGGGCGCGAAATGCTCGGCGTCGGCACGGGCGGCGACCCGGAGCATGTGACGGCCGAGGAGCGCGCCGCCGATATCGAGATTCTCAAGGAGGGTCTCGCCTATGTCGCCTCGCTCGGCATCACCTCGCTGCAGAACATGGACGGCAGCCTCTACCAGCTCGAAATGCTGGACGAGATCGAGAAGACCGCCGGTCTTCCGGTGCGCGTGCGCATGCCCTTCCACATGAAGAACTTCATGCCGCTCTCCGATATCGAGGCCAAGGCGGCGGCGTGGCGCGAGCGCTTCAACACGGATCGTCTGCGTTCGGATTTCGTAAAGCTCTTCATGGACGGCGTGACGGAATCCGGCACGGCCGTCTTTGTCGACGACTACAGCCACCAGCCCGGCTGGAAGGGTGACCCGCTGTTCTCGCAGGAAAGCTTCGACGCCATCGCCATAACCGCCGACAGGCTCGGCCTGCCGGTCGCCGTGCATGCCATCGGCGACGGCGCGGTACGCATGGTGCTGAACGGCTACGAAGCCGCCATCAAGGCCAATGGCAAGCGCGACAGCCGCAACCGCATCGAGCATATCGAGGTCGTGCATCCGGACGATATTCCGCGCTTCAAGCAGCTCGGCACCGTCGCCTCCATGCAGCCGACCCACCCGCCGGGCAGCGCCGGCCTGCCGCTCGAACCCTACCTCTCCTATATCGGCGAGGAGCGCTGGCCCTATGCATTCGCCTGGCGCACGCTGACCGATGCCGGCGCGCCCATCGTGTTCGCCACCGACTGGCCGGTCTCACCGCTCGACCCGATGCATTGCATCGAATGCGCCATGACCCGCGCGGTCTGGAAGGACGGTATGAAGGACGAAAGGCTCTCCCTGCACGAGACGCTGGCCGCCTATACGAAGAACGGCGCGTGGGTGGAGTTCATGGAGGATCGCAAGGGCATGCTGAAACCCGGCTATCTCGCCGATATCGTCGTGCTTTCGGCCGATGTGGAGGCCGCCGATTTCGCCGATCTCGCAAAAATCCGCCCCGTCACCACGATCTGCGACGGCCGGGTCACCTATCAGGCCTGACGGTCAGGCCGGCCGGCCGAGATCGACGAGATAGGTGTTTTCCGCCCTGGACGTCGCATAGTCGTCGGGGCGGATTGCCGCGAACAGCAGGGTCTCGCCCTCCGCCGGGGCCTCGGCCAGCAGCTTGCCGTCCGGGGCGGCGATGCGCGAGAGGCCGGCATAGGCAAAGCGGTCGTCCGCGCCGCAATGGTTGATATAGGCGACGAAGACCTGGTTTTCGAAGGCGCGGACCTGGATCATGTGATTGGCGATGAAGGTGCCGGACGCGCCTTTCGGCAAGGCGGTCGGGACGACGACGAGGTCGGCGCCGGCCAGCGCCAGCCGGCGCACGTTTTCCGGAAATTCCACGTCGTAGCAGATCAGCATGCCAAGGCGCACGCCGCCAAGCTCCACCATGACCGAGGCGGGGCTGCCGGGTTCGAAGACGGCGCGCTCGTAATCGCCGTAGAGATGGGACTTGCGGTAGACGGCATTGGTGCCGATGCCGTCGGTGAAGAGCGCGCTGTTATAGGTCCGCGCGCCTTCCCGCTCGGCAAAGCCGGCGACGATGGCGATGCCATTGTCCTGCGCGATGGCGCCGAGCCTCACCGCAATGTCGCCCGTCGCCGGCGAGGCGAGGCGGGCAAAGGCGGCATCCCCCGCGCCGTAGCCGGTGACGGCAAGTTCCGGCACGATCAGCAGCGTCGCGCCGCCGCCCGCGGCATCGGCGGCGGCCGCCGCGATACGCTGGAGATTGGCTTCGCCGTCGCCGGCGATGGCATGCATCTGGAGGGCGGCGATCCGCATGGTCTTCCTATTCCTTTGACGGCATGGCGCCGAGCAGCCTCGGCAGGTCGCCGAAGCGGGCGACGAGGCCGAAGATGGTGGCGGCGATCGCGACGAAGAGAACCGTGACCGAGGCCATGGTCGGCGTATAGCCGTAGCGAAGCGCGTTGAAGATCTTGATCGGCAGCGTTTCCATGGTGAAGCCGATCGTCATGTAGGCCACGATATATTCGTTGAGCGACAGCACGAAGGCGAAGGCGTAGCCGGAAACGAGATAGGGCAGGATCAGCGGCAGGACCACGGTGCGGAAGATCGTGCGGTCATCGGCCCCCATGGTCGCGGCGGCTTCCACCAGCGAGCGGTCGATGGAGGAGAAGCCGAGCGAGAGCGTCACCAGCGGCAGCGTCACGAAGAAGATGGCGTGGCTGATGACGGCGGTCACGGGCTGGCCGTAAAAGCCGGTCGTCGCCCAGAAGGTGAGCAGGCCGAGCGCGGTGATGACCGGCGGCAGCGTGAAGGGCGCGATGCCGAGGAGCTGGAAGATATTGGCCCAGGGCGCATCGCGCCGCCAGAGGAACCAGGCGAGCGGCAGCGCGATCAGGAGCGCCACGGCGGCCGAGAGGGCGGCGAGCGTGACCGAGGCGAAAAGCGCGTTGCGCCATTCGACATTGGCGAAGATTTCGCCGTACCAGCCGAGCGAGAAGCCCTGCGGGGGGAAGGCGAGCGTCTGCTTCTCGTTTACCGAGACGCCGGCGACGACGATGATCGGCAGGCAGAGGAAGAGACCGACGAGGCCGAGATAGGCGCGCTGCAGGAAGGTGTTCATGCGGCTTCTCCCTTGCGGCCGGCATAGACCGTGAGCGCGACGAGGCCGAGCGTGACGAGCACGAGGAACACGGCCATGGCGGCGGCGAACGGCATATTGGACTGGTAGATCGCCTGATCGGTGATGAGCACGGAGAGCGTCCAGTGCTGCGGCCGGCCGAGGATCTGCGGCAGGAGATAGGAGCCGAGCGCGAAGATGAAGACCATGATCAGCGTCGCGACGATGGTGTTGCGCAGCGCCGGCACGACGACGGTGAAGAAGGACTTGACCGGGGATGCGCCAAGGGTGCGGGCGGCCTCCGTCAAGGTGGGGTCGAGGCGCACGAGGGCGGGATAGAGCACGAGCACGGTATAGGGCAGCGCCTGATAGACCATGGCCGTCAGCACCGCGCCGAAGCTCGGGTTCAGCGCCACGGCCTCCTTCATGATGCCGAGCGTGACGAGAAGGTTGGTAATGCCGGCGGTGCGCGAGAAGAGCGTCGACCAGGCAAAGCCGATGATGACCTCCGACAGCGACAGGATCGACAGCAGGCCGACCAGCCAGAGCACCTGCGTGCGCCGCTTGGCGCGCGAGAGCAGGTAGGTGAAGGGCACGGCGAGCGCCACGCAGCAGATGGCGACGGTGACGGCCAGCAGGAGCGAGAAGCCCAGCACCTTGCCGAAGAACAGGCTGAGGAAACGGGCGTAATTGTCGAAGACGAAGTCGGCCGAATAGAAGCCGGCCGGATCGCGCTTGAAGAAGGAGACGGCGATCATCGTCGCGAAGGGCACGACGAAGAAGACGATCAGCATGCCCGCCGGAAAGACGAGCGGCCCGTAGTCGGAAAGCTTCTGCGGGGCTTCGCGTCTCATGACTTCAGCACCACGCAATCGGCCGGGTCGAGCTGAATACCGACGGACTGGCCGACGGAGACGTCCGGCCGGGCGTTCGGCATGGAAACGGCGACGATCTGTTTGCCGCCGGCCTCCACGAAGGTTTCCACCGTGCCGCCGAGATCGCGCACGAAGGTGACCGTGCCGGTGATCGCGCCATTGCCGGGGGCGGTGAGGCGCACATCCTCCGGACGCACCGAGAGGATGCCCGAGGTGAGGCCGGAGGGGATGGCGAGACCGGAAACCGGCGCGCCGAGGACGGAGGCGCTTGTCGCATCCGCGGAGAAATCGATGAGGTTCGTCATGCCGATGAAGTCGGCGACGAAGGTGTCGGCCGGACGGCGGTAGATTTCCACCGGCGGGGCGGCCTGGCGGATTTCGCCGCCGCTCATCACGACGACCGTGTCGGCCATGGTCATGGCCTCGCGCTGGTCGTGGGTGACGACGATGGTGGTGATGCCGAGGCGCTGCTGGAGCTGGCGCAGTTCCACCTGCATGGCCTCGCGCAGCTTGGCGTCGAGGGCCGAAAGCGGCTCGTCGAGCAGGAAGAGCTTCGGCGAGATGGCAAGCGCCCGGGCGATGGCGACGCGCTGGCGCTGGCCGCCGGACAGTTTCGCGACGGGGCGATCGGCGTAGCCCGAAAGGTGGATCATCGAAAGAAGCTCGTCGACGCGCTTCTTCTGCTCCTCCTTGCCGACGCCGCGGATGCGCAGCGAATAGGCAATGTTCTCGCCGACCGTCAGATGCGGGAAGAGCGCCAGCGACTGGAAGACCATACCGAGGTCGCGCTTGTGGGTCGGGACATGGGTGATGTCCCGGTCGTCGAGACGGATTTCGCCGCTCGTCGGCAGGTCGAGACCGGCGACCATGCGCATCAGGGTGGTCTTGCCGCAGCCGGACGGGCCGAGCAGGCACACGAAGGTGCCGTGCGGCACCGTGAGCTGCACGTTCTTCACGGCCGTAAACGTGCCGAATTGCTTGGTGACGTTCTGGAGGGTCAGCCCGGACATTGGTTCTCCGCTCGGCGCGTTCGCTGGTCTGGCACCCGGCCGGCGGCCGGGTGCAGGCTCATGGATCGAGGGGCTCTTATCAGCCGACGATCATTTCCGTCCACTTCTGGTTCAGCCAGTCGGCCTTGGTGGTGTAGAGATCGTAGCGCGGGATGATCGGCTCGATATCGGACGAAACCGCGGCGAATTCCTCGGCCGTCAGGTCGAGCAGGTCGCGCTTGACGGTCGGCGCGGTGCCGACCTTGCGCGACAGCAGCGCCTGGATCGACGGCTGGCTCATGTAGTTCATGAAGATATGGGCTTCTTCGACCTTGCTGGAAGCGCGCGACAGCGCCCAGCAGCCCGAGTCCATGATGCCGCCTTCCTTGGGGAAGGTGGAGCGGACCGGATGGCCGTCCTTGGCGGCAAGGCCCGTCACGTCATGATAATACTGGCCCATCGGGATTTCGCCCGACTTCAGCGACTGCTCGAACTGCGCCTCGTCGCGATACCACAGGCGCACGTTCGGGCGGACCTCGGCGAGCTTCTCGAAGGCCTTGAGGATGCCTTCCTCGGTGTCGAGCGCGTTCGTGCCGCCGAAATGGGTCTTGGCGGTCACTTCCAGCAGGAAGGAGTTGGAGACGAGCGCCAGCAGGCCGAGCTTGTCGGCATTGGCCGGATCCCAGAACGCGGCCCAGGAGGTCGGCGCTTCCTTGAAGACATCCGTGTTGGTGACGAGCGTGATGTACCAGGCGACGGCGCCGATGCCGGCCACGCGGCCATCCGGATACTTGTTGATGAAATGCTCGATGAGGTTCGAGGCGTTCGGGATCTTCGCCATGTCGAGCGGGGCCCAAAGCTCGGTGGACTGGCCCTTCAGCATGGCGACCTGCGACATCATGGAAACGTCGGCCGGGGCCTGGCCGGCGCGGGCGGCCTGCTCGAGCTGGACGAGCCAGGCTTCACCCGTCGGCTCGGCGACCGATTCCACGGCGATGCCCGTCGCCTTGGTGAAATCGCCGAAGATGTTCTTGTCGAAGGAATCCTTGAAATAGCCGCCGTAGACGCCGACCTTCAGCGACCGTTCCTGCGCGCGCAGGACCGCGGGCATAGCAAGCAGCGAAGCGCCGGCAACGCCAGCGCCGAGCACGGCGCGGCGGCTGACATTGGTCTTGAGGATATCACGCATGGTCGTCTTTCTCCTTGTAGGCCGGCCGGTCGATCCCGCCGGGCTGTTCCCGTTGTCGCCATTCTATGCCAGCCGGTCGCCGGCACGGAAGGGGCGAAAGCCGCCGGGATCAGGAATTTCGGGAAGAAGGCCCGGCATCGCCTGCCGCGCATCGCGCCCTCGCCCCCATTGAGGGCGGAGCCTTGAGCCTCCCGATCCGTTCCCCGGGGCTACGCCCTCGTTTTTCATATTATCGTTATAAAACGTCTGGAAAATCAATTGACATTGTTATAGCGTTTCCGGTGAGAAAAATTCACATATCGGGTTCGTTTTCATGGCCTCGCGCCTGCCGCCGCTCAATCCCCTGCGCGCCTTCGAGGCCACCGTCCGCCGGGGTTCCGTCTCGGCCGCCGCCCGGGAATTGAGCGTCACGCACGGCGCGATCAGCCACCAGATCCGCGCGCTGGAAGAAGCGCTCGGCATGGCGCTCTTCGAGCGCGGCGGCAAGCGGCTGAAGCTGACGCCGCAGGGCGCGCTGCTGCTGCCGGCCGTCACCAACGCCTTCGGGGAGATCGCGGCGGCGACCGCGCTCATGCGCCAGCCGGAAACGCGCGGCGAGATCACCATCGCCTGCGTGCCGGCCCTGCTCTCGCTCTGGCTGCTCCCGCGCCTCGACACTTTCACCGACCAGTTTCCCGGCGTGCGCGTCTCGCTGATCGCCTCCAACGACGCCGATCACCTGCGTTCGCTGGATACCGACGTCTGCGTCTTCTACGGCGACGGCAACTGGCCGGACTGCTGGACGCGGCTGTGGTCCAATATCCAGCTCTTCCCGGTCGCAAGCCCGACGCTGCTCAACAGCCGGCCGCTGCGCTCCGTGCGCGACCTTGCCGACCACACGCTCTTTCACGGCGACGACGGGCGCGAGTGGAACACCTGGCTTGCGGCGGCCGACGCCATCGACATGGTGCGCGGCAGCCAGCATTTCATGAGCGACGCCCGCCTTTCCACCGAGGCCGCGCTGCATGGCCACGGCATCGCGCTCGGCGATACGATCACGGCCGGCAACCTCATCGCCCGCGGCGAACTGGTCGTGCCCTTCGACCTGACGGTGCCGGCCAACCACGCCTTCTACGTCGCCTGCCGGCAATCCGCCCGCCAGACGCCGATCGTCAAGGTGTTCATCGACTGGCTCTTCGCCTCGCTGGAGGAGGCCCTGCCCGAACCGCAGGCCTCCGCCCGCATGCTGCTGCGCGGCCGCGCCCGCACGGCCGAACCCCATCGCCCCCTCCCGGCCCCGGCACCGCGCCGCACGGCCTCCAGCCCCCAGCGCAAGACCCGCGCCTGACCTTCAGAGACACGCCCATGGCCCGCTTCAATCCGCTCGTCGAAACCCTCGCCGCACCGCCGATCCCCTCCGTCTTCGCCTGGGCCGCCGCCTATGACGGCCGCAACGGGCCGATGATCGACCTGTCGCAGGCCGTGCCCGGCTATCCGCCGCATCCGGAAATGCTGCGCCTCCTCGGCGAAAACGCCGCCTCCCGCGCCTATACCGGCTACGGCCCCATCGAGGGCGAGGACAGCCTGCGCGCGGCCTATGCGGCCTACCTGCGCGAGACCTATGGCGCGCCGCTCGCGGCCGATAATGTCCACATCACCTCCGGCTGCAACCAGGCCTTCATCTGCGCCGCCATGGCGATTGCCGGGGCGGGCGACGCCGTGCTGATGAGCGATCCCTATTACTTCAACCAGGAAACCACCCTTGCCATGCTCGGCATCAAGACGCGGTTCGCGCCCTGCGACCCGCAGAACGGTTTCCTGCCGGATATCGACGCGCTTGCCGCCGCCATCGCGCCGGATGTACGGGCCATCGCGCTCGTCTCCCCGAACAACCCGACGGGGGCGGTCTATCCGCCGGCGCTGCTTTCGGCCATCTACGACCTGTGCGCCGCGCGCGGCATCTGGCTCATTCTCGACGAGACCTATCGCGACTTCCTGCCTGCCGGCGCGGGCCGCCCGCACGAGCTGTTCGGCCGCAAGGGCTGGGAAGAAACGCTGATCGGCCTCTACAGCTTCTCGAAATCCTTCTGCATTCCCGGTCACCGCCTCGGCGCCATCACGGCCGGCCCCGCCGTCGTCGAGCAGGTGGCGAAGATCATGGACAATCTCCAGATCTGCCCGCCGCGCTCGGCCCAGGCAGCCGTCGCAACCGCCCTGCCGCTTCTTGCCGACTGGCGCGAGGAGAACCGGCGCGAGATCGCCCGCCGCGTGGAGGCGCTGCGCGCCGCCATGGCCGGCGCTCCGGCCTGGCGCATCGGCGCGGTCGGCGCCTATTTCGCCTTCATCGGCCATCCGTTCGACGGCGTCTCCTCGGCAAGGGTGGCGGAGAAGCTCGCCAAGGAAGCCGGCATCCTCTGCCTTCCCGGCAGCTATTTCGGCGCGCGGCAGGAAGGCTATCTGCGCTTTGCCTTCGCCAATGCCGATGTCGACACGATCGGCCTGCTGCAGGACCGCCTCCGGCGATTCGCCCTCGATTGAGAGACCTGCCATCAAGGATTGAGTGACGCCGATCTGAAATAAACGTCAGGCGTGGGCGCGGAATTGGTTTTTGGCAAAAACATTTCTCATCCATGGATTGCGCGTAGAAAATTCCTGCAATCGTGCGAGGCGTATCTTGCGCCGGCCATCTGTACCTTTATGGTCCACTCCAGACCGCATGCCGGGACCCGCCCGGCGCGGCCGGGGATCGCCAAGCCTTGGAAAAGATAAGTGAAACTTACGAACCAGCGCCCGACGACGCGCTCGACACCTCCGCCGTCGCCCAAAGCGTGACGCACCAGCTCCGGCGGGCGCACGGCCAGTTCACGAACCGTTTCCTGCTGCACTTTTCCAGACTGAGCCTGCGCCCCGCCGAGTTCAGCGTCCTGTCCCTCATCGCGCAGAATCCCGGGCGGAAGCAATCGGAGATTGCGGCGGCGCTCGGCATCCAGCGGGCGAATTTCGTGGTGCTGATGAACGAGCTGGAAAGCCGGTGCCTGACGGAACGACGCAGCGCCCCGAACGACCGCCGCTCCCATGCCATCCACCTGACCCCGGACGGGGAAAGCCTGCTGGCCGACGCCCGGCGCGCCGAGGCGGATTTCGAGGCGGACTGTCTGGAGCGGCTGGGCGGCACGCGCGCCCGCGACCAGTTCCTCACCCTTCTGCGACGTCTTCTCGGATAGGCTCTTGACCTTGCCATGGGGGAAGGCTTCAGCATGCGGGCACATAACAGGAGACTGCCCATGAGCAACGACGCCACCCTCGCCTTCACCGTTTCCGACATGACCTGCGGCCACTGCGCCAAGACGATCACCAACGCCGTCCTCGCGTCCTATCCGTCCGCCAAGATCGACATCGACCTCGCCTCCAAGCGCGTCTCCATCGCCAATGCCGGCGACCGAGCCGCCGTCGCCTCCGTCATCGAGGCGGAGGGCTATTCGCCGGCCGACGCGTGACGCGGCGAAAAGACGCTTGACCTTGACATGATGGGAAGGTGCACGATCTATCCTGACAGGATGAAAGGTGCACCATGCTCACCGCAAACGACCAGCGAACCATCAAGCTTTCCATCTCCGACATGACCTGCGCCTCCTGCGTGCGCCGGGTGGAGAAGGCCATCGAAAAGGTGCCGGGCGTTGCCGGCGCCGCCGTCAACCTCGCGACGGAAAAGGCCGACGTGACCTTTGCCGGCGCACCCGATGCGGCGGCGGTCGCCGAGGCGGTGCGCAAGGCGGGCTACGGCGTCGCCGAGGAAGTGCTGGAATTTCCCGTCGAGGGCATGACCTGCGCCTCCTGCATCGGCCGCGTCGAAAAGGCGCTGAAGGCCGTGCCCGGCGTGCTGGAGGCCACGGCCAATCTGGCGCAGGAGCGCGCCCGCGTGCGTCTTCTCAAGGGGACGGCTTCCTTCGAGGATCTGGCCGCCGCCATCGAGAAGACGGGATACAGGGCCATTCGCGAGACGGCCGCCGCCCCCGAGGAAGACCGGCGGGCCGCCGAGGCGAAGACCCTGCGGCGCGATCTCGTGATCGCCGCCGTCCTCACCGCTCCGCTCTTCGTCATGGAGATGGGCGCGCACGCCTTCCCCTCCTTCGGCCATACCATCCATGAAACGCTCGGCATGCAGACGAGCCGGGTGATCCAGTTCGTGCTGGCGACGCTTGTGCTTCTCGGCCCAGGGCTGCGCTTCTTCCGCAAGGGCATTCCGAGCCTGCGGCGCCTTGCGCCGGACATGAATTCGCTCGTCGTCATCGGCACCTTCGCCGCCTGGAGCTTTTCCACCGTCGCGACCTTCGCGCCCGGCCTGCTGCCGGGCGGCACGGCCAATGTCTATTTCGAGGCAGCCGCCGTCATCGTGACGCTCATCCTCGCCGGGCGCTATCTGGAGGCGCGCGCCAAGGGGCGCACCGGCGAGGCGATCCGCCATCTTGCCGGCCTGCGGGCGAAATCGGCCCGCGTGCTGCGCGACGGCAAGGCCGAGGACGTGCCGTTGGAAAGCGTCGTGCCCGGCGATATCGTGCTGGTGCGGCCAGGCGAGAAAGTCCCGGTCGACGGCGAGGTGACGGACGGCAGCTCCTATGTCGACGAATCCATGATCACCGGCGAGCCGATGCCCGTCGCGCGCCAGACGGGCGACCGGGTGACAGGCGGCACGGTCAACACGACCGGCTCCCTCACCTTCCGCGCCACCCGCGTCGGGGCCGATACGGTGCTTTCGCAGATCATCCGCATGGTGGAAGACGCGCAGGCGGCCAAGCTGCCGATCCAGGCGCTGGTCGACCGCGTGACGCAATGGTTCGTGCCGGCGGTCATCGCCGTCGCGCTTCTGACCTTCGGCCTCTGGCTGGCGCTGGGGCCGAGCCCGGTTCTCGCCCATGCGCTGGTCAATGCCGTCGCCGTGCTCATCATCGCCTGCCCCTGCGCCATGGGGCTTGCGACGCCCACCTCCATCATCACCGGCACCGGGCGGGCGGCGGAACTCGGCGTGCTCTTCCGCCAGGGCACGGCGCTCCAGACGCTGGAGGGCACCGATATCGTCGCCGTCGACAAGACCGGCACGCTGACGCTCGGCCATCCGACGCTGACGGAAATCGTGCCGGCGGAAGGTTTTTCGCGCGCGGACGTCCTCATGCTGGTCGCCGCCGCCGAGGTGCATTCCGAGCACCCGATCGCCATCGCCATCCATGAGGCGGCGGTGGCCGAGGGCATCGAGCTTCCGGCTGCCTCCAGTTTCGTCACCACTTCGGGACAGGGTATTTTCGCCGAGGTTTCAGGCCGCAAGGTGGAGGCCGGCTCGGTCGGCTTCATGCAGGCGCGCGGCCTCGATGTCGCGCCCTTCGCCGGCGATGCCGAGCGGCTGGCCGCCGAAGGCGCCTCGCCGCTTTACGCTGCCGTCGACGGCAGGCTCGCCGCCCTTTTCGCCGTCACCGATCCCGTGAAGCCGACGACGAAAGAGGCCGTCGCCAGCCTCAAGGCGCTCGGCATCGAGGTGGCGATGATCACCGGCGACAACCGCCGCACCGCCGAGGCTGTCGCGGCCAAGCTCGGCATCACCAAAGTGAAGGCGGAGGTGCTGCCGGACGGCAAGGTCGCGGCGGTGCGCGACCTTTCGGCGGGCGGCGCGAAAAAGGTCGCCTTCGTCGGCGACGGCATCAACGATGCACCGGCGCTCGCCGCCGCCGATACGGGCATCGCCATCGGCACCGGCACGGACGTCGCCATCGAAAGCGCCGACGTGGTGCTGATGGCCGGCGACATGCGGGGCGTCGCCACCGGCATCGCCCTGTCGCGGGCGACGATGCGCAACATCCGCCAGAATCTCTTCTGGGCCTTCGGCTACAATGTCGCGCTCATTCCGCTTGCCGCCGGCCTCTTCTACCCGGCCTTCGGCATCCAGCTTTCGCCGGCGCTGGCGGCGGGCGCCATGGCGCTCTCCAGCGTCTTCGTGGTTACCAACGCGCTGCGGCTGAAACGCTTTACGGGAGCAACGGCATGAATATCGGCGAAGCGGCGGAGGCGACAGGCGTCACCGCCAAGATGATCCGGCACTACGAACAGATCGGCCTCATCCGCGCCGCCGGCCGCACCGGCTCCGGTTACCGCGTCTACGGCCCCAAGGACCTCTCCACGCTCTCCTTCATCCGCCGCGCCCGCGACCTCGGCTTCTCCATCGCCCAGATCCGCGACCTCCTCACCCTCTGGCAGGACCGCGCCCGCGCCTCCGCCGACGTCAAGCGCATCGCCAGCGCACATATCGACGAGATGAAGGCCAAGATGCAGCTTCTGCAGGAGATGGTACACACGCTGGAACACCTCTCCGCCCATTGCCACGGCGACGACCGGCCGGACTGCCCAATCCTGGAGCAGCTTGCGCGCGGGAAGGGCGAGGAGGAGTGCTGTTAATTAGCTGTCCAGCCAGTTTTCGAGCCGGAGATCGGGATAGGCCGTGAAGTCGCGAATGTTGTTGGTGACGAGCACGGCGTCGGCCGCGATGGCGTGCGCGGCGATCAGCTTGTCGAGATGATCGGACCTGCGCTCGCGCGTCGCCAGACGCGCCGGTCCATAGGCGTCCCCCGCGAGCCGGTCGAAGGGCAGGACGGGGATCAGCTCCACGAGATCCTTGAGGTTGCCGCCTTCCCGCGCCGGATCGCGCGCAACGGCAACGCCGTATTGCAATTCGGCATAGGTAATGGCGGACATCACGACATCGCCTACCTGGCATGCCGCAAAGCGGCGCGCCACCGCTTCCGGCTGGTTCTTCATCAGGTAGATGCACATGTTCGTGTCGAGCATGTAGCGCGGCATTACAGCGTATCCCGCTCCGCCTGCCCCTGCTCACCGCGCCCCTCGGCCATGAAATCCGGCGAGAAACGCGCGAAGCGGTCGAGAACCCCGGCAAGCGAACGCCTTGCCGGGCGGATGCGCAATTCATCGCCGACGCGCTCGATTTCCATCTCGACATCGGTGTTGTCGTAAGCGAGGTCCGACGGGATACGGACCGCCTGGGAATTGCCGTTTCGAAAGACACGGGTCTTGTGCATGGCGTTCTCCTTCTATGGAGGCATAGCACAGAAACGACGTGACGTACACACTTTCGTATGTACTATGCCGCCGCCGAAAGGTGCTCGTGCACGGCGAGCCAGCGGCCGGCGGGATCGCGGGCGAAGACGATGGTTTCGCGTTCGTGGTTCGTCAGCCTTTCGCCACCTATCGAAAGCTCCGTCTCGACGGCGTGGGTGAAGATGGCGACCTCGCCGAGAAGCTGGACGTGGCGGTCCGTCGAGCGGCAGGCGTGGATGCGAAAACCGTCGCGTTCCTCCCAGAGCGCCCATTCGTCCTCATAGGCGGCGCGGCCGTCGAGGGGGCGGTCGAGATTGTAGAAGAGGAAGGTCGCCTGCGGGGCGAAGGCGGCGAAATAGGCGGCGCGGTCGTGGCGGGCGAAGGCGGCCACCAGTGCGTCGGCGGCGGCAAGGACGGCGGCTTGCGGGTCGGTCATACGGGTTTCCGGGGTCAGACGATCTTGACGGAGCTGATAAGGGCGGCAATCGGCGCGTGCTGGGCCTCGACGCGCGCCTTCAGTTCCTCGATCGACATGGCGTCCACCTTGCAGAACTCGATGAACATCATGTTGAGGTTGTTGAAGAAGACCTCGCCCATGGCCCTGGCGTCCACGCCCGCATGAACGACGCCGCGCGCCTGCAGGGTCTCCACAAGCCGCACGACCTGGGCGCAAAGCTGGCCGTCCAGCTCGGTGTAGCGGCGGGAAAGCGGGGTTTCGGGCTGCTGGATGGAGATCGCCATCGCCGTGCGCCACATCTCCTTGGAGAGATAGACGAGGGAATGGTCGTAATATTGCTCGATCAGCGTCTGCAACGCCTCGGCGACATTGAGCGGGGGGCTTGCAACGATGCGCGCGCCGCCCTCCAGCACCTCCATCACCTCCATCGCCACGGTGGCGACGAGGATATCGCCTTTGTTCTGGTAATAGTTGTAGAGTGTGCCGACGGAGACCTCGGCCATCTCCGCAATGTCCTCGATGCGGGCGCTGTCATAACCCTGCTCGCGGAACAGGGTGGCCGCGGAATCGAGGATACGACGCGTCTTGTCCGCCTTCTGTTTCGCCCGCAATCCGGCCATGGGAACCTCCGCTGAATCTCTTCAAAAATGAGATTGACTTAAAAAATGAACTCGTTCAATCTTTTTCTCAAGACGCCGCAACGAGCGTCACAAGCAAGGCCACGCGCCTTCAGCCAGAGGGAAAGACGATGACGAAAACCGTTTCCGGCGGCTTCGCCCGCCGCATGCTTCTTGCCACCGCAGCAGCCGCCACCCTTGTACCCGCCGGGGCGATGGCGCAGGACGAGCTGAACGCCCTCGTCTGGTGCGACCACACCGACCCGGCGCTGGTCGAGCCGTTCGAGAAGGCCAACAACGTCAAGGTGAACCTCAAGGAATACGAGGGCACGGGCGCGGCGATCTCGATCATCGAGCAGTCCCGTCCGGGCGACTGGGACGTGCTGGTCATCGACGCCGTCGACGTGCCGCGCGCCATCGACATGGACATTCTCGGCGAAATGCCGGCCGACAAGCTGCCGCTCGGCGACCTCTTCCCCGAAGTGCGCATGGACGAGACGACGACCCGCGACGGCAAGGTCTACGCCGTCACGGAAAAGTTCGGCTACAACACGATCTCCTACGACAAGACGAAGGTCGACCCGGCCGACATGGAAGACCTCACGGTGATGTGGTCGGACAAGTACAAGGGCCGTATCGCGCTCTATGACTACTATCTTCCCATGGTCGGCCTGACGGGCGTCGCCATCGGCAAGAAGACGGCCGACCTCACGCAGGACGACCTGCCGGCGATCAAGGAAAAGCTCTTCGAGATGAAGAAAGTCTCCCGCCAGGTGAGCGACGTCGTCGCCTCGCAGACGGCGCTGGCGACCGGCGAAGTCGACATCGTCGCCGGCGGCGGCGAGTGGCTGACGGCCGGGCTTTCGGCGGAAAAGCCGAATCTCGACTGGACGATCCCCAAGCAGGGCGCGCTGCGCTGGGCGCAGTCCATCGGCGTGTTCAAGAATTCCGAAAAGCAGGATCTGGCGCTGAAATTCGTGCAGTATATCGTCAGCCCCGAGGGGCAGGCACGGCTTGCGACCTCCTCCTGCTACTGGGCCATGCCGGCGAACGCCAAGGCCGGCGAGCACCTCACCGACCAGCAGAAGACGGCGCTGCGTTGGGACAAGCAGCCGGAATACCTGAAGAATTCGCAGCTCTATCCGGTGGCGGATGCCGACATGGATGCGGCGATGCAGGATATCTGGACGGAGATGCTGCAGCAGTAAGGCACGAAGCATACCGCCACGCACGCAGATTGCTTCACAAGGTTGCCCCTCACCCTACCCCTCTCCCCGCAAGCGGGGAGAGGGGACTTGCCCTGTGAACTGTGACAGGGTGGGATACGGTGCGGCATATACCTTTTCCCCGCCTGCGGGAAGAATATGCCGGCGGGCGGATGAAGGGCGAAGCCGTAGGGCGCGTCCGTAAAGCGCGAACGGAGACCCACCCCATGACCGCCACAGCCCTCGAACGCGCGGAGCGCCGCAAGGCATGGGCCTTTGCCCTGCCGGGGCTGCTCTGGACCGCGCTGTTCTTCCTCGTGCCCTTCGCCTACATGGTGGCGATCAGCTTCTGGACGCGGCAGGGGCGCGAGATCGTCGCGACCTGGACGCTCGACAACTATGTCGCCTTCTTCCAGAAGGCGCATTTCTTCAAGGGGCTGGTGGTCTCGCTGGAAATCACCGCGACCGTCACCGTCATTTCCGTGCTACTCGCCTATCCGCTTGCCTGGATCATCGCCGAGCGGGTGCCGAAGAAATGGCAGCGCTTCGCCCTCGTCATGGCGATCCTGCCGTTCTGGACCTCCTATGTGGTGCGCTCCTATTCCTGGCTGCTGGTGCTCTCCAAGGGCGGCGTCGTCAACCAGACGCTACTCTCCATCGGCATCATCGCCGAACCGCTGGAGCTTTCGGCCAATCGCACCGGCACGGTGATCGGCTTCGTGCATTTCTTCGTCATGCTGCTGACGCTGACGATCTACGCCAACCTCATCCAGCTTTCGCCGAATTATCGCCGCGCGGCGGCGGACCTCGGGGCGAACGCCTTCCAGACCTTCTGGCATGTCGTGCTGCCGCTGACGCTGCCGGGCATCATGGTCGGCGCGTTCCTGACCTTCGTGCTGTGCATCGGCGACTACATCACGCCGCAGATTCTCGGCGGCAACAACGAGCTGGTGCTGCCGCAGGTCATCATGCTGCAACTCGGCCGGCGGGCGGATTTCCCGATGGCGGCGGCGCTTTCGCTGGTGCTGATGGCGGTGGTGACGCTCGCCTATATCGCCTGCGCGCGCTGGCTGAAGATGGAAAGGACCTGATCCATGCGGCAGCTTTCCACCGCCCTCGCCGCGCTCTATGCCGGCCTCATCTATCTCTTCATCTTCCTGCCCGTCGTGGTGCTGGTGCTCTTCTCCTTCCAGGACGGGACGCTGCCGGTGCCGCCGCTGAACGGGCTGACGCTGCGCTGGTACGAGGCGGTCTTTTCCGACGGCAAGCTGATGGCGGCGCTCGGCAATTCGCTGCTGGTGGCGGTCATCTCCTCGGCCGTCGCGTGCATCCTCGGTTTCCTCGCGGCCTACGCCTTCGCCCGCTACACGCTGCCGGCCTCCGCCCTCCTGCGCGGCCTCATCGTCGCGCCGATGACCGTCAGCACGCTGATCATCGGCCTCGGCCTCCTCTCCATGCTGAACGTGACGGGCATGCGGCTTTCGCTCGTGACGGTCGGCATCGGCCATGTGGTGATCAACCTGCCGCTCTGCTTCGCCATCATCTACGCCTCGATGGGCGGGCATCAGGTGAATATCGAGCGGGCGGCGCGCGACCTCGGGGCGAAGGACTGGCAGGTCATGCTGCTCGTCACCGCGCCCATGCTGCTGCCGTCGATCCTCGCCGCCTTCTTCCTTTCCGTCACCTTCAGTTGGGATGAGTTCATCGTCGCCTTCCTGCTGTCGCGCTTCGACGTGACGCTGCCCGTCGAGATCTGGAGCATGCTGCGCTCCGGCCTCGATCCCAAGACAAACGCTATCGGCAGCGTCGTCTTCCTCATCTCCGTCGTGTTCCTCGTCCTCATGGAACTGACGGTCTTCAGAAAAACCGGGAAACCCTCATGACCGCCGACGTTTCCATCAAGAACGCCACCAAGGAGTTCGGCGCGTTCCGGGCGCTGGACGACGTCTCGCTCGATATCGCGGCGGGCGAGTTCATCGTGCTGCTCGGCCCGTCGGGCTGCGGCAAGACCACCCTGCTCTCCATTCTCGGCGGCTTCATCGAGCCGACCTCGGGCACGGTCGCCATCGGCGGGCGCGACATGACCTATGTCTCGCCGGCCAAACGACCGACGACCACCATGTTCCAGGACTATGCGCTCTTCCCGCATATGTGCCTGCGCGACAATGTCGGCTTCGGCCTTCGCATGCGTGGCATGGGCAAGGCGGAGCGCTACGAGAAGGCCTTCTCCTATCTCGATCTCGTCGGCCTCAAGGCGTCCTCCGCCAAGAAGCCGCACGAGCTTTCGGGCGGCCAGCGTCAGCGCGTGGCGCTCGCCCGGGCCTTAGCGGTCGATCCCGACGTGCTGCTGCTCGACGAGCCGCTCGGCGCGCTGGACCTGAAACTGCGCCGGCAGATGCAGGACGAATTGAAGGCGATCCAGAAGCGCGTCGGCACCACCTTCGTGCATGTCACCCACGACCAGGAGGAAGCGATGGCGATCGCCGACCGCATCGTCGTGATGAACAAGGGTCGTATCGAGGATGTCGGCACGCCGGCCTCGATCTACATGCGCCCGCGCTCGCTGTTTTCCGCCGGCTTCATGGGCGAGGCCAATTTCCTGCCGGCAAAGGTCATCCGCACCGCCGCCAGCGAAGCGGAAGTGGAAACCGCGCTCGGCCGCGCCATGCTGCCGGCTTCCACCTTCGTCTCCGGCTTCCCCCTAACCGGCAGCGCGGTCACGCTCTGCATCCGCCCGGAGCATTTCCGGTCCGCAAATGCCGATGTGCCCACCGTCTCGCTCGGCCATGGGCGCATCACCGGCAGCGCCTTCTTCGGCACGCATCACCGCTGCCATGTCGCCGCTGGCGGCACGGCGCTCACCGCCCATCTGCCGCAGACCGAAACGCCGGAGGTCGGCGCGGAGCTTGACCTTCGGCTGAAGGCGGATAGCATCGTCGTGCTTCAGGACGGGGCGGGAGTTTAGGATCGATGCAACGCATCCGGCCGGAGGATTGGTACAGCGTTCGTCGCCTCGACGACGACGTGACCGCTATTTCCGAGCCCTATATCCAGGAATTCTACCGCTGCAACGTCTGGCACATCCGCGGGCGCGCCCGCGACATGCTGGTCGATAGCGGCATGGGCGTCGTCTCGCTTCGGGAATGGGTGCCGCTCGTCACGGAGCGAGAGCTGATCGCAGTGGCGAGCCACACGCATTTCGACCATATCGGCTGCCACCACGAATTCGAGTGCCGCGCGGTGCATTCGGCAGAGGCCGATCTTCTCGCCAATCCGACGCGGGAGAACACGCTGGCCGATCCCTACGTCACCGACGAGATTTTCGACGCGCTGCCGCCCGAACCCTATTGCTCGAAATGCTACGCCGTGAAGAAGGCGCCTGCGACGCGCATTCTCGAAGACGGCGACGTGATCGATCTCGGCGACCGGCAGTTCGAAGTCATCCATACGCCGGGCCACTCCCCAGGGGGTATTGCGCTCTATGAAAAGGCGACCGAAATTCTGTTCTCGGGCGACATCGTCTACGATGGCCCGCTGATCGAGGACACCTACCATTCCGACCTGACGGACTATATCGCCTCGATGGAACGGCTCCTGACCCTGCCGGTGCGGCTGGTGCATGGCGGCCATTTTCCAAGTTTCGGCAGGGAACGCTATCGCCAGCTCATCCGCGGCTGGCTCGACGAAAAACAGAAGTGACGGGAGAAAAGCATGCTCGACAAGCGCAAATTCTACATCGACGGCCAGTGGGTCGACCCGCTGAAGCCCAATGACCTCACCGTGATCAACCCGGCGACGGAAAAGCCGGTCGCGGTCATCACCATGGGCACCGCCGCCGATATCGACCGCGCCGTCGCCGCCGCCAAGAAGGCTTTTGCGACCTACAGCCAGACCAGCGTGGAAGAGCGCCTCGCCTTGCTCGAAAAGCTGCTGGAAATCTACAAGCGCCGCTATGACGAGATGGCCCGCACCATCACGCTCGAACTCGGCGCACCGATCACCATGAGCACCGAGCAGCAGGCCGATGTCGGCGTCGGCCACCTCCAGGGCTTCATCGATGCGCTGAAGCGCCTCAAGAACCGCGAAGTGCTGCCGAACGGCGACGTCGTGCGCCGCGAACCCATCGGCGTGTGCGGCCTCATCACACCCTGGAACTGGCCGATCAACCAGATCGCGCTGAAGGTGGTTCCGGCGCTCGCCACGGGTTCGACCTGCGTGCTGAAGCCTTCCGAATTCACCCCGCTCAACGCCATGCTCTATGCCGAGATGGTGCATGAGGCCGGCTTCCCGGCGGGCACGTTCAACCTCGTCAACGGCGACGGCATCGAATGCGGCGCGGCGCTTTCCAAGCACAAGGACGTCGACATGATGTCCTTCACCGGCTCCACCCGCGCCGGCATCGCCGTCAGCAAGGATGCGGCCGAAACGGTCAAGCGCGTGACGCTGGAACTGGGCGGCAAGTCGCCGAATCTCGTCTTCGCCGATGCCGACCTTGAAGACCGCGTTTCCGGCACCATCCGCGAATGCTTCAACAATTCCGGCCAGTCCTGCGACGCGCCGACCCGCATGCTCGTCGAACGCTCGGTCTACGACAAGGTGGTCGAGATCGCCGAGCGTACCGGCAAGGAAGCCACCGTCGGCAACCCGGAGGAAGAGGGCACGCATATCGGCCCGCTCGTCTCGCATATCCAGTTCGGCCGGGTGCAGGCGCTGATCGAGGCGGGTGTTGCCGAAGGCGCGCGGCTTCTCGTCGGCGGCCCCGGCAAGCCGGACGGTTTCGAGACCGGCTATTTCGTCAAGCCGACGATCTTTGCCGATGTGAACAACAACATGCGCATCGCGCGGGAAGAAGTGTTCGGCCCGGTTCTCGCGATCATCCCCTTCGACACGGAAGAGGAAGCCATCGCGATCGCCAACGACACGGCCTATGGCCTTGCCGCCTATGTGCAGACGGGCAACCCCGACCGCGCCGAGCGCGTCGCCGCCCGCCTTCGCGCCGGCATGGTGCATATCAACGGCGGACCGCACCGCTACGGCAGCCCCTTCGGCGGCTTCAAGCAGTCCGGCAACGGTCGCGAAGGCGGCATGTTCGGCCTCGAGGACTTCCTTGAAGTGAAGACGGTTCACCGGCCGGACGCAGCCTGAGACAGGCCCAAAGGCGGCGTCCGACAGGACGCCGCTAAACATCTGCCCCCTCTCTTTCGTCATGCCCGGGCTTACCCCGGGCATCTGCGAACCTCGCGATCTTCGATAGGTTGGCAGATCCCCGGCACGAGGCCGAGGATGACGGAGAGAGTGGAGAGCGGCTCGCCGAAGCCCTCGGCACCCGAAAGATTCCCCCTAAATTAGCGCCCGCCATCTGGTTCAAACCGGTGCGGTCTGATAGCTCGCTGGCACCCTCCCCATTCGGACTGCCATCGTGTCGTCACTTGCCGCCTCCCGCCATAGCCGCCTTGCCCTGATCGCCCTTCTCATCGGGGGCGCCGCCATCGGCGGGTCGCCGATCTTCGTGCGACTTTCCGAGGTGGGGCCGATGGCCACGGCCTTCTGGCGCGTCTCGCTGGCGCTGCTGCCCTTCCTCCTGATCTCGCGCGTGACGAAGCAGGCGGACGAGACGCCCGCCGGCCTCCGCGACTACCTTTTCCTGGCGCTGCCCGGCGCATTCCTCGCCATCGACCTTGCCGCCTGGCACCTCTCGCTCACCATGACCTCCGTCGCCAATGCAACGCTGCTCGCCAACCTCGCGCCCGTCTTCGTGACGATCGGCTCCTGGCTCATATTCCGCACGCGCATCACCCCGGTCTTCCTCGCAGGACTGGCGCTGGCGCTCATCGGCGTGATCGTGCTGAAGGGCGGGCCGGCAGCCATCGGCGGCGGGCAGCTTGCGGGCGATGCGACGGCCATCGTCGCTGCGATCTTCTATGCCTGCTACATGCTGTCGCTCGGCCATGTGCGCTCGCGCTTCTCCACCCTGCGCATCATGATCTGGACGACCTTCTCGGCCGCCGTCTGCATGCTGCCGCTCGCCTTCTTCTTCGAGAGCGGCATGGTGCCGGTAACGCTCTTCGGCTGGGCCATGGTGCTGGGCCTTGCCTTCATCAGCCATGTCGGCGGACAGGGGCTGGTGACCTACGCCCTCGCCTATCTGCCGACGGCCTTCTCCTCGCTGACGCTGCTCCTGCAACCCGTCGTCGCGGCAATCCTCGCCTGGCTTCTCCTGTCGGAACCCATCGGCCTCCTGCAGGCTGTCGGCGGCCTGATCGTGCTCGCCGGCATCCTCGTCGCCCGACGCGGCTGATCGAGCCATCAAAATTGCTGATTGGATCGGCCGGGTGGAATGTGCCAAAGCCCTGCCGTTCCAATATCCGGGTTTCCGCCATGTCCGATATCGCCGCCTCCCCATCCGCCTCCGGCTCCGCCCGTCTCGGCGTGCTGCTGATGCTGCTCGGCATGGTGATGTTCTCGCTGAACGACGTGCTCGGCAAATGGCTGGTCGCGACCTATTCCGTCGGCCAGCTCATGCTGATCCGCAGCTTTGCCGCGCTCGTCGTTCTCGCCCCCTTCTTCTGGCGGGTGGGCTGGCGGCGGCTGATCGAGGTCGACCGGCCGAGGCTGCATCTGCTGCGCGCCGCCCTCTTCGCCTTCGAAGCCTCGGGCTTCTACTTCGCCGTCGCCTATATGCCGCTTGCCGACGCCATGACCTATTGGCTCGCCGCCCCCATCTATGTCGCCGCGCTTTCCTCCTTCATGCTGGGCGAAAAGGTCGGTTGGCGGCGCTGGACGGCGATCATCGTCGGCTTCGTCGGCGTGCTGATCGCGCTTTCGCCCTCGAAGGAAACCTTCACCCTGCCGGCCCTGATCGCGCTGGCCGGCAGCATCGCCTTCGGCCTTGCCATGGTGCTCGGCCGGTCGCTGCGCGCCGCGCCCGATACGACGCTGGTCTTCTGGCAGGTCGCCGGCGCGGGCATCTTCGCCGCCGTCATGTGCCTTGCCGATCCCGCCGGCTGGGCGCCGGTGAGCGGCGTCGATTTCGGCCTGCTGAGCCTGCTCGGCATCGTGGCGATGAGCGCACATATGCTGGTCAACCGCTCGCTCAAGCTGGCGGATGCCGCAACCGTCGTGCCGCTGCAATATACGCTGCTGCTCTGGGCCGTGGTCTTCGGCTGGATGTTCTTCGGCGACATGCCGCGCCCGGCCATGCTGGTGGGCGCCGGCTTCATCGTCGCCTCAGGCCTTTTCATCTTCTTCCGCGAACAGCAGTTGAAGCGGCGCGCGCCCTCTACTTGAAGCGGCCGTGCCGCTGCAGGACCTCGATCTTGTAGCCGTCCGGATCCGTGACGAAGAAGAAACGGGCCAGGAGGCCGCCGTCGCGGTTGAAGTCGACGATCTTGCCGGGCGCAAGGCCAAGATCGCGCATGCGGGCGTGCTCCGCATCGAGATCGCCGACCGAAACCGCGAAATGGCCGTAGCCATCGCCAAGCTGGTAGGGTTCGGTACGGCCCTTGTTGACCGTCAACTCCAGCTCGAATTCGCTTTCCGCATTGCTGAGATAAATGAGCGTGAAGGTCTCGAAATCGAGCCTTTCCGCGACGGCAAGACCGAAGGCCCTGCCATAGAAGTCCACGGATTTTCCCTCATCCAGCACGCGGATCATGGAATGGATGGATTTCGCCATGGCTTTCTCCTGTTTTTCAGACGCTGCGGACAGGAACCCCATGGCCGGCGGCGCGTCAAGCTCAGAAGGTCGGCGGCGTATTGATCCAGATCAGCACCGTCTCGCTGTCGTGGCGGTTGCGCCAGGCGTGTCCCCGGCAGCTTTCGAAATAGAGGCTGTCGCCGGGGCCGAGGTCGTGGAACTCGTGGCCGTCGAGCACGATCTCGATGCGGCCGGCAAGTACATGGACGAACTCCTCGCCGTCGTGCCGGTACGCGCCATCGCTCGACGCGCCGGGGGCGAGCACGAAGCGGTGGCAGTCCATCATGTTGCGCCCATCGGCCAGCACCTGCACGGTGACGCCCGGCGATGTCTCCGGCCACAGCTTCCATTCTCCCGCCCGGACGATGGAGCGGTTGTCCTGCTCCTCCTCGCCCGAGAGCTTCGAGACGGTCGTGCCGTAGTAATCGGCAAGGTCGTGCAGCACGCGGAAGGTCACGCCCTGCGAGGTGCGCTCGAAGGTGGAGAGAACGGAAGTTGCGACGCCGATATCGCCGGCGACCTGCTCCAGCGTCTTGCCGGCGGCATGGCGCAGGCTGCGCAGCTTGCGCCCGACGCCCTGCGGCGCGTCGCCCTCGAATGCGCCGGTATCCGTCGCCGGCTCCTCGGCCTCCAGCGCCTCGCGGATGGCGGCGGGGTTGAGGCCGCGTTCGGTGCGATACCAGGCGATGCGCTTCAGCCGCGCAACGTCCTCGGCGCTGTATTGCCGGTGGCCGGTATCCGAGCGGCCGGGCACGACGAGGCCCTGCGCCTCCCAGAGCCTGAGCGTGGAGGCCGAAACGCCGGCAATCCGCGCGGCTTCCGCCACCTTGTAATGCACCGGCTCGCCGGAACCCATCGCGTCAAATCCCTGATTCTGTGGTATCGTTCTATCGCATTCCCGCGTGAGCCGCGCGGGGTTTGAAATTCCGTCGCATTGCGCTCGTAAAATGCCATTGCATTCTTGCAGAAAAAATGTAGGAATTCCACTTGAGACTTGCAGAAAAAATGCAAGTTAATGCAAATCCCGCAAAACGAAGCCTCCAGATTCAGGATAGCGCCATGACCGCCACGCCTCTGACAGACCGCAAGAACGCCGCCATTTCGCGCGGCGTCGGCATGACCACGCAGATCTATGCAGACCGCGCGGAGAATGCGGAAATCTGGGACAAGGAAGGCAATCGCTATATCGATTTCGCCGCCGGCATCGCCGTGGTCAATACCGGTCACCGTCACCCGCGCGTCATCGAGGCCGTCAAGAAGCAGCTCGACCGCTTCACGCATACCTGCCATCAGGTCGTGCCTTACGAGAACTATGTCGAACTGGCCGAGCGCCTGAACGCCGTCACCCCCGGCAACTTCGCCAAGAAGACGATTTTCGTCACGACCGGCGCGGAAGCCGTCGAGAACGCCGTGAAGATCGCCCGCGCCGCCACCGGCCGCCAGGCCGTCATCGCCTTTTCGGGCGGCTTCCACGGCCGCACCTTCATGGGCATGGCGCTGACCGGCAAGGTCGTGCCCTACAAGGTCGGCTTCGGCGCCATGCCGGGCGACGTCTTCCACGCGCCCTTCCCGATCGAAGCCCACGGCACGACGGTCGAGCAGTCGCTGAACGTCTTGAAGAAGCTCTTCGCCGCCGACGTCGACCCGAACCGCGTCGCCGCGATCATCGTCGAGCCGGTGCAGGGCGAAGGCGGCTTCTACCCGGTTCCGGCCAGCTTCATGAAGGCGCTGCGCGAGATCTGCGACCAGCACGGCATCCTGCTCATCGCCGATGAAGTGCAGACCGGCTTTGCCCGTACCGGCAAGATGTTCGCCATGGAGCATTACGGCATCGCGGCCGACCTGATGACCATGGCCAAGGGCCTCGGCGGCGGCTTCCCCATTGCGGCCGTCACCGGCCGTGCGGAAATCATGGATGCCCCCGGCCCGGGCGGCCTCGGCGGCACCTATGCCGGCAGCCCGATCGGCGTTGCGGCGGCCCATGCCGTTCTCGACGTCATCAAGGACGAGGACCTGTGCAACCGTGCTGAAAACCTCGGCGCGCGCCTCAAGCAGCGCCTCGCCTCGTTGCAGGACAAGATTCCGGAAATCGTCGACATCCGCGGCCCGGGCTTCATGAACGCCGTCGAATTCAACGACGTCGCCACGAAGCAGCCGAGCGCCGACTTCGCCAACAAGGTGCGCCTGAAAGCCCTCGAAAAGGGCCTGATCCTGCTCACCTGCGGCGTACACGGCAACGTCATCCGCTTCCTCGCGCCGATCACCATCCAGGACGAGGTTTTTGCCGAGGCGCTCGACATTCTCGAAGCGTCCATGGTCGAAGCCCGCAGCGCCTGACCGGCACAAGCGACCGAACCCAATCCTCTCAAGGCGACACCCGGGGCATAGCCCCGGGTGAACGGCCTTCCATGTCCCAAAGGAACGAACCATGGCTTTCCATGATGCTCTTACGAAGCACCTGAAGTCGACCGACCTCCTGCGCGATGCCGGCTATGTCAACGGCAACTGGATCGGCGGCAACGGCGCTGCGACCTTCGACGTCCTAAACCCGGCGACCGGCGAGAAGCTGGCGACGCTGCCGGAAATGGGCGCGAGCGAGACGGCCGCCGCCATCGACGCTGCCTATGCGGTCCAGCCGCTCTGGGCCGCCCGTCCGGCCAAGGACCGCTCCGTGCTGCTGCGCAAGTGGTTCGACCTGATCATCGCCAATGCCGATGAACTCGCCGCCATCCTCACCGCCGAAATGGGCAAGCCGCTGGCCGAAGCCAAGGGCGAAATCCTCTATGCCGCCTCCTATATCGAATGGTACGCGGAAGAGGCCAAGCGCATCAACGGCGAGACGATCCCGGCTCCCTCCGCCGACAAGCGCATGCTCGTCATCAAGCAGCCGGTCGGCGTCGTCGGTACGATCACGCCCTGGAACTTCCCGGCCGCAATGATTGCGCGCAAGGCCGCCCCGGCGCTTGCCGTCGGCTGCACGGTGGTCTCCAAGCCGGCCGAGCAGACGCCGCTTTCGGCCATCGCCCTTGCCGTTCTGGCGGAAAAGGCCGGCATTCCGGCCGGCGCCTTCAACATCATCCTCGGCACCGATGGCCCCGCCATCGGCAAGGAGCTGTGCTTCAATCCGAAGGTGCGCAAAATCTCCTTCACCGGCTCCACGGAAGTCGGCCGCATCCTGATGCGTCAATGCTCCGACCAGATCAAGAAGGTCAGCCTGGAACTTGGCGGCAACGCGCCTTTCATCGTCTTCGACGATGCCAATCTCGACGCCGCCGTCGAAGGCGCGATGGCCTCGAAGTACCGCAATGCCGGCCAGACCTGCGTGTGCGCCAACCGGCTCTACGTGCAGTCGAATGTCTATGACGCCTTTGCGGAGAAGCTGGCGAAGAAGGTCGCCGAGCTTTCGGTTGGCGACGGCTTCGACAAGGGCACGACCATCGGCCCGCTGATCGAGGAAACCGCCATCGACAAGGTCGAGGCGCACATCGCCGACGCCGTTTCCAAGGGCGCGACGGTCATTGCCGGCGGCAAGCGCGTCACGGGCAAGGGCACTTTCTTCGAGCCGACCGTGCTGAAGGGCGTCGCCCGCGGCATGACGGTGGCGAAGGAAGAGACCTTCGGCCCCGTCGCCCCGCTCTTCCGCTTCGACACGGTCGAGGATGTGATCGAGCAGGCCAACGACACCGAATTCGGCCTTGCCGCCTACTTCTTCGCCGGCGACCTCAAGAAGGTCTGGAAGGTGGCGGAAGCGTTGGAATACGGCATGGTCGGCGTCAATACCGGCCTCATCTCCTCCGAAGCCGCCCCCTTCGGCGGCATCAAGCAGTCCGGCCTCGGCCGCGAGGGCTCGGCCCACGGCGCGGATGATTATCTGGAGCTGAAATACGTCTGCATGGGGGATGTCGCCTGACGATCCCGAATCGCCCCGCTTCGGCGGGGCGGTTTCTATGCGGCTTCGATATCCGTTTTGGCGAAGTCATCGCCTTTGTAGAGCAGCGGCATGTTGAAATGCCGGGCGCAGGCATAGGCGAAGCAATCGCCGAAATTGAGGCCCGCGGGATGACGCCCCTTGCCGAAACGTTGATAGGCATCGACGGCAGCCGCCGTCATTGCCGGCTCGATCGCAGCGACGGTAACATCGAAGGGACGAATATAGGCCTGAACCTCACGCAAGGCCGCTTGCGGCTCAAGTCCGAAAATCCTGCTGTAAGCGACAGACGCTTCCCAAAGCGCCATCGGCGATGTCACCCTCGTACCAGCGCTCATCAAACGCGCGGATAGTATCGTCGCATCGCTTTCATCCGCCATCATGGCGACGATGGCCGAGGCATCGATAAACATCAGTCCTCGTATAGGCTATCGATGAAGGCCTTATCGGCCTTGAGACCAGTCGGAGAATACTTCTGGTTCAGCGCTCGGGTCATGGCGACAGCCTTCTCCACCAGCGTCGGCTCGCTTTCAACCCGCTCCAGTTCATGCGCCAAAGCCTGCCGCACCGCCTCGGTCTTGCTGACCTTGCGCAGAGCGGAAAGCCGGTCGGCGAGCCTGTCGACTTCCTGATCCTTCACATAGAGCGGCATGGTATATCCCTTTACTGCTAGGGGTATATATAGCACGCTTCATCCGCCTTTCAAAGCTCAAGCCCCCTTCGCCGCCTCCGGATGCGCCGCCTTGAAGGCCGGTAAATCGAGGCAGGTTTCGGCGATGCGGCGCACCTGCTTCAGGCCGGATATGTCGGCACCCCAGCGGTTGGCGTTGTAGACCTGCGGGACGAGGCAGAAGTCGGCCATGGTGGGGGTGTCGCCGTGGCAGAAGGTGCCGGTGGCGGGGTTGTCGAGCAGGGCTTCGACGGCGGCGAGGCCTTCGCCGATGAATTTCTTCATCCAGTTGCTGCGAACCTCGTCTCCACCACCGGTGATATCCATGACGTGGCCGACGATGCCCGTGTTGCAGACGGCGTGGATTTCCATGGCGATGGCATAGGAGAGCGTGCGTACGCGCTGCCGCCCGAGCGGATCGGCGGGGAGGAAACGCGCCTCGGGGCGCGTTTCCGAGAGATATTCGATGATGGCGAGGGATTGCGTCAGCGTCTGACCGTCGATCACCAGCGCCGGGACGAGGCCCTGCGGGTTGCGGGCGCGGTGTTCCGGGGCGCGCTGTTCACCGGCCAGAAGGTCCACGGAGACCCGCCTATAGGCGAGGCCGAGGCTTTCGAGCGCGATGCGCACGCGATAGCTGGCGGAAGAGCGCCAGTAGTCGTAGAGCACGATCTCCTCGCTCATCGGGTCAGTCCTTTTCGTAGCGCGTCACGGTCTGCTCGATGGCGCCGAAGATGGAGTGGCCGGACTTGTCCTTCATCTCGATGCGCACGATGTCGCCGAACTTCATGAAGGGGGTCTTCGGCGCACCGGTCGAGATCGTCTCGATGGTGCGGACCTCGGCAATGCAGGAATAACCCGCCCCGCCCTCGGAAACCGGCTTGCCGGGACCGCCGTCGAGCTTGTTGGAGACCGTGCCGGAGCCGATGATCGAGCCGGCGACGAGCGGGCGAGTCTTGGCCGCATGGGCGACGAGCTGACCGAAATCGAAGGTCATGTCGACGCCGGCATTGGCCTTGCCGAAGGCCTTGCCGTTGAGCGAGACGAGGAGCGGCAGGTGCAGCTTGCCGCCGTCCCAGGCGTCGCCCAGCTCATTCGGCGTCACGGCGACGGGGGAGAAGGCGGAAGACGGCTTCGACTGGAAGAAACCGAACCCCTTGGCAAGCTCGCCCGGAATGAGACCGCGCAGCGAGACGTCGTTGACGAGCATGACGAGGCGGATCGCATCGCGCGCCTCTTCCACGCTCGCGCCCATCGGCACGTCGTCGACGACGACGGCGATCTCGCCCTCCATGTCCACGCCCCAGGCCTCGTCGGAAGCGAAGATCGGATCGCGCGGACCGAGGAAGCTGTCGGAGCCGCCCTGGTACATCAGCGGGTCGGTCCAGAAGCTCTCCGGCATCTCGGCATTGCGGGCCTTGCGCACCAGTTCGACGTGATTGACATAGGCCGAGCCATCCGCCCACTGGTAGGCGCGCGGCAGCGGAGAGGTTGCGTCGTGCTCGTGGAAGCGGGTTGTCGGCTGCGAGCCGGTTTCCAGCCCTTCGGCGACCCGTTCCAGCCGTGGCGCGACATGCGCCCAGTCGTCCAGCGCCGCCTGCAGGGTGCGGGCGATATGGCCCACTTCCGAGCAGCGCGTCAGGTCGCGCGAAACGACGACCAGACGGCCGTCGCGGGTGGAATCCTTCAGTGTCGCAAGTTTCATGCGTGTCGCTCCCGATCTTGTTTCCGGCCGGCGGATCGTGTCATCTTCCGGCCGCCTGTCTCCACCCGCATGCGCCGCATCCGCGCCGCATCGCCTCTCCAAGGAAATCCCGCTTGAACCGCACGGTCCGAAATTCCCTGCTGATCACCGCCGGCTTCATCGCCGCGACGGCAGCCATCCTTTATACGATGGGTCAGCCGCTCATCTGCAAGTGCGGATATGTGAAACTGTGGCATGGCGTGGTGTTTTCTTCGGAAAACTCGCAGCACCTTTCCGACTGGTACACGCCGAGCCACATCATTCACGGCATCCTGTTCTACGGCCTCTTCACATTGATCCTCCCCAGGGCGGGCATCAATGTGCGGCTGACGCTGGCGCTCATCGTGGAATGCGCCTGGGAAATCCTCGAAAACACCGACATGATCATCAACCGCTACCGCGAAGCGACGATCTCGCTCGACTATTTCGGCGACAGCGTGATCAATTCCAGCGCGGATATTTTCGCGATGGTCGTCGGCTTCTTCCTCGCTTCGCGCCTGCCCGTCTGGGCAAGCGTCGCGCTCATCGTCGTCTTCGAGGCAACCACGACCTGGCTCATCCGCGACGGGCTGGCGCTGAACATCCTGATGCTCGTCTGGCCGCTGGACGCCGTGAAGGCCTGGCAGGGTGGTTAGGTTCACTTAATACCCGGCGTGCCGTCGAACTTGCGTTCCAGACCGTCCCAGCATTCGAGATAGTTGTCCTGCAGCGTCTCCAGTTCGGCGGCGAACCTGGTGAGTTGCTGCGGGAAGCGCGTCTCGAACATGAAGGCCATGGTGTGGTCGAGCTTGACGGGCTTCAGCTCGGTGTTGGACGCCTTCTCGAAGCCCGTCGCGTCCGGGCCGTGCGGCAGCATCATGTTGTGCAGGCTCATGCCGCCGGGCACGAAGCCCTCCTCCTTGGCGTCGTACTGGCCGTGGATCAGGCCCATGAACTCGCTCATGATGTTGCGGTGATACCACGGCGGGCGGAAGGTGTGCTCGGCCACCATCCAGCGCGGCGGGAAGATGACGAAGTCGATATTCGCCGTGCCGGCCTCCTCGGTCGGGGCCGTAAGCACAGTGAAGATCGACGGATCGGGATGGTCGAAGAGGATCGCGCCGACCGGGGAATAGGTGCGAAGGTCGTATTTGAACGGCGTGTAGTTGCCGTGCCAGGCGACGACGTCGAGCGGCGAATGGCCGATCTCGGTGACGTAGAACTTGCCGCACCATTTGACGTGCACGCGGCAGGGCGTCTCCTTGTCCTCATAGGCGGCGACGGGGGTCTTGAAGTCACGCGGATTGGCAAGGCAGTTCGCGCCGATCGGGCCGCGATCCGGCAGGGTGAACTTCGCGCCGTAGTTCTCGCAGACATAGCCGCGCCAGACATCGCCCTCGCCGATACGCGAGACCTTGAACATCATGCCGCGCGGGATGAGGCAGATTTCCAGCGGCTCGACATCCATGATGCCCATTTCGGTGAAGACGCGGATCGCGCCGAGCTGCGGCACGACCAGCAGTTCGCCGTCGGCATTGAAGAAATAGTCGTCCACCATGTCGGCATCGAACGTATAGGCGTGTGCGGCCATGCCGACCTGCGTCAGCACGTCGCCGGCCGTCGTCATGGTGCGGAGGCCTTCGAGAAAATTCTGCGTTTCCTCCGGCGCGGGCAGCGGGTTCCAGCGGAGCTGGCCGAGCGGCAGGGAGTGGTCGTCGAGGCAGGGCGCGGTCTTCCAGTGCGGATAGCTGGCATTGGAGAAACGGCGGGTGTGGCGCACGCTCGGGCGGATGCGATAGAGCCAGGAGCGCTCGTTGGTGCCGCGCGGGGCAGTGAAGGGCGAGCCGGAAAGCTGCTCGGCATAGAGGCCATAATTGCACTTCTGCGGGCTGTTCTGGCCCTGCGGCAGCGCGCCCGGCAGGGATTCCGTCTCGAAATCGTTGCCGAAGCCCGGCATGTATTTCAGGCTGCTGGTGCTCTCCGCCATGGCTTGCCCTCCTCTGCAAGGCTCTTTATCAGATGGTTGCAGATGTAACTGTCCATTTTGTAACCATCAAGGCGGCCTGCCATGGATTTCAAGCTCGAGACTTTCCTGCCCTACCGGCTCAACCAAGCGGCCGAGCGGGTGAGCCAGCGTTTTGCCGCGCAATATCGCAGCCGCTACCGGATGACCCGGCCGGAATGGCGCGCGCTCGCCGCCCTCGGGTCCTATGGCCGCATGACGGCGACGGAGATCGGCGCCAATTCCAGCATGCACAAGACGAAGGTGTCCCGCGCGGTGCGCGCGCTGGAGGAAAAGCGCTGGCTGAAGCGCAGCGAGGACATGAGCGACCGCCGCATCGAGCATCTGGAACTGACGCCGGCGGGCAAGCGCATCTACGGCGAGATGATCACACTTGCCCGGGCCTATGAGGAGGAGATGGCGCGGCTTCTGGCGGACGGCCTCCGGCAGCTCGAAGCGGGCCTTGCGGCCATCGAGGCAAAACTGCCGCCGGAACCCGTCCGGCGCGGCCCGAAGGATTGACGGCGCCCGCGTCAGCCCGATTTCGATACGTGCTCAGGCTTGCCCTTGTGGCTGGTCGAGGCCAATTCCTCCAGTTCCTTTTCCGACATGGATTTTTCCATGCTCCGTGATGCGCCCTTGAGCGCGCTCTTCTTCATGTCGCCGCGTTTCGCGGCGAGCGCCGCTCCCGCAGCTTTCTGCTGCGCTTTCGATTTTGCCGGCATGGCGGCCTCCCTTGACGATATCAGCGTCGATATCGGCAAACGCCCGCCGTCACCCGATGTTCCGGGGTGGCCGTGCCGAACGGCTCGTCACCCCCGCTCCTTCACCGTCTCCATCGCCACATTGGTCGAGGTATTGGCGACGTAAGGCAGGTTCGAGATGCGCTCGCCGAGCACGAGGCGGTATTTCTTGATGTCGCGGGTGCGGATCTTCAGAAGATAGTCGAAGCGGCCGGCGATCATGTGGCACTCCTCCACTTCCTTGATCTTCTTGACCGCCGCGTTGAAGCTGTTCAGCGCCTCCTCGTGGGTGTTGGTCAGCTTCACCTCGGCGAAGGCGATATGGTCGAGGTTCATCTTCGACGGGTTGAGGATCGCCTTGAAGCCCTGGATGAAGCCTTCCGCGATCAGCCGCTTGAAGCGGTTCTGGCAGGGCGTCTTGGAGAGGCCCACCTTTTCCGCCAGCTCCGCGACGGGGATGCGGCCGTTTTCCGTGAGTTCCTCGAGGATTTTCCGGTCGAAGGCGTCCAACGACCCATCCACATGGGAAATATCAGGCAAATCGCCCTCCATTCTTCAAAAAATAGATGCGATCAGCCTAAACGAAGACAATTTGAAGTCCATTTGTTTTTCAGCATCGTGATATTGTCCGCGCCAGTTTCCCGGATCGACCATGCAAGATCCGGCCGTCTTCGATGCGGCCGGCGCGCGCGGCGATCCGGCGTCAAGCACAGGGGGATGATGGTGCACGACAAGAGCTTCGATGATAGCATGCGGCCGGACCTTCTCAGCCACTACAAGCCGCTCGGCATAAGGGCGCTGGTTGCGGCCTGCAGCATCAAGGCGGAGCGGTCCGCGCGCGGTGAGCCGAGCATCCTGCTCCACCACGCGCCGGAGTTCCATGACGTCCCCGACTGGGACGAGCCGTCGATTGCCTTCATCCGCTGATTTCCTACCGAACCCCGCGTCTCATAGGTCTTTCCATGCAGAACCCCTTCGCCAATTTCGCCCCGCCGATCCGCCCGCAGAGTGAACTGCGCCAGGCCATCACCGCCGCCTATCGCCGCCCGGAAACCGAATGCCTGCCGCCGCTCGTCGCTAGCGCCCGCGTCACGGAAGCCGAGCGCTACGACATCCGCAGCACCGCCCGCACGCTGATCGAGGCGCTGCGCGCCAAGCACAAGGGCACCGGCGTCGAGGGTCTGGTGCAGGAATATTCGCTGTCGAGCCAGGAAGGCGTGGCGCTGATGTGCCTTGCCGAAGCGCTGCTGCGCATTCCGGACACCGACACGCGCGACGCGCTGATCCGCGACAAGATCGCCGAGGGTGACTGGACCTCCCATATCGGCGGCGGCAAGTCGATGTTCGTCAACGCCGCGACCTGGGGCCTCGTCGTCACCGGCAAGCTCACCTCCACCGTCAACGACCGCGGCCTTTCCGCCGCGCTGACGCGCCTCATCGCGCGCGCCGGCGAGCCGGTCATCCGCCGCGGCGTCGACATGGCGATGCGCATGATGGGCGAGCAGTTCGTCACCGGCGAGACCATCGAGGAGGCGCTGAAGCGCTCCAAGCCGCTCGAAGCGCGCGGCTTCCGCTATTCCTACGACATGCTGGGCGAAGCCGCGACGACGGCCGCCGACGCCGAGCGCTACTACCGCGACTACGAGAAGGCCATCCACGCCATCGGCAAGGCCTCGGACGGGCGCGGCATCTATGACGGCCCCGGCATCTCCATCAAGCTCTCGGCGCTGCATCCGCGTTATGTCCGCGCGCAGGCCGAGCGCGTCATGGGCGAATTGCTGCCGAAGGTGAAGGCGCTCGCCGCCATCGCCAAGAGCTACGATATCGGCCTCAATATCGACGCCGAGGAAGCCGACCGTCTGGAACTCTCGCTCGACCTGCTTGAAGGCCTCTGCTTCGACGAGGACCTCAAGGGCTGGAACGGCCTCGGCTTCGTGGTGCAGGCCTATGGCAAGCGCTGCCCCTTCGTGCTCGACTTCATCATCGACCTTGCCCGCCGCTCCGGCCGGCGCGTCATGGTGCGCCTCGTCAAGGGTGCCTATTGGGACGCCGAGATCAAGCGCGCCCAGCTCGATGGTCTCGAAGGCTTCCCGGTCTATACCCGCAAGATCTATACCGACGTCGCCTATGTCGCCTGCGCCCGCAAGCTGCTGGCCGCGCCGGATGCCGTCTTCCCGCAATTCGCCACGCACAACGCCCAGAGCCTTGCGACGATCTACCAGCTCGCCGGCCCGGATTTCTCCGTCGGCAAGTATGAATTCCAGTGCCTGCACGGCATGGGCGAGCCGCTCTACGACGAGGTCGTCGGCAAGGAGAAGCTGGACCGGCCCTGCCGCATCTACGCGCCCGTCGGCACGCATGAGACGCTGCTGGCCTATCTCGTCCGCCGTCTTCTCGAGAACGGCGCGAACTCCTCCTTCGTCAACCGCATCTCCGACCCCAAGGTCTCGGTGGAATCGCTGATCGCCGATCCGGTCGATATCGTCGCCGCCATGCCCGTCGTCGGCGCACAGCACGACCAGATCGCCCTGCCGGGCGACCTCTTCGGCAAGAACCGCGAGAACTCCAAGGGCCTCGACCTCTCCAACGAGACGACCCTTGCCGAGCTTGCCGGTGAGCTCGCCGGCACCGCCGCGAAACAGTGGCACGCCGCACCGCTTCTGGCGGATGGCTCCACCGCCGGCGAGACGAGCGACGTGCTGAACCCCGCAGACCACCGCGATACCGTCGGCAGCGTCACCGAGATCAAGGCGGAGCATGCCGAGCGCATCGTCGCCATGGCCGCCGACAGCGTCGCGGCCTGGGCCGCGACCTCGCCTGCCGAGCGCGCCGCCTGCCTCGACCGCGCGGCGGACCTCATGGAAGCCCGCATCGAGCCGCTGATGGGCATCATCATGCGCGAAGCCGGCAAGTCGGCGGCCAATGCCATCGGCGAAGTGCGCGAGGCGGTCGACTTCCTGCGCTACTATGCCGAACAGGCGCGCCGCACGCTCGGCCCGGCGCATCTGCCGCTCGGCCCGATCGTCTGCATCAGCCCGTGGAACTTCCCGCTCGCCATCTTCACCGGACAGGTCGCCGCCGCACTCGTCGCCGGCAATGCCGTGCTGGCAAAGCCTGCCGAGGAAACGCCGATCATCGCCCATGAGAGCGTGAAGATCCTGCACGAAGCCGGCGTTCCGGCCGGCGCGCTGCAATTTGTGCCGGGCGCAGGCCGCGTCGGCGCGGCGCTTGTCGGCGCGTCGAAGACGGCCGGCGTCATGTTCACCGGCTCGACGGAAGTCGCCCGCCTCATCCAGGCCCAGCTTGCCGAGCGCCTTTCGCAAACCGGCAAGCCGATCCCGCTGATCGCCGAAACCGGCGGGCAGAACGGCATGATCGTCGATTCCTCGGCGCTTGCCGAACAGGTCGTCGGCGACGTCATCGCCTCGGCCTTCGACAGCGCCGGCCAGCGCTGCTCGGCGCTGCGCGTGCTCTGCCTGCAGGACGACGTCGCGGACCGCACGCTCACCATGCTGAAGGGCGCGCTGAAAGAACTGACGCTCGGCCGCACGGACAGCCTCAATGTCGATATCGGCCCGGTCATCACCGCTGAGGCCCGCGACGGCATCGTCAAGCATATCGAGCACATGCGCGAACTCGGCAACAAGGTCGAGCAGCTTCCGCTGCCGGCCGGCACCGAGAACGGCACCTTCGTTCCGCCGACGATCATCGAGCTGAAGACGCTCTCCGACCTCAAGCGCGAGGTCTTCGGGCCCGTGCTGCACGTCATCCGCTTCCGCCGCGCCGATCTCGACCGGCTGATCGACGACATCAACGCCTCCGGCTACGGCCTCACCTTCGGCCTGCACACGCGCCTCGACGAGACGATCGCGCATGTCGTCAGCCGCATCAAGGTCGGCAATATCTACGTCAACCGCAATATCATCGGCGCGGTCGTCGGCGTGCAGCCTTTCGGCGGACGCGGCCTTTCCGGCACAGGCCCCAAGGCCGGCGGCCCGCTCTATATCGGCCGCCTCGTGCAGAAGGCCCCGGTCCCGCCGCAGCAGGATTCGGTGCATACCGACCCGGCGCTGCGCGACTTCATCACCTGGCTCGACCACAAGGGCAAGGCGGCGGAAGGCGGCACGGCGCGCAGCTTCGCCAACCGCTCCGCGCTCGGCCTGGAACGGGAACTGCCCGGCCCGGTCGGTGAACGCAACATCTATGCGCTGCATCCGCGCGGCCGCATCCTCCTCGTGCCGAAGACCGAAGACGGCCTCCTGCGCCAGATCGCGGCGGCGCTCGCAACGGGCAACCAGATCGTCATCGACAGCGTCGATGCGCTGAAGCCCGTCCTCGCCGACCTCCCCGCCTCCGTCGCCGCCCGCCTGTCGTGGACGGCGGACTGGGCGAAGGACAGCCCGTTCGCCGGCGCGCTCGTCGAGGGCGAGGCCGAAGACGTGCAGCGCGTCAACCGCAAGATCGCCGCCCTTCCCGGCCCGCTCGTGCTGGTGCAGGCGGCGACCACCGCGGAACTGACCAGCGACCCGGAAGCCTATTGCCTCAACTGGCTGCTGGAGGAGGTTTCGACCTCCATCAACACCGCCGCCGCCGGCGGCAATGCCAGCCTGATGGCCATCGGCTGATCCTATGTCGCGGCGGGTTCCGCCGCGACACTCTCTTCAGGACGGCCCCTCATCCGGCCTGCCGGCCACCTTCTCCCCGTAAACGGGGAGAAGGGATATGCCGCGCCGTTTTCCCAAATCACCAATGTTGCGTGGGGCACGTCCCCTCTCCCCGCTTGCGGGGAGAGGGCTAGGGTGAGGGGCAGTGCTCCACACGCCCCCCAATTCCCGTGCCCGAATCACCCCACATCACCCCCGCCAAAATCGCCTCCGCCACCCGCCCCGGGCGCGGCAAATAAGGCGCGTCTACCTCTACGTTTCCTCCTGCCGCCGGATCGCCGATATCGGCGTCGGCAAGGCATGCCTCGCGCCAGCCTGACCTGCAAATTAACCATTTGTTAACCATTTCACCGCTACACCGGGGCTACCGAAAATTAACCAAGATGACTGACGTGTTAACTCAACCCCGGCCGATCCGCCTCAAGGGGCGGTCCTTCCTTGCGCTTGCGCTGACCCCGGAGCTGCCCTTCGCGGACTGGCTGCGGCGGCTCGACGACCTCGCCGCCCGTTCGGCCGGCTTCTTCCTTCGCCGGCCGGTGGTGCTGGACGTCGAAGGGCTGGATATCGACCGCGCGGAGCTGCGCGAGCTGGTCGACCAGCTCAATGCGCGCAATGTGCGCGTCATGGGCATCGAGGGCGCGCGCTCCTCCCTGCTCGGCCCCGACATGCCGCCGGCCATGACCGACGGACGCCCGGCGGGCGATATCGAGGCCCCGGAAGGCGAGCCGGCGGCACCGGCGCAAGCCGCCAGACCGGTGGCAGACCCGGCACCCGTCGCCGCCGTGCCGGTCCCGACGACGCCGTCGCTGGTCGTCTCGCGGCCCGTGCGTTCCGGCCAGTCGATCTTCTTCCCGGAAGGCGACGTCACCATCATCGGTTCCGTCGCCTCGGGCGCGGAGATCGTCGCGGGCGGCTCCATCCACGTCTACGGCCCCCTGCGCGGCCGGGCGATGGCGGGGTCCACGGGCAATGCCGCAGCGCGCATTTTTTGCCGCAAGCTGGAAGCCGAGCTGATCGCCATCGACGGGTTCTACAAGACGGCGGACGACATGGAGCCGGAGCTGCGCGGCAAGCCCGGGCAGGTCTGGCTGGAAGGCGAAACAATCAAGGCCGCGACTCTCGGCTGACGAAATCCAACGCACTGGAGACACATATGGGCAAGGTAATCGTTGTCACATCGGGCAAGGGCGGCGTCGGCAAGACGACGTCGTCGGCTGCACTGGGCGCCGCGCTGGCGCAGAACGGCGAGAAGGTCGTGGTCGTGGACTTCGATGTCGGCCTGCGCAATCTCGACCTCGTCATGGGCGCCGAGCGCCGGGTCGTCTACGACCTCGTCAACGTCATCCAGGGCGAAGCCAAGCTGACGCAGGCGCTGATCCGCGACAAGCGCGTCGAGACGCTCTACCTGCTGCCCGCCTCGCAGACCCGCGACAAGGACAATCTCACGCCCGAAGGCGTCGAGAAGGTCATCGCGGCCCTGAAGAACGCCTTCGACTGGGTGATCTGCGACAGCCCCGCCGGCATCGAGCGCGGCGCGACGCTCGCCATGCGCCACGCCGACGTCGCCATCGTCGTCACCAATCCGGAAGTCTCCTCGGTGCGCGACTCGGACCGCATCATCGGCCTGCTCGATTCCAAGACGCTGAAAGCGGAAAATGGCGAGCGCATCGAAAAGCACCTGCTGCTGACCCGCTACGACGCCGTGCGCGCCGAGCGCGGCGACATGCTGAAGGTCGACGACGTGCTGGAAATCCTCTCCATCCCGCTGCTCGGCATCATCCCGGAAAGCATGGACGTGCTGCGCGCTTCCAACGTCGGCGCCCCCGTGACGCTGGCCGACGGCCGCAGCGCCCCGGCGCTCGCCTATTTCGAAGCCACGCGCCGCCTCAAGGGCGAGGACCTGCCGGTCACGGTTCCAGGCGACAAGCGCAGCTTCCTCGGCAAGATTTTCGGAAGGAAGGCGGCATGAACCCGTTCCGTTTCTTCTCCCGCAACCAGTCGGCCCCGGCAGCGCGCGAGCGCCTGCAGGTGCTGCTCGCCCACGAACGGGCCTCCACCGGCGACTCGGACCTCGTCAACAAGCTGCGCGATGAAATCCTGAAGGCGATTTCCAAGCACATGCAGGTCGACGACGAGAAGGTTTCCATCAAGATGGAACGCGGCGCGCAGGTCTCGACCCTCGCCGTGGACATCGAGATCCCGTTCGACGCCGGCAAGAAAGCCGCCTGACACCCACCCGTCTCTCAATCCGGGCATCCGCGGATGCCCGGCGCTCCGGAAGCGAAGGACCACCCAGACCAAACCGGCTCCCATCAAGCCGGCCATTACATCACCAGTTATCGAAGGAGTATGTCATGACCCGTTTAGCTCTTCTGGAAAGGCTGAAGGCAGCCCAGCAGACGCCCCGCCACCAGGGACGTGACATCACCACGATCAGCGCCATCCTCTCCAATCAGGCGCTGGCGCGGCATGTCGAAGTCTGCGAGCAGGCCGCCGGCATCGCGGCCCCGCAGGACGAGCCTGCCGGCAAGGTGAACTGAAAACCCGCCAGCCCGTCTCGCGCGCCTGGCTGCCCCCCTTCCAACCAGTGAACGACCGCCCTCCCCGCCCGGAAGGCGGTCGTCTGTTTTTCGGCCCCGCTTCGACAGATCGCGCCCCGTCCCCGGCAATTCCAAAAGCGACCCGGGCACCCGCTCAAAAGCGTCATCCACAGCCTTCGATTCTTAAAGTTGACTCTTCTAGTCATATATAATATCGGCCATCGCATCCGCTCCCCGGATAGTCGAACTGGAGATATTTATGAACATTGTTAAAGGGTTAGCCGGGTCGCTAGCAGCGGTGGCCGTTGGGGTCGCGCACGCCCATGCCACGGATATTCGTGGCTTCACCGAATTCGAAGGACGATGGCTGGGCGGCGAGGCTGCAGGCGATCTCGGCATCATGCTGCCCTTCCGCCTCGACGACAGCCAGTCGTTCTTCCTCGACCTGAGCGGCACGCTCGTCGAGGGCGGCATCCGCCAGGGATCGCTCGGCGCGGGCTACCGCATGGGAACGCCGGGTCAATGGACATTCGGCTTCTACGGCTACTACGATTATCTGCAATCGAGCTACGGCAACGACTTCCACCAGCTCTCCTTCGGGGCGGAAGCTCTCGGCCCCGTCTTCGAAACGCGCGCCAACATCTATCTGCCGCAACACGGCAGCAAGGCGGCGGACGGAGCCGGACGCGGCGAGATCGTCAACGGCGCGCTGAAGTTCCGTGCCGCGCGTGAAGAAGGCCGCGCGGGCGCGGATGCGGAAATCGGCGTCAAGGTTCCGGGCATCTCGCCGGATGGCAATGCCGAACTCAAGCTCTTCGCCGGCAGCTACTGGTACAACGGCCGCAATGTCAGCGACATGTTCGGCGGCAGGCTGCGCGCCGAACTCACGGTCGCCAATATCGCCGGCCTTCCCGGCGGCTCGACATTCTCCTTCGGCGCCAGCGCTTCCTACGACAACGAGGACAAGCTGACCGGCGGCGTCATGGCGCGGGTCCGCATCCCGTTCGGCGCGCCCGCCGGCGAGACGGTCGACCCGTTCGACGCAACGACGCAGGCCGTTCGCCGAAGCGCATCCATCCGCACCGAGGTCGCCGCGAGCGGCGCGCTGGAAGACGCCGTCTTCCTCGTCAACGGGCAGACCGTGGGCACGGTGCTGAACATTTCCGGCGCTAGCGGCAACGCCGCCGCCATCAACGCCCTGATGGCCGGAGCCGGAAACGGCGCCCTCATCCTGGCGAATGGCGATCTCGGCCTCAACGGCTCGCTGGCGCTCGGCGAGGGCCAGACGCTGCTGGGCGGCGGCGGGACGCTGGCCCTGCGCGGCGCATCGAGCGGCGGACGCGGCACATTCACCAACCGGGGCGCGGCAACGACCCTGACCGGCTACAATCCCGCGCAGGACGTGGTGACCATGGCGTCCGGCAGCATGCTCTCGTCGCTGGCGATCACCGGCGGCCTTGCCGGCATCGGCAGCACCGATACGTCCGGTGTCGTCATCGACTCCGTCGACATTTCCCGCACCGCCCATGACGGCATCCGCCTGACGCGCGTCGACGGCGCCACCGTCGCAAACAGCGTCATCCACGATCTCTACATCTGCACGAACAACACGACCTGCGAGTTCGCCGTCGGCGATCCGAACCGCGCACCCTATGCCGCCATCAGCGCGCACGGCACGAAGAACCTCACGGTTCGCGACACGACCATCGACAGCGTCACCTACGGCATCTTTTCCGGCAGCGCGATCGACGATACCGGCTGGCCGCCGGTCATTACCGATCTCGCCAGCAACATCGTGATCGACAATGTGACGATTTCCCGCTCGCGGCGCGAGGGCATCCTGCTCGTCGCGGCCGACGGCGTGAGCATGAACAAGGTGACCATCGACAATACGGCGCAGGATCGCGATATGGACCTTGTGGTGCTACAGGCGACGTCGAATGTCAGGATCACCGACATGTCGCTGAAGGGCGGCATCAACGGCCTGATGCTGGTCACCGCCTCCACGCTGGAAGACGTGGGCCGGACGACCAATGTCAGCGTCGATGGCCTGAAGATCGACGGCCCGACCAATGCCGGCATCTTCTTCAACCCCGTCTCCGGGATCGACCTGAAGAACGTGACGATCACCAATGCCGGCACATATGGCATGTTCTTCTACGGCTCCGACTGGACCGGCCCCGTCGCCGACATCTCCTTCGAGAACGTCGTCATCGACAATGCCAGGCAGGCCGGGATTTATCTCATGGGACCGTTGGAGGACCTTTCCGGCAGCGTCACCCTCAAGAACACGCCACGCGATTGCGAGACGAACCCCTGGCTGGGAAGCTCGATCACGCAGTCAGGTGGTTCGGTCTTCATCGTGAACGGCCAGGAGCTTGGCGCAAGCACTCTCGCGCGGTGCGATTGAGCGAAAACAGGGTCTCGCGGGGCACGGCCGCGGGACCCCCGTCGACCATGCTAGCGCGCGAACTTTCGCGCGCCGGCAACGCAAAGCACGATGGCGAGCGTCGTGGCGATCATCAGCGGGCTGACCTTCTCGTGCAGCAGCACGGCGGCGAGCAGCAGGCCGAAGAAGGGCTGGAGGAGCTGCAATTGCCCCACGGCCGCAATGCCGCCAACGGCGAGGCCGCGATACCAGAAGACGAAGCCGACCAGCATGCTGAAGATGGAGACATAGGCAAGGCCCGCCCATGCCCCGCCGGTAATGCCGGCCCAGGTCGCGGGAAGCGAGACCAGCGCGACGACGGCCATTGGCGGCAGCGCGATCACCAGCGCCCAGGAAATGACCTGCCAGCCGCCGAGCCGACGGGAAAGCTGCGCGCCCTCCGCATAACCGAGACCGCAGGCGATGATGGCGGCGACCATCAGGAGATCGCCGGCAAGCGAGATTTCCGCGCCGGAATTCAGCGCGAAGCCCACCACCATGGCGCTGCCGAGGCAGGAGAAGAGCCAGAAGAGCGGCTTCGGCCGCTCCCCGCCGCGCAGCACGCCGAAAATGGCGGTCGCCAGCGGCAGCAGGCCGACGAAGACGATGGAATGGGCGGCCGTGATATATTGCAGCGCCAGCGCCGTCAGCAGCGGGAAGCCGACCACCACGCCGAGCGCCACGACGGCCAGCGAGAGGAGATCGGTCCGGGACGGTTTGGGCTGGCGCAGGGCGAAAAGCAGCGCCGCGCCGAGAAGCGCGGCGATGACCGCCCGCGCCGATGTCAGGAATATCGGTGAGAAATCCGCGATGGCGACGCGCGTCGCCGGCAGCGACCCGCTGAAGATGACGACCCCGAGCAGCCCGCTGCCCCAACCTTCCAGAGATGTTTTCATGATACCTCGCATTCTCCCTTCTCCATAATATCGGGGGGCTGGCGAAGGCAGAGACAAAACAGTACAATTCTTCAAAACTGTACTGATACATGAGACCATACAATGAGAATACAGGCGACGACCGAAGCCGGCGGGAACCGGACCCTCGACGTCATGACGGCCATACGCGGGCGGATTGCCGGGCGCGCCCTCGCACCGGGCGACCGGCTGCCTTCCATCCGCCGTTTCGCGGCGTCCATGGGCGTCTCGCCATCGACCGTCGTCGAGGCCTATGACCGTCTCGCGGCGGAAGGACTGATCCGACCGCAGCGAGGGTCCGGCTTCTATGTCTCGAACGCCGCGACGCCGCCCCTGAAACTGGCGGAAGCGGAAACGCCGAAGGCGCGGGCGGTCGATCCGTTCTGGGTGTCACGCCAGTCGCTCGATGCGGACGAGGCCGTGCTGAAACCGGGCTGCGGCTGGCTTCCGGCCGACTGGATGCCGGACGAGGCGTTGCGCCGGGCGGTGCGCAGCCTTGCGCGCGGCGGCGGCGACCTTCTCACCTACTACGGCAGTACCCGCGGCTCGCCGGCGCTGCGCCGCCTGCTGCTCGGGCGGCTCGGCGAAGACGGTATCGAGGCCGGGCCGGGCCACCTGATGCTGACCAGCACGGGCACGCAGGCGCTCGACCTCGTCTGCCGTTTCCTGCTGCGGCCGGGCGATACGGTGCTTGTCGACGATCCCTGCTATTTCAACTTCCAGGCCCTGCTGAAGGCGCATCAGGCGCGGATCGTCGGCGTGCCCTATAGCGTGCACGGCCCCGATATCGCGGCGTTCGAAGCCGTGCTTGCCGCCGAGCGCCCGCGGCTCTACATCACCAATTCGGCGATCCACAACCCGACCGGCGCGACGCTTGCCCCGCAGGTGGCGCATCGGCTGCTGAATGCCGCCGCGGAGAACGACACGATCATCGTCGAGGACGATATCTTCGCCGATTTCGAGCCGGAACCCTCGACCCGGCTTGCCGCGCTCGACGGGCTTTCCCGGGTCATCCGCATCGGCAGTTTTTCCAAAACCCTCTCCGCCTCCGCGCGCTGCGGCTATATCGCGGCGCGGCCCGACTGGATCGAAGGGCTGGTCGACCTGCAGATCGCCACCAATTTCGGCGGCCCAAGCCCGGTTTCCAGCGAAATCCTCGCGCATATGCTGGCGGGCGGCGGCTATCGCAAGCATATGGAGGAACTGCGCCGCCGCCTCGTGCGCGCAAGGCGCGAGACCGCCGACCGGCTGCATCGGCTGGGTATCGAGCCGGTGCTTCTGCCGCGCGGCGGCTTCAATCTGTGGTGCCGGTTGCCGGAGGGCATGGATTCGACGCCGGTGGCGCAGGCCGCCGTCGCCGAAGGCGTGGTGCTCGCGCCCGGCAATGTCTTCAGCGTCTCGCAGGGCGCTGCCGGCTTCATGCGCTTCAATGTGGCGCATATGATCGAACCGCGCGTCTATAGCGTTCTCGAGGCGGCGATGAAGCGCGCGAGCTGAGCGGGGATCAGGCCCGTTTGGGCATGCGCGGCGTGCCGGCCAGCAGCTTCTGCGTATAGGGATGAGCGGGGCGCGCAAGAATATCGCGCGTTGCGCCCTGCTCCACGATCCGCCCCTTCTCCAGCACGACAAGCCGTTCGCAGAGCAGCGCGACGAGCGCGATATCGTGCGAGACGACGATGAAGGTCGTGCGCGCCGAAAGGGTGCGCAGGAGATCGATGATGCGGGTACGCGTGGTCAGGTCCAGCGCGCTCACCACCTCGTCGGCGATGATCAGGTCCGGGTTGGCGACGATGGCTCGTGCGATGGCGATGCGCTGGCGCTGGCCGCCGGAGAATTCGTGCGGATAGCGCTGCGCGGCGTCGGCCGGCAGATCGACGTCCCGCAAGGCCTGCGCCACGGCTGCCGCGATATCGGTCTCGATCTTCAGCGAGCGCAGCGGCTCGGCGATGATGTCGAAGACCCGCTGCCGCGGATCGAGCGAAGAATAGGGATCCTGGAACACCGCCTGCACGCTGCGGCGGAACCCGCGCATGAAGGTCCGCTCAGTGGTATCGAGTGCAGTGCCCCGGAACGCGATCGTCCCTGTGGAGACGCGCTCCAGCCCCAGCAGCAGCTTCAAGAGGGTCGTCTTGCCGGAACCGGATTCCCCGACGATGCCGAGATTGTCGCCGGCGGCCACGGCAAGGTCGATGCCGTGCAGCACCGTCTTTCCCTTCGCATAGCCGAAGGATACGCCGGAAAGGTCGAGCAGCGTCACAGGGCGGCCTCCAGGGCTTCGTCGAAGGCGCGGGCGGCAGCGACCAGCCCTTGCGTGTAGGGATGGACGGGGCGGTCGAAGAGCGTGCCGACCGGGCCGTGCTCGATCAGTTCGCCCTGGCGCATCACCAGCGCCCGCTCAGCGATGGTGGCGACGACCGGCAGGTCGTGGCTGATGAAGAGAAGGCCCATACCCTCGTCGCGCACCAGCGTTTCCAGCAGTTTCAGGATCTCGGCCTGTGTCGTCACGTCGAGCGCCGTCGTCGGCTCGTCGGCGATCAGCAGCTTCGGGCGGCAAGCGAGCGCCATGGCGATGGCCGCGCGCTGGCGCTGCCCACCGGAAATCTCATGCGGGAAGGCGCGGGCGATACGCTCCGGTTCCGGCAGGGCGATGCGTTGCAGAAGCCCCGCCACCTTTGCCTTCACATCCGCCCCGGCGAGCGTGGCCCCATCGCGCCGCGACCTGCGCCGCACCACCTCGGCCACCTGATCGCCGATGCGCATCAGCGGGTCGAGCGCGGTCATCGGCTCCTGGAACACGGCGGCGATGCTGCGGCCGCGCAGGGGCACGAGGTCACGGTCGCGCGCGCCGACGACCTGCCGGCCATCCAGCAGGATGGAACCGGAAACGCGCATCGTTTCCGGCAGGAGGCCGAGCACGGCAAGCGCCGTCAGCGACTTGCCGGAGCCGGATTCGCCGATAAGGCCGATCCGTTCGCCCGCAGCGAGCGAGAAGGAAATGCCGGAAACCAGCACGCGGTCGGCCGTGCGGATTTCGAGGTTTTCGACGGACAGCAGCGCGCTCATCGGCTCCTCCTGCGGGTGGGATCGGCGATGTCGCGCAAGCCGTCGGCAAAGAGGTTGAGGCCGATGACGAGGGAGACCAGTGCAAGGCCGGGCGCAATCGCGCCGAAGGGCGCGGTGTAGACGGAGGCCTGCGCCTCCTGCAACAGCCGCCCCCAGGAGGCGTTCGGCGGCGGCGCGCCGAGGCCGAGATAGGAAAGCGAAGCCTCGGCAATGACCGCAAGGCCGAATTGCAGGGCGAAATTGACGATCAGCATCGGCCAGATATTCGGCAGGACATGGATGCGCACGATGCCCGCCCAACCCGTGCCGGCAACCCGCGCGGCGGTGATGTAGTCCATGGCGAGGACACGCTTGGAGAGGATGCGGGTCAGCCGCGCGACGATGGCCGACCCGGCGATGCCGATGGCGAGGATCGCCGTCCACAGGCTCGCCCCGTCGCTGGAGGCGACGATCAGCATGGCGAGAAGCAGCGTGGGGAAGGCGATGAGGATATCGAGCGCGGCGGCGAGGATATCGTCGAGCGTGCGGCTGGCGAAAGCGGCGAAAACGCCGGCCGTTACGCCGATCATCGCGCTCAGCGCCACCGCGCCGCAGCCGACGAGAAGGGCAATGCGCGAGCCGATCATGATCTGGGTCATGAGATCGCGGCCGAGCCGGTCCGTTCCCGCCCAATGGGCAAGCGATGGGCCTTCCAGACGCCCGCCCACCATGTCGCCGACCCCGTAAGGCGTCCAGACGAGGGAAAGCAGCCCGACGACGACATGCAGGCCGACCAGAAACCCGCCGCCGGCCAGCGGCCACGGGATCGGGGCTTTTTTCGCGGTGCTTTCGCCCGAAGACACGGTATCGCTCATGCGCCGCCTCCCGCTGCCCGGCCGCGCAGGCGCGGATCGACCAGCCTTTGCAAGAGGTCGGCGGCAAAGCCGACCAGCAGCACCAGCAGCGTCGAGACGAACAGCACGCCCTGCACATTGGGGTAGTCGCGCTGCTCTATGCCGAGCAGCAGCATGGAGCCGAGGCCCGGCAGGGCGAAGACCCGCTCCACCACCACCGCGCCGAGCAGCGTCGAGGCAAGCTCGATGCCGAGAATGGAAATGACCGGCACCGCGCCGTTGCGGATACCGTGGCGCAGCAGCGCCTCGGAAAAGGTAGACCCGAGCGCGCGGGCCGTGCGCAGGTAGTCGCTGCCCAGCACGTCCTGCGTGGCCGAGCGCACATAGCGGATCAGCGAGGCGGACATGACGAGGGCGATGGTCGCGACGGGCAGGACGAGGTTCTGGAAGGCGGCGCCCGGCGCCTGCCAGCCGCGCGAGGGGAAGCCGCCGGAGGGAAAGAGCCGGAGATTCACCGCAAAGACCGTAACGAGAAGGATACCGATCCAGAACACCGGTATGGCGATGCCGAGCTGGGAGACGACGGAGATGAGCCCGCCGTACCAGCGGTTCTGCCGCACGACCGAGAGGATGCCGAGCGGCACCGCGAGCACGATGGCGACGACGAAGGCCATCAGCGTCAGCGGCACGGTGACGACGAGGCGCTTGCCGATCTCCTCCAGCACCGGCGCGCCGCTGACGAAGGAATGGCCGAGGTCGAAACGGGCGAGGCTGCCGGCAAAGCGCACGAACTGTTCAAGGAGCGGCAGGTCGGAGCCGACCTGCTTGCGCGCGGCCTCGATCTGCGCGGCGTCCGCCCCGACGGAGACGAGCGCATTGGCGGGATCGCCCGGCAGGAGACGCAGCAATATGAACAGGATAACGGCGGCAATGACGACCGACAGCGCCAGGATGGCGGTGCGGCGGACTATGTAGGAAAGTATGGTATCAACCTCTCATGGAGACGCCGCCCGAACATAGTTCAGGCGGCATTTCATGTCGAGCATCCCGGCCGGCGCTTACTCGGCCTTGGTGATGCCGTAGGCGAAGAACTGCGAGTTCAGGCCGTTGACCGGGTAGCCGCTGACGGTGTTCTTCGACACCACGATCTGCGGATAGAGATAGAACCAGTTGCTGGCCGCATCCTCCGCGATGATCGTGTTTGCTTCCTTCAGCTTCTCGGTCTGCTCGGCTTCCGTCGCGCTGGCTTCGGCTTCCTTGATCAGGTCGACGACCTTGGGGTTGTTGTAGCCCCAGTAGAAGTCCGGGTTGCCGTAGAAGACGATGTCGCGGTGGTTGACGTGCTCCTGCAAGGTCGCCTGGAAGTCATGCGCCTTGTAGACCTTGGTGTACCACTCGTTGGCCGTGATGACGTTGATGTTCACCTTCACGCCGATCTTGGCCAGCTCGCTCTGGATGAACTGCGCGGCGATGGGGTGCGGATCGTAGTTCGGCGTGTCGATGGTGAAGGTGAAGCCGTCGGGATAGCCCGCCTCCTTCAGCAGCGCCTTGGCGCTTTCCGGGTCGTAGGCGTCGGTCTTGGTGAGGTCCGAATACCAGGCGTCGGTCGGCGGCACGAAGGAGCCGATCAGGGTGCCGTAATCGCCCCAGACGGCCTTCAGCAGCTTCTCGTCGTCGATGGCGCGGGCGAGCGCCTTGCGGACCTTCACATTGTCGAAGGGCGCGACGCGGTCGTTATAGGCGAGCAGCAGCTTGGTGGTCGACTTGCCCTCGCTGACGGTGAATTCCGGGTTGTCCTTGAACTGCGCCAGCGAATCCGGGCTTTGCACCGAGGTGACGATATCGACCGAGCCGGTCAGCAGCGCGTTGTTGAGCGCCGTCGCCTCGGTGAAATACTGGAAGACGACCTCGCCGTTCTTCGGCTTCTCGCCCCAGTATTTGTCGAAGCGGGCAATCGAAAGCGACGAGCCGCGGCGCCATTCCTCCAGCGCATAGGGACCGGTTCCGTCTTCCTTCGACTGGAAATCCGTCGCCTCGTCATTGGCGATCCAGACATAGCTCAGATTGTAGGGCAGCGAGATCGAGCGCGAGGCGAGCTTGACGACCACGGTCGCATCGTCCGGCGTCTCGATGCTGGCGATGGATTTCAGGCTGTTCTTGCGCGAGCTTTTCGAGGCTTCCGCCGTCACGCGCTCGATGGAGAACTTGACGTCCTTGGAGGTCAGCGGCGCGCCGGAATGGAAGGTGACGCCCGGCTGCAGCGTGAACGTATAGGTCAGGCCATCGTCGCTGACCTTGGTGTCCTTCGCCAGAACCGGCTCCACCGTGCCCGCATCCGTCAGGCGGAACAGCGCCTCATAGACATTGCCGTTGAAGGCTTCGTTGATGCCCTGGCCGGCGCCGGCCGTGTTGTCGAGGTTCTGCGGCTCGTAGAGCGAGCCGATATTGATCGTGGCGTCGGGATCACTGTCCGCGGCAAGGGTCTGGCCGGAAACGCCCAATGCAAGCGCGGCCGCGAGCGCCGCGATCACGGCCCTGTTGCTGCGGCCCGCGGCTCCGCCGAGGATGTTGAAACCGTTCATCGCATTCTCCTGTTTCGATGCGGGCGCAATCGACGCCCGCCATGGGGACAGATTGTATTGATCCTAACGGGACAACGGTATGCGTTTCCACTCCAATTTGCGGAAATTAAAGGGAATTGTCTTTCAAGGAGCGGCAAATCCATGGATAGTTTTCGCGCCTGCGAAGCAGGCCGCGACGAAGGAAGAGGCGAGGCACGAATGAGCGACTTGAACCGCATGAGGGCGCAGGCGCTGCTTGCGGCGGACGGACTGGACGGGATGATCCTCTTCCGGCCGGAGGCTTTCCGCTATGCGACCGGCCTTGCCGCCGGCGTCGCGACCATGTGGGGCCGCGCCGGCTCGGCCACCGCCCTCGTGCCTGCGGATGCGGCCGCGCCCTTGGCCGCCGTCATGAGCGATCACGCCGCGGCCGGCGCAAGGCATCTTGCGGAAACGATCGATATCCGCACGCATCGTATCTGGATCGACGGCGTGACGCTCACGGATGCGCGCATGGTGGCGGATATCGACGCCGCCTATCGCGCGGACGGCAATGTCGGGCCGCGCCCGGAAACCTTCGACCAGCCGGCCTGCTTCCGCCTTCTTGCCGATATCCTCGCCGAGCGCGGGCTTGCCGGGGCACGGCTCGGGGTGGACCTCGACTTCATGCCCGCCGCCGATTTTTCTGCGCTGAAGGCGGCCATCCCCGGCGTCGACTGGCGCGACGCCTCCGATATTCTCCGCCGCCTGCGCCTCATCAAGAACGAACGGGAGATCGAACGGCTGCGCCGGGCGGCCCATTGCGCGGAAGCAGGGCTTGAGAGCCTGATGCGGGCGGCGCAGCCCGGCGTGCGCATTCCGGAGCTTTCGGCGGCGTGGCTTGCCGGCGCGCGCGAGGCGGCAAGGCTCGGCGGATACGGGCTTTCCGGCCACTGGGACTATATCTCCATCGGCCCGAACCTGCAGGATACCGCCGCTGCCCTCGGCCCTGGCGGTCTCGTGAAGGCGGATGTCGGCACGCTGGTCGAGGGCTATTCGTCCGACGGCGCGCGCACCTTCGTCTGGGGCACACCCTCGCCGCTCGCCGCAGACATCTACAAGGCCCTGCTCGATGCGTTCCTTGCAGGCGTCGAGGTTCTGCGGCCCGGCAACACCTTCGGCCATGTACATGCGACGATGCTCGCCGCCATGCGCCGACACGGCTTCCATGAATATTACCGGGGGCACTTCGGGCATTCCGTCGGTGCGGCGGCGGGCATCGAGGAATGGCCGTTCCTCTCCCATGGCAACGCCATCGTCATCGAGCCGGGCATGGTGCTGGCGCTCGAGGCCCCCTTCTATGCCGAGGGCCTCGGCGCGCTGATGATCGAGGAACAGTTCCTCATCGCGCCGGACGGTCCGCAGACCATGAACCGGCTGCCGCGCGAGCTGGTCTCGCTCGGAGCCTGAGCCGGGCGACCTTCAGATGATGCCGCCGCCGCCGGCCGCCGATGCCGGGCGCTCCGCCGCGACTTTCGCCCGATAACCGCTGGCGCGATAGGTCGCGACCGGATCGATTGCGCCGCCCGTGCGCCGGCGGGCTTCCGCGAGGATCGGCTCCACATCGGCGCGATAGGCGCGCTTCAGCGTTTCCGTCGCCATCAGGGCGTCGTTGTCGTCCTGATAGCCGGCGAGCGCCGCGCGGTCGACAAGCAGGGCCTGCGCATAGGCGCGGCGGATTTCATTGGCGCTGTTGATCAGGCTCTCGATCGGGTCGGTGACATTGTGCGACTGGTCGATCATGTGGGCCGGATGGAAGCCTTCGACGCCCCGCGCCTCCGCATCCACAAGCTCGTTGAAGACGAGGAACAGGCGGTAGGGTTCTATCGCGCCGGCATCGAGGTCGTCGTCGCCGTATTTGGAATCGTTGAAGTGGAAGCCGCCGAGCTTGCCGAACTGGATGAGCCGGGCGACGATCATCTCGATATTGGTGTTCGGCGCGTGATGGCCGAGATCGACGAGGCATTGCGCCTTGGGGCCGAGGGTCTGGGCGATCAGGTAATTGGTGCCCCAGTCCTGCACGACCGTCGAATAGAAGGCCGGCTCGTACATCTTGTGTTCGGAGAAGAGCTTCCAGTCGTCCGGCATGCCCTTGTAGATTTCCGCCATCGCCGCGAGGTAGCGCTCGAAAGCCTTGGTGAAGTTGCTCTGGCCGGGGAAGTTGGAGCCGTCGCCGACCCAGACCGTCAGCGCCTTGGAGCCGATGGCCTTGCCGATCTCGATGCATTCCAGATTGTGCTCGACCGCCTGGGCGCGCGTCGCCGCGTCCGTATGGCTGAGCGAGCCGTATTTGTAGGAATGCGTCTGGCCGGGCGCGTCGGAGAAGGTGTTGGAGTTCATGGCGTCGAAGCCGAGGCCGAGCGCATCGCCCCTGGCCTTCAGTTCCTTCGGATCGGCCTTGTCCCACGGAATGTGCAGCGAGACGGTAGGTGTGGCGCGCGTCAATTGCTGGATGACGGCGCAGTCGTCCAGCTTGTCGAAGATGCCGCGCGGCTCGCCGGTTCCGGGAAAGCGCGCGAAGCGCGTGCCGCCCGTGCCGACGCCCCAGGAGGGAACGGCGACGAAGAATTTCTCGACCTTGCGCGTGATCGCCTCGATATCGACGCCGCGCCGGGCGAGATTCGCGCCGAGCGCCACGTAGTCCTCCTTCAACGCCGCGGCCCGCTTGTCGTTTTCCCGCGCGACCACATCCGCTGCGATCCTGAACTCAGCCATTCCGTCCTCCCTGACCCACGCGGCTTAGCGCGGGAAACTCTGCGCGTTGCCGGCATCCACATTGATGATGTTGCCCGTCGACTTGGCCGAAAGGTCCGAAGCGAGGAAATAGATCGCCTCGGCAATGTCCTCCGGGAAGACGTTGAGCTTCAGCATGGAGCGTTTGCGGTAATGCTCCTCCAGCTCGCTCACCTCGATCTTCGAGGAGGCCGCGCGCTGCTCGCGCCACTCGCCGCCCCAGATCTTCGAGCCGCGCAGCACCGCATCGGGGTTCACCGTGTTGACGCGGATGCCCGCTTCCGCGCCCTCCAGCGCAAGGCAGCGCGCAAGGTGGATCTCGGCGGCCTTGGCCGTGCAATAGGCCGAGGCGTTGGGCGAGGAGGCAAGGCCGTTCTTGGAGGCGACGAAGACCACGTTGCCGCCGATATTCTGGCGACGGAAGAGGCGGAACGCCTCCCGCGAGACGAGGAAATAGCCGGTCGCAAGAATCTCGATGTTCTTGTTCCACATCGAAAGCTCGGTGCTCTCGACCGGGGCCGAGGAGGCAATGCCGGCATTGGAGACGAGGATATCGACACCGCCGAATTCGACGCAGGCCTCCGCGAAGGAGGCGATGACGCCCGCTTCGTCCGTCACGTTGAGCGTGACGGTGCGCACCGCATCGCCGCTGTATTTCTTCGCGAAATCCGCGCCGACCTCCGCCAGCGCATTGGCGTCGATATCGGCCAGAACCACGCAGGCGCCCTCGCCCGCCAGCCGTTCGGCCGTCGCGCGGCCGATGCCGCCGGCCCCGCCCGTCACGAAGGCGACGCGGCCGGCAAGGCTCTTCGGCTTCGGCATGCGCTGGAGCTTCGCTTCTTCCAGCAGCCAGTATTCGATGTCGAAGGCCTCCTGTTCCGGCAGGCCCTGATATTCGGAAACGGTGGACGCGCCGCGCATCACATTGATGGCGTTGACATAGAATTCACCGGCGATGCGCGCGGTCGCCTTGTCCTTGGCGAAGGAGAGCATGCCGACGCCGGGAACGAGGAAGATCACCGGGTTGGGATCGCGCATGGCGGGCGAATTGCGGCGCTTGCAGGTCTCGTAGTAGCGCGCGTAGTCGGCGCGGTAGTCCTCCAGCGCCTTGTCGAGACCGGCGATCACGGCGTCCACATCGGGCCTTGCCGGGTCGAAATCGACGATCAGCGGGCGGATCTTGGTGCGCAGGAAATGGTCCGGGCAGGAGGTGCCGAGCGCACCAAGCGGCTTCAGGTCCTTCGAATTGACGAATTCCAGCACGGCGGCCTGATCGTCGAAATGGCCGAGCTTGCGCTCGCCCTTGCCGATGCGGCCACGGATTTCCGGCATCAGCTTCGCGGCAACGGCGCGGCGCTCGGCTTCACCGAGGCTTTTTGCGACGGCACCGCCGAAGATCGTCTTGCCCTCCGTCTCCATTGCGAACCACTCGATCGCACGGTTGATGATGTCGAGCGTCAGCAGATAGCAATCCCTGGCGTCGTCCGCCCAGGTGAAGAGGCCGTGGCTTTCGAGCACGACGCCCTTGGCCTTCGGATTGGCCTTCACGAAGGCTTCGAGGTCGAGGCCGAGCTGGAAGCCGGGGCGGCGCCAGGGCAGCCAGCCGATCTCCTCGCCGAAGATATGCGCCGTCAGCGCCTTCGAGTTCTTCGAGGCTGCGATGGCGATGATCGCATCGGGGTGCATGTGATCGACATGCGCGTAGGGCACGAAGCCATGCAGCGGCGTATCGATGGAGGCGGCGCGCGGATTGAGGTTGAAGGTGCAGTGCGGCAGGAAGCCGACCATGCGGTCTTCGTCCTCGACGCCCTTGTAGATGCCCTTCAGCGCTTCCAGCTTTTCCATGTAGAGGGTGGCGAAACCGTCGAGCTTGATGGTTCCGACGTCGCCGCCGGACCCTTTCACCCACATGACGCGGGCCTTTTCGCCCGTCAGCGGGTCGGTTTCCAGCACCTTGGCCGAGGTGTTGCCGCCGCCGTAATTGGTGATGCGCTTGTCGGCGCCAAGGAGATTGGAGCGATAGAGCAGCTTGCCCGGCTCATCGAGTCCTGCGGCATGGGCGTCGTCCCAACGGTTTTCGAGAAGGCGGGTCTGACCCGTCATGACATCCTCCCTGGTCTGTCCAATCACGGGAATCCGCGGCGGCTTCCCGTCTCCTTTCTTCGAGCTATGGCGCATCTCCCTTCGCAATGTCAATCAATTTTGATCATGAAAGATCATTGTGCAGCGCAGCATGATCTTTTTTGATCGTTTATGATTGACAGGATAAATTGAATGCGAATAAATCATACTTAGGAGGAGACCATGCACGAACGCGAACGCCATCGCATCATTTTGAGCGCCATCCAGGAAAAGCCCGTCGTGACGGTGCAGGATATCGCCGAACTGACCGAGGCATCCGAGGCCACCATTCGCCGCGATATCGCCGCGCTGCATGTGCAGGGCAAGCTGCGCCGCGTGCGCGGCGGCGCCGAGGCCGTGCATCCGCCGCAGCTCGGCAATCTGGCGGCGCGTCCGTTCAAGGTGTCCGAATCGATCAACATCGATCGCAAGCGCGCAATCGCCCGTCGCGCGGTGGAACTGTGCGAGGAAGGCGACTCGATCATCATCAACGGCGGCACCACGACCTTCCAGATGGTGCATTTCATGTCGGCCCGCCGCCTTCAGGTGATGACCAATTCCTTCGCCATCGCCGAGCATCTGGTAAAGCACTCCAAATGCACGGTGAGTGTTCCGGGCGGCGCGATCTATCGCGACCAGAGCCTCATCCTCTCGCCCTTCGACAATGACGCGATCCGCAATTTCTATGCGCGGCGCATGTTCATCGGCGCGCAGGGCGTCAATGCGCTCGGCATCATGGAAGCGGACGCGCTGGTCATCCAGAGCGAGCAGAAGCTGATGCGGCAGGCGGAAGAGCTGATCGTGATGGTCGATTCCAGCAAGTTCGAGCGGCGCTCCAGCCTCATTTTATGCCCGCTGGAGAATGTGACGACGATCATCACCGACGACAGGATTTCGGACGAGGCGGCCGCCATGGTCGCCCATGCCGGCATAAGGCTCATCACGGTCAAGCCGATGGCTTCGGCCGAGAGGGAGGATTCCACCTCGGCGGCCTGACAAGGCGGCGGCCGGGAGGAGTGAACGGTTCAACACTGGGAGGAAGACCATGAAACTGACCACGAAACTGCTCGCCGGCGCGGCGTTCGCGCTTGCCGCCATGGCATCCACGGCCAATGCCGCGGACGTGAAGATCGCCCTGCTCGTCAAGTCGCTCGGCAACGGTTTCTTCGAGGCCGCCAACAAGGGCGCCGAGGAAGCCGCCAAGGAATTGGGCGGTGTCGAGATCATCTATACCGGCCCGACCACGACGACGGCCGAAGGCCAGATCGAAGTCATCAATTCGCTGATCGCCCAGGGCGTCGACGCCATCGCGATCTCCGCCAACGACCCGGACGCCGTCGTGCCGGCGCTGAAGAAGGCGCAGCAGCGCGGCATCAAGGTCATCTCCTGGGATTCGGGCGTGGCGCCGGAAGGCCGCATCATGCACCTCAACCCCTCCTCCAACGAGCTGATCGGCAAGATGTGCCTGCAGCTCGCCAAGGACCACCTGCCGGACGGCAAGGGTGACTTCGCGATCCTCTCGGCAACGACGACCTCGACCAACCAGAACACCTGGATCGAGGAGATGAAGAAGCAGATCAAGGACTTCCCGGGCCTCAACCTCGTCACCACCGTCTATGGCGACGACCTTGCCGACAAGTCCTACCGCGAGGCGAACGGCCTCCTGACCTCGCAGCCGAACGTCAAGGTCATCGTCGCCCCGACGACGGTCGGCGTTCTCGCCGCCTCGCAGGCCGTCAAGGATGCCGGCAAGATCGGTGAAGTCTACGTGACGGGCCTCGGCCTTCCCTCCGAAATGGCCGGCGCCATCAAGTCGGGCGCGACCAAGGAATTCGCCATCTGGAACCCGATCGACCTCGGCTATTCCGCCACCCAGATCGCCTATCGCCTCGTCAAGGGCGAGACGGACGGCGCGCCGGGCTCGGAAATCGAAGCCGGCCGCATGGGCAAGATCAAGGTCGGCGACAATGGCGAAGCCGCCATGGCCGATCCCTTCGTCTACGACGCCTCGAACATCGACCAGTTCTCGAAGATCTTCTGATCCTTCGAAACAGCCTCCCGGCGGCTCCGGCCGCCGGGTTTCCTTTCCTTTTCCGGTGTAGTCGATGACGAGCGCAGCAGCTTCCATTCCGGTCGCAAGGGCCGAGGCGGCGGGAACGCCCATTCTGGAGATGCGCGGCATCTCGCAGATCTTTCCCGGCGTGAAGGCGCTCGACGGCGTCGATATCGCCCTTTATCCCGGCGAAGTGACAGCGCTGATCGGCGAGAACGGCGCGGGAAAATCGACACTGGTGAAAATCCTGACCGGCATCTACCGCCCGAACGAGGGCGAGATCGTCATGGACGGCAAGCCCGTCACCTTCGCCAATGCGCAGGCCGCCATCGATGCCGGCGTTACCGCCATCCATCAGGAAACCGTGCTTTTCGATGAGCTGACGGTCGCGGAAAACATCTTCCTCGGCCATGCGCCGCGCACGCGCTTCGGCCTCATCGACTGGAAGACCATCAACGAGCGCGCCCGCGCGCTGATGCACCAGCTCGAAAGCAATATCGACCCGACGATCAAGCTGAAGGACCTTTCCATCGCCCAGCGGCATCTGGTGGCGATCGCCCGGGCGCTTTCCGTCGAGGCGCGCATCGTCATCATGGACGAGCCGACGGCCGCCCTTTCGCGCAAGGAGATCGACGATCTCTTCCGCATCGTCGGGAACCTGAAAAAACAGGGTAAGGCGATCCTCTTCATCAGCCACAAGTTCGATGAGCTTTATGAGATCGCCGACAGCTACGCCGTCTTCCGCGACGGGCGCATGGTCGGCGCAGGCCGGCTCAAGGAAACGCCGCAGGAGGAGATCGTGCGGCTGATGGTCGGCCGCGACGTGCATGACGTCTTCCCCAAGAGCAAGGTCGCCATCGGCGAGACCGTGTTCCGGGTCGAGGGCTATTGCCACGATACGGAATTCCGCGACATCTCCTTCGACCTCCGGCGCGGCGAGATTCTCGGCGTCTATGGCCTGATCGGCGCGGGACGCTCGGAACTCTGCCAGTCGCTGTTCGGCATGACCGTCCCTGCCTCTGGAAAGACCTTCCTCGACGGGCGCGAGATCGCCATCCGCTCTTCGGCCGATGCCATTGCCGCCGGCATCGTCTATGTGCCGGAAGAGCGCGGCCGCCACGGCCTTGCGCTGGAAATGCCGATCTACCAGAACATGTCGCTGCCCTCGCTCGCCCGCACCTCGGCGCGCGGCTTCCTGAAGGCGGTCAACGAATTCGCGCTGGCGCGCAAATATGCCGAGCGGCTGGACCTGCGCGCCGCCGCGCTCTCCGTGCCGGTCGGCACGCTTTCGGGCGGCAACCAGCAGAAGGTCGTCATCGGCAAGTGGCTCGCCACCAAGCCGAAGGTGATCATCCTCGACGAGCCGACCAAGGGTATCGACATCGGCTCGAAGGCGGCCGTGCATGCCTTCATCTCGGAACTTGCCGGCGCGGGCCTTTCCATCGTCATGATCTCCTCCGAACTGCCGGAAATCCTCGGCATGTCGGACCGCGTGATGGTGATGCGTGAGGGACTGATGGCCGGCATATACGACCGCGAGGGGCTGACGGCGGAAACGCTGGTGCGCGCGGCGACCGGCAATGCATAGGGGCGGATGAGCATGCAGCGTCTTCTCAAGAACCGTGAACTCCTGCTGGCGCTGATCATCCTCGTGATGATCGCCGGCTTTGCGACGCGCGCGGCCGGCTTCGCCTCCCCCGCCAATCTCGCCAATATCTTCAACGACACGTCGATCCTGATCATCCTTGCCCTCGGCCAGATGACGGTCATCCTGACCAAGTCCATCGACCTTTCCGTCGCGGCAAATCTTGCCTTCACCGGCATGGCCGTCGCCATGCTGGATGCGGCCTATCCCGGCCTGCCGCTGGCGCTGCTCATCGTGCTCGCCGTCGGCATCGGCGCGGCGCTCGGCGCGATCAACGGCTTCCTCGTCTGGCTGCTGCAAATCCCGCCTATCGTCGTGACGCTCGGCACGCTCACCATCTATCGCGGCATGGCCTTCGTGCTGTCGGGCGGCGGCTGGGTGAACGCCCACCAGATGACGCCCGACTTCCTCAATCTGCCGCGTTTCCCCGTCCTCGGCCTGCCGATCCTCTCCTGGCTCGCCATCGCCATCGTGCTGATGATGTGGTTCGTGCTGACGCGCACGCCCTTCGGCCGCGCCGCCTATGCGTCCGGCGGCAACCCCACGGCTGCCGTCTATGCCGGCATCGATGTCGGCCGCTCGCGCTTCCTCGCCTTCGTGTTGTCGGGCGCGCTCGCCGGCCTTTCCGGCTATCTCTGGGTGTCGCGCTATGCGGTCGCCTATGTCGACATCGCCGCCGGCTTCGAGCTGGACAGCGTCGCGGCCTGCGTCATCGGCGGCATTTCCATTGCCGGCGGCATCGGCAGCGTGATCGGCACCGTGCTCGGCGCGCTCTTCCTCGGCGTCATCAAGAACGCACTGCCCGTCATCGGCATCTCGCCCTTCGCGCAGATGGCCATTTCCGGCGTCGTCATCATCCTCGCCGTCGTCTTCAACGCCCGCGCCGAGAAGAAGAAGGGCCGCATCATCCTGCGCGACCGCGCCGCCAAGGAGAAGCTGGCATGACCCAAATGGCACCGGGCGAGACCACGATCCGCCGCCAGATTCCCGACCGGCTCGGCACGCCGATGAAGCGCCTGCTGGCAAGCTGGGAGGTGCTGCTCTTCTGCGTGGCCGTCCTCATCTTCATCGCCAATTCGCTGGCCTCGCCCTATTTCCTCGACGCCTGGAACCTCTCGGACGCGACGTTCAACTTCACGGAAAAGGCGCTGGTCGCCTTCGCCATGGCGCTGCTGATCATCGCCGGCGAAATCGACCTTTCCGTCGCCGCGATCATCGCGCTCGCCTCGACCGCCATGGGCGCGGCGGTGCAGATGGGCGTCGGCACGCCGGGCCTCGTCCTGATCGGCATCGGCACCGGCCTTGCCTGCGGCGCGTTCAACGGCCTGCTCGTCGCAGGCCTCAAGCTGCCCTCCATCGTCGTCACCATCGGCACGATGAGCCTCTTCCGCGGCATCTCCTATATCGTGCTCGGCGATCAGGCCTATGGCAAATACCCCACCGACTTCGCCTGGTTCGGCCAGGGCTATGTCGCCTGGGTCTTCTCCTTCGAATTCATGCTCTTCCTCGTCATGGCCGTGGTCTTCGGCGTGCTGCTGCACCGGACGAATTTCGGCCGCCACGTCTATGTCATCGGCAACAATGCCATGGCCGCGCGCTTTTCCGGCATCCCGGTCGACCGGGTGAAGTTCATCCTCTTCCTGCTGACAGGCCTGATGAGCGGTATCGCCGCCGTCTGCCTCACCTCGCGCCTCGGCTCCACGCGTCCCTCCATCGCGCAGGGCTGGGAACTGGAGATCGTCACGATGGTCGTGCTCGGCGGGGTCTCGATCCTCGGCGGGGCGGGCACGATTGCCGGCGTCGTCATCGCCGCCTTCGTCATGGGTCTCGTCACCTTCGGTCTCGGCCTTCTCAACGTGCCGGGCATCGTCATGTCCATCTTCATCGGCCTACTGCTGATCGTCACCATCGCCCTGCCGATCGTCGCGCGCCGGATCAAGCATGCGAGGAAAGCCTGATGGAACGCCATGCTTTCAAGATGAAACTCCATCCCGGCATGGAGGCCGAATACAGGAAGCGGCACGACGAGATTTGGCCGGAACTGGTCGACCTGCTGCACGAGGCCGGCGCGTCCGACTATTCCATCTATCTCGACCCGGAAACGAACATCCTCTTCGGCATCCTCACCCGGCCGAAGGATCACGCCCTCGCCGCTTTGCCCGAGCATCCCGTGATGAAACGCTGGTGGGCGAATATGGCGGATATCATGGAGACCAACCCGGACAACTCTCCGGTCCAGAGCGACCTCGTTCCCGTCTTCCACATGCCATGACTGCTTATCGTCGCATCGCCGTCCTCGATATCGGCAAGACCAATGCCAAGGTGGTCGTCCTCGACGCCGCGACGGGCGCGGAAATCGCCGCCGCCCGGATGGCCAATGTCGCGCTCAAGGACGGCCCCTACCCACATTACGACGTCGAAGCCCTCTGGTCCTTCGCGCTCGACGCTTTCCGCCGCTTCGCGAAAGCGCCGGGCTTCGATGCCATTTCGATCACGACGCATGGCGCATCGGCCGCCCTGCTCGATGCGGATGGCCGGCTCGCCTTGCCGGTGCTCGACTACGAACACGAATACCCACAGGCGATCCGCGAAGCCTATGACGCGATCCGCCCGGCCTTTGCCGAGACCCGCTCACCGCGTCTGTCGATGGGCCTCAATGTCGGGGCACAACTGCACTACCAGAAGACCGCGTTTCCCGACGAATTCGCCAAGGTCGCGGCCATCGTCACCTATCCGCAATACTGGGCGGCGCGGCTGACCGGCGTTTCGGCCAACGAAATCACCTCGCTCGGCTGCCACACCGATCTCTGGAACCCCGAGACCGGCGACTATTCCACGCTTGTCGACACGCTCGGCATCCGCCCGCTGATGGCCCCGATCCGGTCTGCCTTCGATACGCTCGGCCCCGTCCTGCCCGAAATCGCCGAAACCCTCGGCGTCCGCGTGCCCGTCTATTGCGGCATCCACGATTCCAATGCCTCGCTGCTGCCGCATCTGGTGACGCGGCAAGCGCCCTTCTCGGTCGTCTCGACCGGCACATGGGTGATCAACTTCGCCGTCGGCGGCGATCTGGAGCATCTCGACCCGGCGCGCGACACGCTCGCCAATGTCGATGCCTACGGCCGCGCCGTCCCCTCCTCCCGCTTCATGGGCGGGCGCGAATTCGAAATTCTTTCGGCCGAGATCGGCGACGCGGCGGAGGCGGATATCCGCGCCGCCCTGCCGTTCGTGATCGAAAGGGGGCTGATGCTCACGCCGAATGTCACGCCCGGCTCCGGCCCCTTCCCCGGGCACGAGCGGCAATGGCTGAACGCCGAAGGCGCAAGCGCCGCCGAGCGCCACGCTGCCGCCTGCCTCTACCTCGCCCTGATGAGCGAGGCCTGCCTCGACCTGATCGGGGCCGGGGGACCGAGCATCGTCGAAGGCCCCTTCGCCGCGAACGGCCTCTACCTCACCCTGCTCGCCGCCCTGACCGGGCGGCCGGTCGCCGCCGTACCCGGTTCGACGGGCACGAGCCAGGGCGCGTCCCTCCTTGCAGGCATCGCGCCCGTGGCGACGCCCGAGACCGTCGTCCCGCCGGCCGCGATAGCCGGGCTGGCGGCCTACCGCACCACCTGGCTGACCGCTCTCGGGCAGAAGCCGAACCGCGCGGGATAAAGCGGCACCTTTATCTTTTCCTTACGTCGCCCCGACGCCTTCCCAATCGAAACCTGACCCCAGCCGGGCCTAGTCTCTCCTTGCAAAACAGGAGAACGGACATGTCCGATGTCATCTTTCTTACGCTCGGCTGCGGCGCGTTCATCGTCTTCGCCGCCTATGCCCGCGCGCTCGACCGGCTGTGAGGCGACGCGATGATCGAACCTCTCTTCGGCCTTTTCGTCGCCCTCGCCCTCGGCGTCTATCTCGTGGTCACGCTGCTGCGGCCCGAACGCTTCTGAGTTTCCAGGAGAAATTCCATGACCATGATCGGGTGGCTACAGATCGCCATCTTCTTCCTCGCGGTTCTGATCACCGTCAAGCCGCTCGGCCTCTACATGGCGCGCGTCTTTTCCGGTGAGCGCACCGCACTATCGCCGGTTCTCGGGCGGCTTGAAACCGACCTCTACCGCCTTTCCGGCGTCTCACCGGGCAAGGAACAGGGCTGGCTCGCCTATACGGTCTCCATGCTGGTCTTCTCGCTTGCCGGTTTCGCCGCGCTCTATGCGATCCTGCGCCTGCAGGCCTATCTGCCGCTCAATCCGCAGGGCTTTGCCGGCATGGCGCCGGACCTTGCCTTCAACACGGCGGTATCCTTCGTCACCAACACCAACTGGCAAAACTACGGCGGCGAAACCACGCTCAGCCATTTCAGCCAGATGGCGGGTCTGACGGTGCAAAACTTCCTGTCGGCCGCAACCGGCATGGCGCTCGCCGTGGCGCTGACGCGGGCGCTGGCCCGCTCCAAGGTCTCGACCCTCGGCAACTTCTGGGTGGATATGACGCGGGCGACGCTCTACGTCCTGCTGCCGCTCGCCGTCGTCGTGGCGCTCGTCTTCGTCGCCATGGGCCTGCCGCAGACGCTCGACGCCTCCGTCACGGCAACGACGCTCGAAGGCGCGAGCCAGACGATCTCGCTCGGCCCGGTCGCCAGCCAGGAGGCGATCAAGCAGCTCGGCACCAATGGCGGCGGCTTCTTCAACGTCAACGCCGCCCATCCCTTCGAGAACCCGACCACCTTCTCCAACTATCTCAACATCTTCGCCATGCTGTCGATCTCGGCCGCGCTGGTCTACACCTTCGGCGAACTCGTCGGCAACCGCCGGCAGGGCTGGGCGATCATCAGCGCCATGGCGGTGCTGCTGATTGCGGGCGTTGCGACCGTCTACTGGGCGGAGGCGGCCGGCAACCCGATCCTCACCGCGCTCGGCGTCGATGGGTCAGCCGGCAACATGGAAGGCAAGGAAGTCCGCTTCGGCCAGGCCATGACGGCGCTCTACGCCGCCGTGACGACCGGCCTTTCCGATGGCGGCGTCAACGGCATGCACGGCTCCTTCACCGGGCTTGGCGGCCTTGCGCCGATGTTCCTGATGCAGCTCGGCGAAGTGCTGCCGGGCGGCGTCGGCTCCGGTCTCTACGGCATGCTCGTCTTCGCGCTGCTCGCCGTCTTCGTGTCCGGCCTGATGGTCGGCCGCACGCCGGAATTCCTCGGCAAGAAGATCGAGGGCCGCGAGATGAAATACGCCATGCTCGCCGTGCTGGTCCTGCCGCTCGCCATTCTCGGCTTCACCGCCGTCTCCGCCATGCTGCCCTTCGCGGTCGCCAGCATCGGCACCGCCGGCCCGCACGGCCTGTCGGAAATCCTCTATGCCTATACCTCGACGGCCGGCAACAACGGCTCGGCCTTCGGCGGGCTGACGGGCAACACCGTCTGGTACAACACGACGCTCGGCATCGCGATGCTGCTCGGCCGCTTCGCCTATGTCGTGCCCGTCATGGCGATTGCCGGCTCGCTGGCCGCCAAGGTCAAGGTGCCGCCGTCGTCGGGCACGTTCCCCACGGACGGGCCGCTCTTCGTCGGCCTGCTGATCGGCATCATCCTCATCCTGGGCGGCCTGCAATTCTTCCCCGCGCTCGCCCTCGGCCCCATCGTCGAGCACCTCGCAATGCTCGCAGGCCAGACCTTCTAAGGAAAAGAGCATGTCCAAGGACCATCACGCTCCAAGCCTCCTCGCCCCCGCCATCCTGCTGCCGGCCGTGCGCGACGCCTTCGTCAAGCTCGACCCGCGCCAGCTTGTGCGCAATCCCGTGATCTTCGTCACCGAAGCCGTCGCGGCGGTCGTCACCGTGCTCTTCCTGCGCGACCTTTCCACGGGCAGCGCGGAAGCCGGCTTCTCCGGCCAGATCGCCGCCTGGCTCTGGTTCACGGTGCTGTTCGCGACCTTCGCGGAGGCCGTCGCCGAAGGGCGCGGCCGGGCGCAGGCCGACAGCCTCAAGCGCACGAAATCCGAACTCGTCGCCCGGCGGCTCACCGCCACGGGCGCGGCCGAGACGATCCCGGCGACCACGCTTGCCGTCGGCGACATCGTGCTCGTGGCCGCCGGCGAGCTGATCCCCGGCGACGGCGAGGTGATCGAAGGCGTCGCCTCGGTCAACGAAAGCGCCATCACCGGCGAATCCGCCCCCGTGATCCGCGAATCCGGCGGCGACCGCTCGGCCGTCACCGGCGGCACGCAGGTGCTGTCCGACGAGATCAGGGTCAGGATCACCGTCGCGCCCGGCTCCTCCTTCGTCGACCGCATGATCGCGCTCATCGAGGGCGCGCAGCGCCAGAAGACGCCGAACGAGATCGCGCTTTCGATCCTGCTCTCCGGCCTCACGCTGATCTTCCTCTTCGTCTGCGTCGCCATCTGGGGCCTTGCCGGCTATTCCGGCACTGTCCTCACCGTCACAGTGCTCGCCGCCCTCCTCGTCACGCTCATCCCGACGACCATCGGCGGCCTGCTCTCGGCCATCGGCATCGCCGGCATGGACCGCCTCGTGCGCTTCAACGTCATCGCCACCTCGGGCCGCGCGGTGGAGGCGGCCGGCGACGTCGATACGCTGCTGCTCGACAAGACCGGCACGATCACCTTCGGCAACCGCATGGCCAGCGACTTCCTGCCCGCCCCTAGCGTCTTACAGGCCGAGCTTGCGGAAGCCGCACTCATCGCCAGCCTTTCCGACGAAACGCCGGAGGGCCGCTCCATCGTGGCGCTCGCCGCCGGCGAATTCGGCGTCAAGGCACCCGAAGCCCGCTTCGACGCGGTGATCGAGTTCACCGCCGAAACCCGCCTGTCGGGCGTGGACGTCGCCGGCCGCCGGCTGCGCAAGGGCGCGGTGGATGCCGTGCTGCGCTTTGCCGGCACCACCGAGAACGAAGCCTCCGACGAGTTCCGCCGCGCCGTCGAGACGATCGCCCGCAGCGGCGGCACGCCGCTCGCCGTCGCCGACGGCAACCGGCTCCTCGGCGTCATCCACCTGAAGGACGTGGTGAAGCCCGGCATCAAGGAGCGTTTCGCGGCGCTGCGCGCCATGGGCATCCGCACCATCATGGTGACGGGCGACAACCCGGTCACCGCCGCCGCCATCGCCTCGGAAGCCGGCGTCGACGATTTCCTCGCCCAGGCCACCCCGGAAGACAAGCTCGCCTATATCCGCCGCGAACAGCAGGGCGGCCGGCTCATCGCCATGTGCGGCGACGGCACCAACGACGCCCCTGCACTGGCCCAAGCCGATGTCGGCGTCGCGATGCAGACCGGCACGCAGGCGGCGCGCGAGGCGGCGAACATGGTCGACCTCGATTCCAGCCCCACCAAGCTCATCGAGATCGTCGAGATCGGCAAGCAGCTCCTCATGACGCGCGGCTCGCTCACCACCTTCTCCATCGCCAACGACGTCGCGAAATATTTCGCGATCATCCCGGCGCTGTTCGTCGCGACCTATCCGGCCCTTAACGCGCTCAACGTCATGAACCTCGCCTCGCCGCAATCGGCCATCCTGTCGGCGGTCATCTTCAACGCGCTGATCATCGTCGCGCTCATTCCGCTGGCGCTGCGCGGCGTCGCCTACCGCCCGGCGGGCGCGGCCGCGCTCCTGCGCCGCAACCTCCTCGTCTACGGCCTCGGCGGCCTGATCCTGCCCTTCGCCGGCATCAAGGCCATCGACCTTGCCGTCAGCGCTCTCCATCTGGTGTAATCATGCTGAATCATCTTCGCCCGGCCATCACCCTCGTCCTCACGCTCACAGCCCTTCTGGGGCTTGCCTATCCGCTCGCCGTGACGGGCGTCGCGCAGGCCGTCATGCCCGCCGCGGCAAACGGCTCTCTGATCGAAAGGGACGGAGCCGTCGTCGGCTCCGCCCTGATCGGCCAGTCCTTCACGACGGACCGCTACTTCTGGCCGCGCCCCTCCGCGACCGGCCCCAATGCCTATAACGCCGCCTCTTCCTCCGGCTCGAACCTCGGCACGACCTCGGCCAGGCTCAAGGAGCGCGTCGCGGCCGATGTCGAGCGGCTGAAGGCGGCGGGCTTGGCTACGCCCGTTCCCGCCGATGCCGTCACCACCTCCGGCTCCGGCCTCGACCCGCATGTCTCGCCCGCCTTTGCGCGGGCGCAGATCGCCCGGGTGGCAAAGGCCCGGGGACTTTCGGAAACGGACGTGGCAACCCTTGTCGAAAGCCGTATAGAAGGCCGGCTTTTCGGATTCATCGGCGAGCCGCGGGTGAACGTGCTACAGCTCAATCTGGCGCTCGACGCACACGGAACATGAGAGTGAGAATGACGGACAACGAGCGCGACGACAGTCGCAGGCCCGATCCCGATGCATTGCTTGCCCTGGCGGAGAAAGACCGCCGGGGCAAGTTGACCGTTTTTCTGGGCGCGGCCCCCGGCGTCGGCAAGACCTACGCCATGCTCTCGCGCGCCAGACGCCTGAAGGCGGAGGGCGTGGACGTCGTCGTCGGCCTCGTGGAGACCCACGGCCGCAGCGAGACGGCCGCCCTGCTCGAAGGGCTGGACGTGCTGCCGCGCCTCGAAGCCAGCCATCGCGGCAAGGCGCTGGAAGAGTTCGACATCGACGGCGCGCTCGCCCGCCGGCCGCGCATCGTGCTGGTGGACGAGCTTGCCCATTCCAACCCCGAAGGAAGCCGGCACCCCAAGCGCTACCAGGATATCGAGGAGCTGATCGCCGCCGGCATCGACGTGTGGACGGCGCTCAACATCCAGCATCTGGAAAGCCTCGCCGACCTCGTGGCGCAGATCACCGGCGTCACGGTGCGCGAGCGCGTGCCCGATGTCGTCCTGAAGAAAGCCGACGAGGTCGTGCTGGTCGACCTGCCGCCGACGGAGCTGATCGAGCGTCTCAAGGAAGGCAAGGTCTACCTGCCGGAAAGCGCCAGCCGCGCCGTCGACCGCTTCTTCCGCCTCGGCAACCTGACGGCGCTGCGCGAGCTTGCCCTTCGCCGCACCGCCGACCGGGTGGACGACCAGATGGTCGACTATCTCAAGCAGAACGCCATCGAAGGCCCATGGGCGACGGGCGAGCGGCTGCTCGTCTGCGTCGGGCCGGACGCGCTTTCGGAAAAGGTCCTGCGCGTGGCGAGCCGCCTTGCCTCCGGCCTCAACGCGCCCTGGCTCGTCGTCTCCATCGAGCGCGCCGACCGCGAGGTGGAAACGACCGAGCGGCTGCAGCGCATGGAAGCGCTGTTCCGCCTTGCCGAACAGCTCGGCGCGGAAACCCGGCGCGTGGTCGGCAACGACTTCGTCGAGGAAATCCTGAAGCTCGCGCGCCGCGAGCATGCGACGCAGATCGTCATCGGCGCAAAGCGCCGGCGCGGCTTGACGCGGTTTCTCTCCCCTTCCCTGCCGGATTCGCTTTCGCGCAAGGCGGCCGGCATGGGCGTCCATTTCGTGACGCCGGAAAAGGCCGAGAAGGCGCCCGCCGCGGCGCGCCCCTCCCTTCCCGCCGTCGCCTCCTACCGCCAGTCGGCACTGATCGCCGCCGGCCTCACCGCCGTCATGGCGGTCGTCGGCAAGCTGGTCTATGTCTTCGCGGAATTGCCCAATATCTCGCTGCTCTTCCTGCTGGCCGTTCTCGGCGCGGCGGTGCTGGGCGGCTACGTCTCGGCCTTCATCGCGGCGATCCTCTCGGCGCTCGCCTACAACTTCCTCTTCATCGACCCGCTGCACACCTTCACCATCACCGCGCCGCACGAGGTCTTCGCACTGTTCGTCTTCCTATCCGTGGCGATCATCGCCGGCGGCTTCGCCTCGCGCATCAAGGAGCAGGCGGAGGTCGCGCGCGTGCGCGCCACCGCCCTGCAATCGCTCTACGATTTCTCGCGCAAGCTCTCGACCACCGCGACGGCGGACGATGCGATCTGGGTGGCGGTCTCGCATCTTCAGGCAAGCCTCAAGCGCAACATCGTGCTGCTGCTGCCGGACAGGGCCGACCTGCGCGTCGCCGCCGTCTGGCCGCCGGACACCGAACTCGACGTCACCGACTTCACGGCGGCGCGCTGGACGCGCGACAAGCAGGAAACCGCCGGCTCCGGCACCGGCACGCTGCCCAACAGCCGCTTCGAGTTCCGCCCGCTGATGGGTCCGCACGGACTGGTCGGCGTCTGCGGCATCCAGCAGACCGAGGAGCGGCTGGACATCAACGCCGAACGCGCCCTCTCGGCGATCCTCGACCAGACTGCCATCGCCATCGACCGCGCCCGGCTTTCGGAGGAGAGCGTGGAACAGGCGGCCAAGCTCGAGGGCGAGCGCTACCGCGAGGCGCTGCTTTCCTCCATCTCGCACGACCTGCGCACCCCGCTTGCGACGATCATGGGTGCCGTCACCAGCCTGCGCCAGCTCGGCGACCGCATGACCTCGGAAAGTCGCGACGACCTGCTCCAGTCCATCGAGGAGGAGGGCAGCCGCATGAGCCGCTTCGTTTCCAACCTTCTCGACATGACGCGCATCGAATCCGGCACGCTGAAGCCGAAGGGCGACTGGCTCGACGTCTCCGACGTGGTGCAGGCCGCCGTCGAGCGCGCCCGCAAATATTTCCCCGGCAAGGTCATCGAGACCGGCATTGCACCCGACCTGCCGCTCGTCGAGGGCGATAGCGTGCTGCTCGGGCAGGTGCTCTTCAACCTGCTCGACAATGCGGTGAAATATGGCGGGGACGAGCCGGTCAACGTCTATGCCCGCAAGGACGGCGGCGACGTGCTGATCTCCGTCACCGATCTGGGCAAGGGCATTCCGCCTTCGGAGATCGACCGTGTCTTCGAGAAGTTCTACCGCCGCGGCAAGCCAGACGGCCGCGCACCCGGCACGGGCCTCGGCCTTTCCATCGCCCGCGGCTTCGTCGAGGCGATGGGCGGCAGAATCCATGCGGAAAGCCCCGCCGTGAAGAAGCGGGGCACGCGCATCGTCATCCGCTTCCCGGCCAGCGAGAAAAAGGCGGGCGGGGCGAAATGACGAGCGAACGCATCCTCGTCGTCGACGACGAGCCGCAGATCCAGCGTTTCCTGAAGCCCGCCCTCAAGGCGGCCGGCTACGACGTCGTCGAGGCCGCAACCGGCGGCGAGGCGCTGAAGGCGGTGGCGACGGCCGCGCCCGATCTCGTCATCCTCGACCTCGGCCTGCCGGACATGGACGGCAAGGAGGTCGTGGCCAGCCTGCGCGGCTGGACGACCATTCCGATCATCATCCTCTCGGCGCGCGAGCGCGAGAGCGAGAAGATCGCCGCCCTCGATCTCGGCGCGGACGACTATATCGAAAAGCCCTTCGGCATCGGCGAGTTGACGGCGCGCATCCGCACGGCGCTGCGTCACCGCGAGCGCGCCGCCGCGCCGCCGGCGACGCTTTCCACCGACGGCCTCATCATCGATACCGTGCGCCGGCTGGTGCTGCGCGAGGAAGAGCCGGTCCGGTTGACGCCGAAGGAATACGACCTCCTCACGCTGCTGGCCCGCCATGCCGGCCGCGTCGTCACCCACAAGACGCTGCTCACCTCCGTCTGGGGACCGGCGCATGGCGAGGACCTGCATTACCTGCGCGTCTTCATCGGCCAGCTTCGCCAGAAGATCGAGCGCGATCCGACACACCCGACGATCGTCCGGACAGAGCCGGGCGTCGGCTACCGGCTGGTGGTCGATCAGGAGGCCTAGGCGGCCGGCTGCGCATTTTTTTGCACAACCGTACCGGATTCGCCGAATCAGACCTTCCCTGCGCCCCCTTCAGACCCTACTTGAAAGATCACTCGCGCAACCCGCGAGCTTCCCCGCGTCATTGGGAGCCAACCGTGACGCTTGCTGCCCCGCTTCGTGCGGGGCTTCTTTTTTCCCGCAACACTCACGCCAGCCGGCGGCGATGGACCTGCCAGGCCGCAAACGCGCTCATGGCCGCCAACGCAAACCATGTCAGCGCATAGACGAGATGGCTGTTGCGGAAGGAAACGACCGTCAGGCCGCCGATGGGAAGACCGCCCGGATTGGGCGTCGCATCCGCATCGATGAAATAGGGCGCGACATCCTCCAGCCCTTTGGCGGCGGCAATCGCCGTGACGTCGCGGGAGAACCAGCGATCTTTCGCCGGATCGTTGGAGCGCAGGAACGCGCCGCCCGGCTCGCTCATACGCAGAAGGCCGGTGACCGCGACGGGGCCGGCTGCAAGCTCGCTCGCCACGCGCGCGTCGGGCGAACTGCGCTCGGCGGGCACGAAGCCGCGATTGACGAGCAGGGTGGAGCCATCAGCAAGGGCAAGCGGCGTCAGCACCCAGAAGCCGGCGCCGCGCTCCGTCACGGCCTGGACCAGCGCCGTCCTGTCATGCCGGAAAAGGCCGGTCGCGGTGACGCGGCGGTATTCGTCCTTCTGACGGGTGACGTCCGGCCATTCCGCCCGCACCGGCGCGGCCACGGGCGCGGCGTGGATGCGGCTTTCGACGCGCTCGATCAGGTCGAGCTTCCAGAAGAGCCGCTGCACCTGCCAGACGCCGAGCGCGAGGGAGACGGCGGCGAGGCAGGCGAGGAGGCCGGTGAGCAAGTGTCGGGCGCGAGGGGACGGCTCGGGCATCGGCTCGCACACCCGCATCAAGGCATGTTCTTCATCATCTCGTGGGTCATCGGCATCATGTTCGCATTGAGGTGATGCATGACCCAGAGGGAGCCGGCGATGGCGATGCCGACGATGATGAGCGTGAAGATCAGCGCCATCATCGTCCAGCCGCCTTCCGAACGCGGGTTCATGTGCAGGAAATAGACCATGTGAACGACGATCTGCACGACGCCGATGCCCATGACGATGACCGCCGTCAGCAATTTGCTGTCGAGCACGCCCGCCATGACCAGCCAGAAGGGAATGGCCGTCAGGATGACCGACAGGACGAAGCCGGTCATGTAGCCCCGGAAGGAGCCGTGGCCGGCCTCGTGGCCATGGCTGTGCGAGTGATGGGCGTCAGAAGCGCTTTCGTGGCTCATCCGAGAACTCCCAGGAGGTAGACGAAGGAGAAGACGCCGATCCAGATAACATCGAGGAAATGCCAGAACATGGAAAGGCAGGTCAGCCGGCGGCGATTTTCATGAGTGAGGCCGTGCTTTCTCACCTGCACCATCAGCGTGACCAGCCAGAGGATGCCGAAGGTGACGTGCAGGCCGTGCGTGCCGACAAGCGTGAAGAAGGACGACAGGAAGGCCGAGCGCGTCGGGCCTGCGCCCTCGGCGATCAGATGATGGAACTCGTAAAGCTCCAGCGCCAGGAAGGCCGCGCCGAAGACGCCGGTGATGCCGAGCCAGACCAGCGTCTCCATCTTCGCATTGCGCTCCATCTGGAGCATGGCGAAGCCATAGGTGATGGAGGACAGGAGCAGCATCGCCGTATTGATGGCGACGAGGTTGAGGTCGAAGAGGTCCGCCGGCGAGGGACCGGCCGCATAGCTGCGGCCGAGCACGCCATGGGTCGCGAAGAGCACGGCGAAGATCAGGCAGTCGCTCATCAGGTAGAGCCAGAACCCCAGCGTGGTGCTGTTTTCCGGGTGATACTCTTGCGTCAGGTAGAAGACCGGCTTTTCGTCCGGGTTGTGGACTTGGGTCGCGCTCATGGCTCAGGTCCGTTCTGCAAGCAGTTTGGTGCGCGCCTCTTCCGTCGCCGTCACCGTTTCGGCGGGGATGAAGAAGTCGCGGTCGTAGTTGAAAGTATGGGCGATCGACACCGCGAGGATCGCGATGAAGGAAACGGCCGCCAGCCACCAGATGTACCAGATCAGCGCGAAGGCGAGCACGACGGAGAGGCCGGCGAGGATAACGCCCGTCCCCGTGTTCTTCGGCATATGGATCGGCTTGAAGCCTTCCAGCGGGCGTACATAGCCGCGGTTCTTCATGTCGTACCAGCTATCGTGATCGTGGACGACGGGCGTGAAGGCGAAGTTGTAGTCCGGCGGCGGCGAGGAGGTCGACCATTCGAGCGTGCGGCCGTCCCACGGATCGCCGCTGTCGCAGCGAAGCTGGTCGCGCCTCAGATAGCTGACGACGAGCTGGACGATGAAGGAGCCGATGCCGAGCGCGATCAGGAAGGCGCCGAAGGCGGCGATGATAAACCATATCTGCAGCGAGGGGTCCTCGAACTGGCTGACGCGGCGGGTGACGCCCATCAGGCCGAGCACGTAGAGCGGCATGAAGGCGAAGAAGAAGCCGATCTGCCAGAACCAGAAGCTCATCTTGCCCCAGAAGGGATCGAGCTTGTAGCCGAAGGCCTTGGGGAACCAGTAGACGACGCCCGCCATCAGCCCGAACAGCACGCCGCCGATGATGACATTGTGGAAGTGGGCGATGAGGAAGAGCGAGTTGTGCAGCACGAAGTCGGCCGGCGGGATCGCCAGCATGACGCCCGTCATGCCGCCGATGACGAAGGTCACCATGAAGCCGACCGTCCACAGCATCGGCACCTCGTAGCGGATGCGGCCGCGATACATGGTGAAGAGCCAGTTGAACATCTTCGCCCCCGTCGGGATCGAGATGATCATGGTCGTAATGCCGAAGAAGGCGTTGACCGAGGCGCCCGAGCCCATCGTGAAGAAGTGGTGCAGCCAGACGATGTAGGAGAGGATCATGATCACGCAGGTCGCGTAGACCATCGACGTATAGCCGAAGAGGCGCTTGCCGCAGAAGGTCGCCACCACCTCGGAGAAGATGCCGAAGGCCGGCAGCACGAGGATGTAGACCTCCGGATGGCCCCAGATCCAGATGAGGTTGATATACATCATCGGATTGCCGCCGAGATCGTTCGTGAAGAAATGCGTGCCGACATAGCGGTCGAGCGAGAGCAGCGCGAGCGTGGCGGTGAGGATCGGGAAGGTCGCGACGATCAGGATGTTGGTGCAGAGCGAGGTCCAGGTGAAGACCGGCATCTTCATGAAGGTCATGCCCGGTGCGCGCATCTTCACGATGGTCGCGATGAGGTTGATGCCCGAGAGCGTGGTCCCCACGCCCGCCACCTGCAGGCCCCATATGTAATAATCGACGCCGACGCCGGGGCTGTAATCCGCGCCGGAAAGCGGCGGATAGGCGAGCCAGCCGGTGCGCGCGAATTCCCCCACGAACAGCGACATCATGATGATCACCGCGCCCGCCGTCGTCATCCAGAAGGAGAAGTTGTTGAGGAAGGGGAAGGACACGTCGCGCGCGCCGATCTGCAACGGCACGACATAGTTCATGAAGCCGGTGACGAAGGGCATCGCCACGAAGAAGATCATGATCACGCCATGGGCGGTGAAGATCTGGTCGTAGTGGTGCGGGTTGAGATAGCCCTCGCTGCCGTTGAAGGCGATGGCCTGCTGGATGCGCATCATGATGGCGTCGGCGAAACCGCGCAGCAGCATCACGATGGCGAGCACGATGTACATGATGCCGATCTTCTTGTGATCGACCGAGGTGAACCACTCGTGCCAGAGATAGCCCCAGAGCCGGAACTTCGTGATCAGCGCAAGAAGCGCGAGGCCGCCGACCGCCACGGCCGCGAAAGTCGCGACGAGGATCGGCTCGTGATAGGGGATCGCTTCCAGCGTGAGCCGCCCGAAGAGGAAGTGCGTGAAGCTGATGTCACCGAACATGGGATCGTCCAATAGCGTGTCGAATGCGTCCCCGCCGCTTAAGGCGGAGGCGATGGGAATCTAGTGCGACTGGTGCGCGTCGTGGTCCGTGGCGGCCGGCTCCTCCTGCCGGGTCTCCACGCCCTCGGCCGGCTCTTCGCTGCGCGCGGGATTGCCGGTTTCGGGGAAGGTGGCGCCGGGCGCCGCTTCGGCGGCATGGCGGTTGTCGTGCCGCAGCCGCTCCCGGTTCTCGTGGCTGTCTGTGCCCGCGCCGCCCGTCATGTCGATATGCATCATTTCCCGCATGCACATCTGTCCCTCGCGCACGCACATGTTGAGGATGGCCTGGTAGAGGCCCTCGTCGACGGAGGAGAAGTAGCGCACCGGCTCCCGGGCGCTCGGCCGCTCGAGCTTCAGATAGGCGTCGCGGTTGAGCGCCGTGCCGGTCTGCCGCACCCGGGCGACCCAGGCGTCGAAACCGGCCTGGTCGACCCCGTGGAACTTGAAGCGCATATGGGAGAAGCCGTCGCCGCTATAGTTGGACGACAGGCCCTCGTATTCGCCGGCCTTGTTGATGACGGCGTGCAGCTTCGTCTCCATGCCGGGCATGGTGTAGATCATGCCGGCGAGCGCGGGAACGTAGAAGGCGTTCATCACCGAGGAGGCGGTGAGCTTGAAGTTGATCGGTACGTCGACGGGCGCGGCCATCTCGTTGACGGTGGCGATGCCGTAATCCGGGTAGAAGAACAGCCATTTCCAGTCGAGCGCCACCACCTCGACGGTGAGCGGCTTCGTCTCGGCGGCCACCGGGCGCGCCGCGTCGATCCGGTCGAGTGGACGGTAGGGGTCGAGCTTGTGGGTGCTGACCCAGGTGATCGCCCCGAGCGCGATGATGATGGCGAGCGGCGCCGACCAGATGATGACCTCGAGGCCGGTGGAATGGTGCCATTCGGGATCGTATGTGGCGGCCGTGTTCGACTGGCGATAGCGCCAGGCGAAGAACAGCGTCAGGACGATCACCGGCACGATGATGACCAGCATCAGGATCGTCGAGACAACGATCAGGTCTCGTTGCTGCGCCGCGATGTCGCCCGAGGGCGACATGACCACCATGTTGCAGCCCGAAAGGGCGCCGAGCATCGGGGCGAGAAGGAGGGAGCGTCGGGCTAAACTGAATTGCTTCGGCATTTCGGCCTCAACTTGCGTTCTGTCTAGTCGGCAATAATCGGGCACGATGGCGCTTGAAAATGAGGTCCATCGTCGCAGCGCAGCATTCTGTCGCAGGAGGGTAGTCAATCGGGGGCTATCTGTCGATGCGCGTTTGTACTAGCGCAATAGAAATGCATGTTGTCAATTTCAGCGTTCCCGGCAGCGGGGCCTACTTGTCCTTGCCATCGGGCGCGGATTGATCAACAGTCCAGTGACATGACGCAAATCCGCGCGGAGGAGTTCATGAGTTCGGCTGCCCAACACCCCACATCGTCCGGTCTGGAGCGCGATGCCCGCCGCATGCATGCCGACGACAGGCCGCTCTCGCCCGGCAGCGTCGCTATCGGCGTCGTCATCGGCCGCACCTCGGAATTCTTCGACTTCTTCGTCTACGGCATCGGCTCCATCCTGGTCTTCCCCAAGCTGATCTTCCCCTTCGCGGGAAGCGCGGTGGCCGCCACGCTGATGTCCTTCGCGCTGTTTCCGCTGGCCTTTCTCGCCCGCCCGGTCGGCTCCTTCGTCTTCATGTGGGTCGACCGCAACTATGGCCGCGGCGTCAAGCTGACGGCGGCGCTGGTCATTCTCGGCGGCTCGACGGCGTCCATCGCCTTCCTGCCGGGCTATGAGGCGATCGGCTACTGGGCGGTGGCGCTGCTGGCGCTCTTCCGGCTCGGCCAGGGCTTCGCCCTCGGCGGGGCGTGGGACGGGCTGGCCTCGCTGCTCAGCCTCAGCGCGCCGCCGAACCATCGCGGCTGGTACGCCATGATCCCGCAGCTCGGCGCGCCCATCGGCTTTGCGCTGGCAAGCGTGCTCTTCGGCTATTTCGTCAGCCATCTTTCCGAGGCGGACTTCCTCGCCTGGGGCTGGCGCTATCCCTTCTTCGTCGCCTTCGCGATCAACGTCGTGGCACTCTTCGCACGCCTGCGCATCGTCGCCAGCAAGGAGTTCGGCGCGGCCATGGAAGCGCGGGAACTGGAAGCCCGGCCGATCTTCGAGATGCTGAGCAAGCATGCCATGGACGTTGTGCTCGGCGCCTTTGTGCCGCTGGCAAGCTTCGCCCTGTTCCACCTCGTCACCATCTTCCCGCTGAGCTGGGTCGTGCTGCACGGCAGCCAGCCGGTGCAGCAGTTCCTCTGGATGCAGGTTGCCGGCGCGGCGCTCGGAGCCGTCGGCATCGTGCTGTCCGGCTTCATCGCCGACCGCATCGGCCGTCGCTCGGAGCTGATGTTCGGCGCGATCCTGATCGCCGTCTTCTCCTTCTCCGCGCCCTTCCTGCTCGATGCCGGCAGCCGGGGGCAGGACGCCTATATCCTGATCGGCTTCTTCATTCTCGGCCTCACCTTCGGCCAGTCTTCGGGCGCCGTCTCCTCGCGCTTCACGCAGTATTACCGCTATACCGGCGCGGCGCTGACCTCGGACCTCGCCTGGCTCGTCGGCGCGGCCTTCGCCCCGCTCGTGGCGCTCGGCCTTGCCTCCAGTTTCGGCATCATCTTCATCGGCGGCTACCTGATCTCCGGCGCGATCTGCACCCTCGCCGCCCTGACGCTGACCCGGGCGCTCGACCAGCAGTAAAACGAAAACGGGGCGCTGAGAGCGCCCCGTCGTCTGTTCAGGAAGATCGCGTCTTCAGCTTGCGACCGTCTCGAGCTTGCCGGTTTCGGCCACGTCCTTCTTCGCGCTCATCTTCTTGTACAGGAAGAAGTAGAGGCGGATGTACTGGCCGACGAGGATAGCGTTGAGGATGGTGCCCTCGCGGATGAACTTGATCTCACCGAGGAAGGCGAGGCCGATCAGCGCCGAGGTGACCAGCAGCGTGCAGTCGAAACCCGTCTTGATGTTGCCCCACTTCCAGCCGGTGCGCTTGAAGATCGTGTTGACGAACATGTCGATGGGCATCAGCACGAGGTTGGCGCGGATCATCAGGAAGAGGCCGAAGGCGAGCGCGGCGTCTGCGAAGACCAGCAGCGCGACACGCAGGGCATATTCCTCCAGCACGATGAACTCGGTGAGCTTGAGGTTGAGGTCGAGAAACACCGCCAGCACGAAGGCCGGGATCAGCGAGGCGAAGTTCTTCAGCTTGAAGTCCTTCGGCAGGACCAGATAGGTCAGGCCGAGCATGATCAGCTCGAGCATGAAATTGTAGGTGCCCTGGCTGAGCGGCGTGTAGACGAGCGTCATGGTGCGCGTCAGGCTGCTCTGTGGCGAGATGCCGACGCCGGCGCGGATGGCGAGGCTGACGCCGAAGGTCAGGATATAGATACCCAGGACGTACATGATCCAGCGCCGGGTCAGGCTGCCGGTATCGACGATTTCGGCTTCCGCCGCATGATGTGCCATGATTTCCTCCCGATGGCATTGCGCGGGGCCACCCGTCACTCCCGGCCTTCCGCAGCATAATTCGTTTCGCGCATGTCCGGGAACTCCACCTCCCGGTCAATACGCTATTTCCGGTCCGGCAGGCGCTGGAGCGCCCGCCGGGTCCTCCACACCGCTCAGTGCATGAGCCTGAACCTGTGGAGGGAGATGAAGAGGGAGAGGAGCTTGTTGACGACGGGCTCGCCCTCGTTGCGGTTGCCGAGGTCCTCCAGCGCCGCATCGATGGAACTGGCCGCCGCCGTCAGCTCCTTCACCGTCATGTTCGCCATGACGCCGTAGATCTCCAGCGGCATAACCGCCTTCTCCTGCTTGTTCTCCGTCACGATGCAGGCGCCCGCATGGCTGTCCACCTGCTTGACGCAGTGGCACATCTCCGCACTGTCCTCGCCCACGATCACGAAGTAGGGCTTCGGCGCAGGCCAGAAGGTCGCAACAGCACCCCGGTCGATCGAAACGCCCTTGAACAGGCCGTTGACGATATGCCGCTTGCCATCCGCATAGCGCTGCACCACCGAAAGCCGGCTGTACTTCACACCGTCCACCTCAGGAACGATCCGGCCGTCCTTCAACGGAACCCAGACCTCCTGGTAGAACTTCGCATGCCCACGGCCATAGACGTCGAACAGATAGACCTTCGCCGACTTGCCGTCTTCCGACACTTCCAGCGGCACGATGTCGAGCTGGTCGGGGGTGAGGTCGGCGAGCCCCGGCACGCCCTTCTTGCACATGCCCGAGTAGTCGATCTCGGCGTTCTTCAGGATCTTGCGATCCTTCGCCACCAGTTCCCCGTCCTTGAACACATAGAGCGGGTTGATCTTCGACAGGCTGTCCGTCAGCACGATATCGGCGAAGCGGCCCGGCGTCAGCGAACCCAGCTTGTCCTCCATATGGAACGACCGCGCCGTGTTCAGCGTCGCCATCTTGATCGCATGGATCGGGTTGATGCCCATCTCCGCGCACAGCGAGATGATCCAGTCCATATGCCCCTGCGTCAGCAGGCGCTCGATGGAGATGTTGTCCGTGCACAGCATGAAATTGTCCGTCGGCCACTTGCGGTCGACGATGGCGCGCAGCAGCACCTTGATCACCTCGGCGCTGCCGACACCGAACTTGATATGGGTCGGGAAGCCGTAGCGGATGCTCTTCTCGATGTCCTTCTCGTTCCAGACGTCGTGGTTGTTCGAGCAGCCGATGGCCGGCAGGTAGTTCAGCACCATGTCGGAGAGCGCGGTCACGCCCCAGTGGCCGTTCATGAAGCCGCCGCGCGCGCGCACCCAGGCGGCCTTGCGGAAGTCGTCGTCATTGCCCGACGAATAGGTGAAGTGTTCGAACTCGCCCAGCCCGATCACCGGCTCCATGTCGAGCACCCGGTTGGTCACCGCCGCCGAGACCTTCTTGCCGGGGGCGAAGGCGTAGAGGCGGTAGGGCAGCTTGTCGTAGTCGCGGAAGAGGTTCTCCGCCGCTTCCACGCCTTCCTCGCCGGCCGCGCTCAGAAGGTCGAGGCATTCGGAATAGATAGTCGTGGTGCCGCAGGGCACCATCGCCTCGGCAAGCGCCGTCGGATGGGCGAGCTGGGATTCGAAATGGATATGGGCGTCGATCAGGCCGGGGATGGCATAGAGCCCCTTGCCGTCGAAGACCTCCTTGACCTTCACCACGCTCTCGTCCGGGTTCAGCGCGACGATGCGCTTGTCGTAGACCAGGATCGAGCCCTGGTAGACCGTCTCGCCGTGCACATCCAGGATGTTCAGGTTCTTCAAAAGAAGATCCGCCTCTCGCTCCCCCTGCAGGATCGCGTAGATCGCACGAACCTTGTCGTAGTGTACCGTTTCTTCAGCATTCATGATTTTTCCTCCGGTCGGCCACAGCGGCGCTTCATGCCCCCGCTCCTCTTGGCGGCGATAGAACGCGATTGAACCGCTTCCGAAAAGCAGTATTTTTCGCGCATATCGTGCGCTTTTCGAGAACGATAAATAACGGGCCGAAACAAAAGTCGTTCCGGCACAATTTCGCGGTTGCTAATCCGTCAGCCACTTAATATGTTGTTAAGTGAGGAGTGATCCATGGACGATTTCGTGGCCGTGACAGCGAAGCAGGGGGCCGTCGGCGACAAGGTGAAGGCCTTCCGCACCGCCCGCCGCATGTCGCTTCGCGCGCTCGGCGAGGCCACGGGCACGACCGCGAGTTTCCTCAGCCAGCTCGAACGCGGCCTCAGCGGCGTCAACACCAGCACGCTGATGCGCATCGCCGAAGCGCTCGGCATCCGCCTCACCGATCTGTTCGACGACGACGAGCCGCCCGTCGGCCGGGTTCTGCGCAAGGCCGAGCGCCCGGCGCTGCCGCCGGCCGAGGGCTATCGCAAGATGCTGCTGTCGCGCCGCCCGATCCGCGACATGGAAGTCTATATCGGCGAATTCGACCCCGGCGGCTCGACGGGCGAGCAGCCCTACAGCCACGGGGATTCGCACGAGCTTTTCTTCGTCGTCCGCGGCACGGTGGAACTGACGCTCGGCGACGAGCGCCATGTGCTGTCGGCCGGCGACAGCATCGAATATCCAAGCTCGGTTCCGCACAAGACCGAAAATACCGGCGCGGAGCCGGCCGAAGTGATCTGGATGATCGCCCCGCCCACCAGCGTGGCGGCCGACCTCGACCAATACCTGCCACGGCCGGGCTCGTAGCCGCGGCAGGAACAACTGGAAGCGAGCGCTACTGGGAGTATCAGCGATGAGGAAATTTGCAGGGGCTCTGGCCCTGACGATGACGTGCGCCCTGGCGTTGCCGGTGCTTGCACAGGAAAAGCCGGTCGCCGGCGCGGTGAAGGAAGGCTCGCTCAAGGGCAAGACGCTGACCTTCGTCTCCTACGGCGGCATCTATCAGGACGGCCAGGTCGCCGCCCTTCAGGAATTCGTCGAGAAATCCGGCGTGACGCTGCTCAACGACGGGCCGACGGAGATCGCCAAGCTGAAGGCGCAGGTCGATGCCGGCAACGTCACCTGGGATGTGGTCGATACCGCCGACCTGCCGCCCTACATCCATTGCGGCACGCTGTTCCAGAAGCTCGACTTCTCCAAGCTGGACGTCTCGAAGATCCCGCCCGGCCAGGTCGGCGAATGCTCGGTCCCGGCGATGAACTACGGCATGATCCTGATGTACAAGAACGACACCTACAAGGACAATCCGCCGAAGAACTGGCAGGACTTCCTCGATGTCGAGAAATTCCCCGGCACCCGCGCCATCGACGGCAGCGGCGACCCGATCGGCGCGCTGATCGAGCAGGGCTTCAAGGCGACGGGCGGCGATCCCAAGGCGATGACGGCCGACGACATCGAGAAGGGCATCCAGAAGCTGCGCGACCTCGGCCCCGACACGATCTACTGGAAGACGGGCGCCGAATCCCAGCAGCTCGCCGAATCCGGCGAAGCCGACATGATCATGATGTGGACCGGCCGCGCCATGACCGCCGTGAAGAACGGCGCCGCCTATACGCCCGTCTGGCAGGACTGGATGGTCGTGATGGATCAGATGACCATTCCGGTCGGCGTCAAGGACACGGATGCGGCCTATGCGCTGCTCAACGCCTATCTCGGCCAGCGCTCGCAGGAAATCCTCACCGAGAAGACCTCCTACACGCCGATCAACCTCGACGCCAAGCCGAAGGTCGACGAGACGACGGCCGCCTTCCTCACCTCGACGCCGGAGCGCATCGCGCAGGGCTACCAGCAGAACATCCCGTTCTGGGTGAAGAACTTCGACCTCGCCAGCGAGAAGTGGAACGCGCTTCTCTCCGGCAACTGAGCCTCTGACGGCCCGCAGGCCCGGCTCCGGCCGGGCCTGCCCTGAACCACGGGAGACGACCTTGACCGCCATGCCCGACCGACCCGCCCTTCTCACCCGGCTGCGCCCGCGCGGTGCGGTCTGGCTCGCCGCGCCGGCCGTGGCGATCCTGCTCCTCGTGCTCGCCTATCCGCTCGCCATCGTCGTGTGGCGCTCCTTCACCGATCCGGCTGTCGGCATCGACAACTATGTCTGGTTCTTCCAGTCCGCCGTGAACCGCACGGTGCTGCAACGAACCTTCATCGTCGCCGGCTGGGTGACGCTCGCCTGCCTCATCTGCGCCTATCCTTACGCCTACGCCATGACCATCGCCGGCCGGAACATGCGCCTCGCGCTCATCCTGTGCGTGCTCGTGCCCTTCTGGCTGAGCGGCGTGGTGCGCACCCTCGCCTGGGTGATCCTGCTGCAGGATTCCGGCGTCATCAATTCCATCCTGCGCGGCCTCGGCCTGTCGCCGGTCAAGCTCATCCGCACGCTGCCCGGCGTCGTCATCGGCATGACGCAGGTGTTGCTACCCTTCATGATCCTGCCGATCTATTCCGTGATGAAGGGCATCGACACACGCCTCCTCCAGGCCGCCCGCAGCCTCGGTGCAAAGCCATGGCGCGCCTTCCTGCAGATTTACGTGCCGCTGTCGCTGCCCGGCGTCTATGCCGGCGCCATCATCGTCTTCATCCTGTCGCTCGGCTTCTACATCACGCCGGCCCTGCTCGGCGGTCCGCGCTCGACCATGCTCTCCTCGCTGGTGCAAAACCAGGTGCTGAGCCTGCTCAACTGGGGCCGTGGCGGGGCGATGGGCGTGGTGCTGCTGGTCGCGACCTTCGTGCTGCTCGCCATGGCCGCCCCGCTGATGCGCCAGAAGCATTCCGCCGCGCGCAGGGAGGCCTGAACCATGCCGTCCTTCCCGCGCGTCCTTCTCGGCCTCTTCTGCCTGCTCGTCGCCGTGCTGCTGCTCGCGCCGACGCTGGTGGTGATCCCGATGTCCTTCAACGGCAACAAGTCGCTCGCCTTCCCGCCGGACGGTTTCTCCTGGCAATGGTACGAGAACTTCCTCACCAATCCGGACTGGACGACGAGCTTCACCAATTCGCTGTTCATCGCGCTCATCGTCGCCGTGGTGGCGACGACGGTCGGCACGCTCGCGGCCTTCGGCGTCACCCGCGCCGCCGCCCGCACCGGCGGATTGCTGCGCGCCCTGCTCATCACGCCCATGGTGGTACCCGGCGTGGTGCTCGCCATCGGCATCTATGCGGTCTATCTCGACACGCATCTCGTCGGCACCGTCACGGGCTTCGTGCTGGCCCACACCATGCTCGCCATCCCCTTCGTGCTGATCGCGGTGCAGGCAAGCCTGGAGGTCTTCGACCGCCGGCTGGAAACGGCCGCCGGCAGCCTTGGCGCGAACCGGCTGACGGTGTTCCGCACGGTCACGCTGCCGCTGATCTTGCCGGGGGTGCTCTCCGGCGCGCTCTTCGCCTTCATCACCTCGTTCGACGAGATCATCGTCGCGCTCTTCATCACCAGCCCCTATCTCAAGACCCTGCCGGTGCAGATCTACACGTCGATCACGCGTGACGCAGACCCGACCGTCGCCGCCGTCGGCACGCTGCTGTTCTTCGCAACGTCGCTCATCATCATTGCCGGCCTGCTCTTCGGCATGCGCCGCGGAAGGACCTGACCATGAACGCTCCCCAACGCTCCGCCGGCGCCGCCATCGAAATCCGCAAGGCCTCCAAGCGCTATGGCGCCTTCACGGCCCTGAACGATATCGACCTGCACATCCGCCCCGGCGAATTCATGACGCTGCTCGGCCCCTCCGGTTCGGGCAAGACGACGACGCTCAACCTCATCGCCGGCTTCACCGACATCAGCTCGGGCACGCTGGAAATCGGCGGCAAGAGCGTGACGGGCCTGCCCTCGCACAAGCGCAATATCGGCGTCGTCTTCCAGCACTACGCGCTCTTCCCGCACATGACCGTCGGCAAGAACGTCGCCTATCCGCTGGCGCTGCGCGGCATCAAGGGAGAGGACCGCGACAAGCGGGTCAGGCGCGCGCTCGACATGGTGAAGATGGCCGATTTCGCCCATCGCTACCCGAACGAGCTTTCCGGCGGCCAGCAGCAACGCGTGGCGCTCGCCCGCGCCCTGGTCTTCGATCCGCCGCTGCTTTTGATGGACGAGCCGCTCGGCGCGCTCGACAAGAAGCTGCGCGAATGGCTGCAACTCGAGATCAAGCGTATCCACCGCGAACTCGGCACCACCTTCGTCTATGTCACCCATGACCAGGAAGAGGCGCTGGTGCTGTCCGACCGCATCGCCGTGTTCAACGGCGGGCGCATCGAGCAGATCGGCACCGGACGCGAGCTTTACGACAACCCGGCAACGCTCTTCGTCGGCCGCTTCATCGGCGAATCCACCGTTCTGCGCGGCGCAGCGGAGGCGGCCGGTGACGACACGGTGATGACCGTCGGCGACCAGAAGGTCCTCGCCCATGGCCGCCTTGCCGGCGATGCCCGCCCGGTCATCCTGCTCAGGCCCGAGCGCGTGGCGCTGAAGCGGCCCGGCGCGGACACGGTTGCCGGCGAGAACCGCCTGACGGGCACCGTCGCCGAGGCGATCTATCTCGGCTCCGGCTCGAAATACGAGATCAGGCTGCGGGACGGCACTGTCGCCGTGGTGCGCAGCCCGCTCGGCGCGGCCGATTTCTCCATCGGCGAGACCGTCGACCTGGCCTTCACGCCCGCCGATCTCACCCTTCTTCCCGACGACGCCAGCGCCGATGTGACGCTGACCTGAACCGAAAGCCTCTTCCATGGACGTCAAGACCAACGGCAACATCTCCTTCTGGTACGCCGATATCGGCGGCATTCCGCAAAAGCGCCCCGCCCTTCCCGGCGACCGGAACGCCGATGTCTGCATCATCGGCGCGGGCTATACGGGCCTTTGGACCGCCTATTATCTGAAGAAGGCCAATCCGGCGCTCGACATCGTCGTCGTCGAGCGGGAATTCGCCGGCTTCGGCGCATCCGGGCGCAATGGCGGCTGGCTTTCGGGCGGCTTCGGCTGGTCGCGGGAAAAATACCTCAAGTCCTCCAGCCGCGAGGCGGTCGTCGGCATGCAGCGCGCCATGGCCGGCACGGTGGACGAGGTGATCCGCGTCACCGAGGCCGAGGGCATCGACGCCGACATCATCCGCGCCGACAACATCACCGTCGCCACCAACCAGCCGCAGCTCGACCGCGCCCGCGAGGAGTACCAGTTCTATCTCGACTGGCAGATGCCGGCCGAGCGCATCGAGCTGCTGTCCGCCGAAGACGCCGCGAAGCGCATCCGCATCGCCGACATCAAGGGCGCCTTCGTCATCCGCGACACCGCGCGCGTGCAGCCGGCCAAGCTGGTGCGGGGTCTTGCACGCGTGGTGGAAGGTCTCGGCGTGGCGATCTTCGAAGGCACGTCCGTGACGGGCTTCGAGAAGGGCCGCGTGACGACCGACCGCGGCACCGTGCGCGCGCCCGTCATCATCCGCGCGACGGAAGGTTTTACGGCCGGATTCCCCGGCGAGGAGCGCACCTGGCTGCCGCTCAACAGCGCGCAGATCGTCACCGAGCCGCTTCCCGCCGCGCTCTGGGAGGAGATCGGCTGGCAGGGCCATGAACTGCTGGGCGATGCGGCGCACGCCTATTGCTACGCCCAGCGCACCCGCGAGGGCCGCATCACCATGGGCGGGCGCGGCGTGCCCTACCGCTTCGGCTCGAAGACCGATGTCAACGGCCAGACGCAGCAGGCGACCATCGATGCGCTGCACGCGATCCTCACGCGCCTCCTGCCGCAGACGAAATCGCTCAAGATCGACCATGCGTGGTGCGGTGTGCTCGGCGTGCCGCGCGACTGGTGCACGACGGCCGGCTTCGACCGGGCGACGGGCATCGGCTGGGCCGGCGGCTATGTCGGCCTCGGCGTCTCCTCCTCCAATCTCGCCGGCCGCACGCTTACCGATCTCGTGCTCGGTCGCGACACCGAGCTGACCCGCCTTCCCTGGGTCAACCGCACGGTGCGCAAATGGGAGCCGGAGCCGTTCCGCTGGCTCGGCGTCCATTCCATGTACCAGCTCTACCGCATCGCCGACGAACGCGAATTCGCCGGCCTGCCGCACACCTCCAAGCTCGCGGCCATCGCCGACAGCATCACCGGCCATTGATATCCAGGGGACAGAACCATGATCCATGTCGACAATTTCGGCGAGCTTATCAGCCGTGACATCGGCGCCTTCGCGCCCAAGCCCACCTCCATCGAGGGCGACCAGCAGGAGGCGGCGACCGTGCTGTGGACCAGCCCGGACGGCAAGATGGAAACCGGCATCTGGGAATGCACGCCCGGCCGCTTCACCGCCGATCGCACGAAGATCGCCGAAATCTGCCACCTGCTCACCGGCCGCGTGACGCTACACAACGGCGACGGCACGAGCCGGGACATCGGCGCGGGCGAGATGTTCGTGCTGCCGCATGGCTGGCGTGGCGAGTGGACGATCCACGAGCGCACCCGCAAGATCTACACCATGGTTGCCGGCGGCGTCTGACGCCGGCTTAGGACCAATCGACATTCGGTCCATGCCGGCCTGCAAACGGCACTTTCCCGGGCTTCCGGTGCTCACGTACCGAAAGTACGCTGTGCTCCGGATCCCGCAAAAGCACCATTTTCGGCTCAGCCTGAACTGAATGTCGACTGGTCCTAGCGGGCCGGCCACACGGCCCGCGTGCAAGTCCGACAGGCGGGAACACACCTACAGGCTCAGGCAAGCTCACATCTGTATCGAGCAAGCTGCCAGACTATGGATTTGTGTGTTCATCCGTTTGTTTTTTCCAGGACTTTGCCCATGACGTCGATCGTTTCCACGCTCAGCCCCAGCCAGATCCGGCAGCTCTCGACGGATGCGATCAGGGCCTGGTCGACGGAAGACGTGGCCTCGCTTTCGTCGAGCCAGATCGGCGCCTTCTCCTCCCGGCAGATCGCCGCGCTGGAGGCGCAGGATATCGAAATCCTCAGCGCCAGCCAGATTCGCGCCATTTCGCAAAGCGCTATCGTCGGCCTGTCGCTCGACCAGATCGGGGCGCTCAACCGGAGCACGACGGGCCAGATCGAAGGCCTGACCTCCGGGCAGATCGCCGCGCTGACCACCAAGCAGATCAACACGCTCTCCTCCGCCCAGGCCGAGGCGCTGACGGCCTCGCAGGTCCAGGCGCTGAGCGCGGCCCAGCTTGCCGCCCTCGATATCGAGGACCTCCAGACCTTCTCGGCCGAGGACATGGCGGCGATCAGCTACAAGGGCGTGCAGGGGCTCGGCAACGAAGCGCTCGCGGCCCTTTCCAGCGAGCAGTTCGCGGCAATGAGCCCGCTCGCCATTGCCGGCCTCACCGCCACTCAGGTCGCCGGCCTCACCTCGGACCAGATCCAGGCGCTCACCACCGCCCAGGTCGCGCTGCTCAAGCCCGCCCAGATTTCCGCGCTCAGCGACGAGGCCGTCATGGCCTTTTCGACAGGGCAGATCGCCGCGCTCAGCACCAGTGCGATCACGGGCCTGCTGCCACGGCAGATCGTTGCCCTCGAGGACGAGCAGATCGAGGCTCTGACGGCCGCCCAGTCCAGGGCGCTCAGCGCCCCGCAGCTCGCGGCTATGAGCGCGGACGATATCGCCCTCTTCTCGCTCGACGAGCTGACCGCGTTTTCCGCAAAGGCCATACCCGGTCTCGGCACGGAGACGATCGCCAGCCTCACCGTCGAGCAGCTCGGGGCGATCAGCCTGCAGGCGCTGCCCGGCCTGACCATCGCCCAGATGAACGCGCTCAGCCCCGAGCAGATCGCCAGCCTGAAGCCCGCGCAGCTCGCCGTTCTCACCGCCGCACAGGTTTCCACCTTCGGCACCGACGATATCGCCGAGCTTTCCAGCGACAGCATCGCCGCCCTTTCGGTCGCCGGCATCAAGGGGCTGGGCACCGCCGCCATCGCCGCCCTGTCCGACGAGCAGGCCGGCGCCCTGAAGCCGGGCCAGATCGCCGCGCTCGACGCTCGGCAGGTCGCCGCCCTCAGCACCGACACGATCGAACTGCTGTCCAGCAGCCAGATCGCCGCGCTCGCCAGCACCGCCGTCAAGGGGCTGACCTCGGCGCAGATCGACGCGCTGACGCCCAGCCAGATCGAAGCCTTCTCGCAGACACAGCTCAGGGGCTTCACCGCCCAGCAGATCGGCGCATTCGACGAGGACGACGTCGCGGCGATGACGCCCGCGAAGATCGCGGCGCTTTCGGCCAACGCGCTCTCGGGCCTCACCACCGACGCGATTTCGGGCATGACCACGGCGCAGATCGCCGCGCTCAGCGTCGGCGCGATCGCCGGGCTGACGCCGGCGCAGATCGCGTCGATGAGCGAGGAACAGATCGAGGCGTTCACGCCGCTCCAGACGCGCGCGCTGACGGCCAAGCAGATCGCCGCCATCGACCCCGAAGCGCTGAAGCGCTTCTCCAAGGCGGATATCGGCGCGATCCAGACCGCCGCGCTGTCGGGCCTTAGCTCCGACGCGATGGCCGCGCTCTCCACCGACCAGATCCTCGCCCTCAGCGTCGTCCAGATCGCCGCCCTCAAGTCCACGCAGATCGCAGCCCTCGACGCCGAACAAGTCGAGGCCTTCACACCCACCCAGGTCAAAGCCCTCAGCGCCGTGCATCTCGCCGCGCTGTCGGGCGAGGCGCTCGCGACCTTCTCCACCGCCGATATCGCCGCTCTCACCGCCAAGGCCATCGTCGGCATCCGCAGCGACGCCATCGCGGAGCTTTCCTCCGAGCAGATCGCCGCCATCGCCACGGCCGCGCTTTCCGGCCTCGGCGCAGCGCAGATCCGCGCGATGAGCCCGGAGCAGATCGAGGCGCTGTCGCTCAAGCAGATCGCCGCGCTCACCTCCGTGCAGCTTTCGGCCATGAACTCCGACGCGCTCTCGGAATTCTCCACCGCGCATATCGCCGCCCTCAGCAGCAGGGCCGTCGCGGGCCTGCCCACCGCCGTCATCGCCGCGCTGACGCCAGACCAGATCGCCGCGCTCAGCCCGAGCGTGATCGCCGGCCTCTCCACCAGCCAGATCGACGTGCTCGGCACCGACCAGATCGAGGCGCTGACGCCGGGCCAGGTCCGCGTCATGAACGCCCGGCAGCTTCTCGCCCTCGGGCCGGAGGGCATCGCCACCTTCTCCACCGACGATCTCGCCGCAATCAGCACCCAGGCCATGGCAGGCCTCGACAGCCTTTCCCTGTCCGAGCTTTCGCCCGACCAGATCGCCGCCTTCACCAGCACGCAGATCCGCAGCCTCACACCCATGCAGATCGCCTCGCTGGATCCGGACTTCCTCGCCTCGCTGACGACGGCGCAGATTGCAGCCATCGGCGCGACCAGCATCGGCGGCATGACGCCGGACCAGATCGAGGCGCTGTCTACCGCGCAGGTCGAGGCGCTGACGCCCGGGCAGATTTCGGCGCTTTCCTCCACCCAGCTCGCCGCCCTCAGCGCGGCCGACCTTGCGACCTTCTCGACGGCGGATGTCGCCGCAATCGGCAACCGGGCCGTCAAGGGCATCAGCGGCGATGCGCTCGCCGGGCTGTCGCCGACCCAGACCACGGCGCTCAACCGCGCCGCGCTGGCCGCCATGACGGCCGACCAGATCGAAGCGCTGTCCACGGCGCAGATCGCCGCGCTCACCACCGCACAGATCGCCGCCCTCACCTCCGCGCAGATCGCCGGCCTCGAGGCGCGCGACATGCCCGCCCTTTCCACCGCGCAGATCGCCGCGCTGAACAAGGGGGCGGTTTCCGGCCTCTCGCCGCATCTCTTCGCCTCCCTCACGTCGGATCAGATCGCTGCGCTTGCCACCGGCAGCTTCGCCGGGCTGACGCCGAGCCAGATCGAGGCGCTGAGTTCGCTGCAGGTCAGCCAGCTCTCCGCCGCCCAGCTCAAGGCCCTGACGGGGACACAGGCCGCCGCGCTCGACGACGACCTCAAGGCTCTTTCCCCCGCGCAGATCGGCAGTCTCAGCCCGTCGGCGGTCAGCGGGCTGCGCACAGACCAGATCGGCCTCCTCACCCCGGACCAGCTCGCCGCCATGACGACGCTTCAGGTGGCGGCCCTCTCGTCCAAGCAGGTCGCCGCCCTCAAGGCGAGCGATGTCGCGGGGCTGACAACGCAGCAGATCGCCGCGCTCAGCGCCTCCGGCATCGCCGGCCTCACCTCCGGCCAGATCGCCGCCCTCGGCACAGGCCAGATCGCAGCGCTCAGCGTCCGCCAGATGGGCGCAATCACCTCCGGCCAGATTCCCGCCTTCGGCACGGACAAGATCGCCGCGCTGACGGCCGCGCAGATCGCCGCGCTGAATGCCGGCAGCATCGCCGGCTTCACCTCGCAGCAGCTTGGCGCACTCACCACCAGCCAGGCCGAGGCGCTGACCAGCGTGCAGGTCGGCGCGCTGAAATCCGAACAGATCGCCGAACTTGGCGCCGACGACATCGCGACCTTCACGGCGCGGGACATGGCGATGATCACCTCGGAGGCCATCCGCGGCCTGTCGCCGGCCGTCATCGCCGCCCTCACCACGTCCCAGATCGCCGCCCTGAACCCGGCGGCGGTCGGCGCGATGACCACCCAGCAGATCGCGGCCCTCAGCACCGCGCAGGCCGAAGCGCTCAACGCCGGCCAGATCGCAGCCCTCACCTCCGGCCAGGTCGCCGCCCTCGGCCCGGACGACCTTGCGACCTTCTCCCTTTCCGAGATGGGCGCCATCACCTCCGGCGCGATAGCGGGCCTGACGAGCGACACCATCACCGCGCTCACGACCGCCCAGATCGCACGGCTCAGCTCTGCCGGCGTCAGCGGACTGACCTCGGGCCAGATCGCCACGCTCAGCACCGCGCAGGCCGAGGCGCTGACGAGCGCCCAGATCGGCGCATTGAGCGCCGCGCAGATCGCCGCCTTCTCGAGCGGCGATATCGCCACCTTCGCCCCGCGCGAAATCGCCGCCATCCGCGCGGACGCCATCACGGGCCTGTCGACGGCGACGGTCGCATCGCTCTCGACGGCGCAGATCGCGGCGCTCAGCACCGCCGCCATCAACGGCATGGAGCCACGGCAGGTCGCGGCCTTCACCAGCGAGCAGATCGATTCCCTGAAACCGGAGCAGATGCGCGCGCTCAATGCGCGCCAGATCGCCATTCTCGGACCGGACTATATCGCGACGCTCTCGCCCGAGCAGGTCGCCGCCCTCAGCGCCGCCACCATCGGCGCGCTCTCGCCCGAGCAGGTCGCCGCCTTCACCAGCGCCCAGGCCGAGGCCCTGACGCCGACGCAGGTCGCGGCCCTCGGCTCGCGCCAGATCGCCGCCCTCGACGCTGGCGGGATCGCCACCTTCTCCACCGCCGACATGGCCGCAATCGGCGCCGCCGCCGTGCCGGGCCTGACCTCCGCCATGCTCGCCGCGCTGACGACCGCGCAGGTCGCATCCCTCGGCGCGGCCAGCATTTCCGGCATGACGAGCGACCAGGTCGCCACCCTTTCCTCCGCCCAGGTCGGCGCGCTCACAACGACGCAGCTCGCCGCCCTCGGCTCCCGGCAGGTCGCGGCCCTCGGCACCGAGGATATCGCGGCGCTTTCCCCCGCGCAGATCGCAGCGCTCGGCTCTGCGGGCGTTTCCGGCCTTACCGGCGCGCAGATCGGCGCCCTGACGGCCGCGCAGGCCGAAGCGCTCAGCAGCACGCAGATCGCAGCGCTCAATTCCACGCAGATCGCGGCGCTCAGCGCCGAAAATCTCGAAACCTTCACCACCGCGGAAATCGCCGCGATCAGTTCGCGCGCCCTTGCCGGGCTTCCGACGGCGGCCATCGCCGCCTTCACGCCGGGCCAGATCGCCGCGATCAACGCCGCCGGCCTTACCGGCGCGCAGATCGACGCGCTGAGCAGCACCCAGTTCGAGGCCCTGACGACGCTCCAGATGGCCGCATTCGGCTCCGCGCAGATCGCAGCGCTCGGCACGGACGATATCGCGGCGCTGTCGCCCCGGCAGATCGCGGCGCTCAGCACGGACGGTGTCCATGCGCTCGGCACCGATCAGGTCGCAGCCCTCAGCACCGCGCAGGCCGAGGCCCTGACCCCGGCGCAGGTCGGCGCGCTCTCCTCGCGGCAGATCGCGGCGCTCAGCGCCGACGACCTCGCCCTGTTCTCGATCGCCGATATCGCGGCCATCGGATCGCGGGCCGTGACGGGCCTGACGACCGGCATGATCGCCTCGCTGACCACCGCGCAGATCGCCGCCCTCAGCACGGCCGGCATTTCCGGCCTGTCGAGCGAGCAGATCACCGCGCTCAGCGCCGATCAGGTCGAAGCCCTGACCGCAACGCAGATCGGCGCCCTCACCTCCCGCCAGATGGCGGCCTTCGACGCGGCCGACATCGCGCTGTTCTCGCCTGCCGACATCGCGGCCATCGGCTCGGTCGCCATGCCCGGCCTTTCGGAAACGATCCTTGCCGGCTTCTCGCCCGAGCAGCTCGAGGCGCTCAGCCCCTCGGGCATCGGCGGCATGACGACGGGGCAGATCGCGGCGCTCGCGCCGGGCCAGATCGCCTCCTTCTCGACCGCGCAGGTGAATGCGCTCTCCTCAAAGCAGGTGGCGGCGCTCGCGGTCGCCGACATCGCGGCCCTGACACCCCGCCAGATCGCCGCGCTCAGCGCAAGCGGCCTTGCCGGCCTCACCGGCACGCAGGCCGCCGGCCTCACCTTCGAACAGGCCGAAGCCCTCGGCACCGGCCAGATCGCCGCGCTCACCGCCGCCGCAATCGGCGGCTTCTCCAGCGAGGCGCTCGACACTTTCTCGAAGGACAAGCTCGCAGCCATCGCCCCGGCCGCCATCAAGGGCCTGCCGGCGAGCTATGTCGCAACGCTGACGGTGGCCGAGATCGCCGCCCTCGGCACGGGCGCCATCGCCGGCCTCAGCAGCGCCCAGGTCGCCGCGCTCTCGACCGAACAGGTCGAAGCCCTGTCGCTCGCCCAGATATCCGCCCTGACCATACCGGGCACGTCGGGCCTTTCGACCGCGCAGATGCAGACGATCTCCACCGCCGAGCTTGCCGCCATGAGCGCGACGGCCATCAAGGGGCTTTCGTCATCCGTCATCGGCACTCTGCCGACCGAAAGCGTCGCCGCCCTGACAAAGGACCAGTTGGCCGCCCTCACCTATGGACAGATGGGCGCCATGAGCGTCTCGCAGGTCGCCGCGCTCTCGACCGGGCAGGTCGGCGCGCTGACGGCGACCCAGGCCGCGGCGCTCGGGGCCGACGACCTCGGCGCCTTCTCGGTGGAGCATATCCTCGCGCTCAGCCCGAACGCCATCGGCGGTCTCGGCACCGCCGCCCTTGCCGGGCTGACCAACGAACAGGCCAACGCCTTCACGCCGAGCCAGCTTGCGGCCATGACCTCGTCGCAGATCGCGGCCCTGCCGCGCGGTCCGGGCGTATCGGGCTTCGCCTTCAGCCTGACGGGAGCGGGCGACGGCGCTGCCGCAGGCGACACGGAGATCGTGACGGAGGAGCCGCCGGCCGCCAGCGACCCGCAGTCCGATATCGCCGCGCTGATTTCGTCCTATCTCGAAATCTGACCGTAGAGGAGGCGGGCCTGCGGGCCTTCCTCCGGCAGGGGCCAGTCCTCGCCGGATATAGCCGGCGGATCGCAGATCACCAGCCGCCCGGACGCCGGATCGTCCGGCGGTGAAACGTCGCCGGGCGCGGTCTCCACGCGGTTGCGGCCGTTTTCCTTGGCGCGGTAGAGCGCATCGTCCGCCCGGCGCAGCACGCTGTCATAGTCCGCATCGCCGGCGATGCGGACGGCAAGGCCCGCCGAGATGGTCAGCCCGACCCTGCGGCCATCGACGGAAAAATCGCTCTGTTCGACGGCGAGGCGCATGCGCTCGGCAATCGCAAGCGCATCATCCGGAGCAAGCACCCGCAGCAGCACGACGAATTCCTCGCCGCCCGTGCGGGCGATGATGTCCGTCGGGCGCAATTGCCCACTCAGCCGGTTGGCGACGTGGATCAGCGCGCGGTCGCCGGTGTCGTGCCCATAGCTGTCGTTGACCGCCTTGAACTTGTCGACGTCGAAGACCGCGACGGCGAACTCGCCGCCTCCGGCCCGCGCCTCGACGAAGGCGTCGGCCCCTGCCTTGGCAAGGCTGCGCCGGTTGGGAAGGCCCGTCAGGTAGTCGGTCGCCGCGGCGCGCTCCAGCCCGCGCCGCAGGCGGTCCGAGCACATCAGCAGAAAGGCCGTCGTGCCCATGACCGGCAGCAGCGTCATCAGGAGGGCCGACAGCACGTTCAGCCAGTTGCCGCCGGCCTCGACGGCGAAGTCCGCGGGCGGCGCGGCGAGGAGATAGAAACCGCAGCGCGCAACGGCATAGAGGCCGACCACGGCGAACATCGCGCCAAGGATCGAGCGCGCAAGGGAAGGATTTCCGCGCGACGGATCGGCAAGGTCCTTCACGCACACCAGCATCAGGCCGGCCCAGACGATGGAAACGATGACCATGCGGGCGGAAAAGCTGGGCATGACGGCCGAGAACCAGGCCACCGCACCCGAAGCCACCAGAGCCGGCAGGAAGAACCAGGCCTTGATCTCCAGCCGCAGGAACAGGCGGATCGCCACGAGATAGACCGTCAGACCGAAGGCGAAGGCCATATTGGCGGCCGATAGCATCAGCGGGCGCGGCAGCGGCCCGCCGAAGGCGAACACGACGCAGCCGAACGCGATCAGCAACGTGCCGAGGCACCAGTGGATGGCGGCGGGCCGCAGGCTCGCCGGCAGTTCCCGGCCCATGGCCGTCAGGATGGCGCCGTTGGCAAGCACCATCACGGAAGCCGTCGTGAATATGGTCTGCGCATCCATCGCCAACGCGATCTCCCCATCCTGCGGATCGCCGGGCCGCCGCAGGCGCCGGCATGCAAACGCGGCGCGCACGCGCCGCCCATGCCCGCACCTTAACGCCAGACTCCTAAATGCCTGTTGCAAGACTAGGCCAACAGACCGTTAAGACGCCCCTTCGCACCGCATCAGGGGCCGCTGCTCAGGTTTCGAAGGATTTCAGGATGGGGCATGGCCCCTTCTTGCCGACCGCGCATTCCGAAACGAGCGTCTGCAGCGACGCCCGCGCCCGTTGCAGGTCCTCCATGCGGGCATCCAGTTCGGCAAGGCGCTTCGTCGCCATTTCGCGCGCCGCAGCGCGGTCCTCGCCCGAATCGAACGCAAGGAGCTGGCGGATCTCCTCCAGCGTGAAGCCCGCCGTCTGCGCCTGCCGGATGAAGCGCAGACGCGAGACATCCGCCTCGCCGTAGCGGCGGATACCCTCGATACGCCTTGGCGTCGAAAGCAGACCGCGACGCTGGTAGAAACGCACGGTCTCGACGCCGACATTGGCGGCGGCCGCAAGTTTTCCGATTGTCAGCTCTTCAGGGTATTGACTCCGTACCATGGTACGGAACCTATAACCCATCCAACGGTTTCACAAGACAGGAGACGTGAGATGTTGGACAAGGTTCAGAACGCCGGCCGCAAGGCCATCCTCTACCGCATGGTGACGGCGCACCATACCTGCCCCTACGGACTGAAGGCGAAGGACCTCCTGCGCCGCTCGGGCTACGAGGTCGAGGACCGCCACCTGACGACCCGTGAGGAGACCGACTCCTTCAAGGCGCAGCACGGCGTCGCCACCACCCCGCAGGTCTTCATCGACGGCGCGCGCATCGGCGGCTACGACGACCTGCGCCGCTATCTCGGCAAGCCCGTCGCAGACCCGGCGGCGACCACCTATCGCCCGGTCATCGTGCTGTTCACGCTGACGGCGTTCATGGCCATGGCGGCGAGCTTCGCGGCCAGCGGCTCGCCCTTCACGCTGAAGGCGGCGGAATGGTTCATCGCCTTTTCGATGGTCGTGCTCGCCATGCTGAAGCTGCAGAACGTCGAAAGCTTCGCCACGATGTTCCTCAACTACGACCTGCTCGCCAGGCGCTGGGTGCCCTATAGCTACATCTACCCCTATGCCGAGGGGCTTGCCGGGGTGCTGATGGTGGCGGGCGCGCTCAACTGGCTGTCGGTTCCGGTCGCCCTGTTCATCGGCACGGTCGGCGCGTCCTCGGTCTTCAAGGCCGTCTATATCGACCGGCGCGAACTGAAATGCGCCTGCGTCGGCGGCGCGAGCAACGTTCCGCTCGGCTTCATCTCGCTGACGGAGAACCTGATGATGATCGCCATGGCCGTGTGGATGGCCGCCGCATCGCTCGGCTATATCGGCGGCCACGCCATGTAGCCGGCGGCCTTCAGGAAAGCGCCCGCTTCGCCCCCGGCCTGGAAACACCCTTCCAGGCCGGGGCTTCGAGGCGGGTGGCGGCAAGCCGCCGGACGGCGACCCGCTGGAGCGCCCATACGGCGATGCCGGCGGCAAGGCCGCCGAGAATGGCGGCCCCATGGAAGAGCGCAGGCGCGATGCCCGTACCGTGCAGGGGCGCCATCAGCACTTCCGGCACCAATCGGTGGAACAGGTAGATATGATAGCTCGCCGCCGCCACGGGCATCAGCGCGGCAAACAGCCATCGCGGCACCGGTAGCGCCGGCAGGAAGAGAAGCGCGAGGAAGCCGCTGAATACGACGAGGTATTTCACCGTCGTGCCGATCCACACGCCATCGACGAAGCCGAGAACGAAGAACAGGGCCGCCGCGAGCGTGGCGAGAAGCGCCCTGCTGCGCGGCCCGGGCGCCAGCCAGGCGCACCAGCCGAAGGCGACGAGGTGGAGGTTCCAGTACAGCGTGAAAATCTGCCGGTTGCCGATATCCACGACGAGCGGCGCCGAGAAGCGGAGGAAGACGGCGAAGGCCAGCACGAAAAGCCCGGCCGCGAAGGGGTTGCGCGCAACGGCGGTCCGCGCGCACGGCACGAAGGAAAGTACGGCGAAGAGCAGCAGGATCTGCGTGAAAAGCTCCACGAACCAGTAAAGATAGGGCAGCATGGTATGGCGCACCGGATCGGCGAAGCCGAAGTTCCCGACCAGGAACACCGACGCCCAGGGAACCGCGCCCCATGCCAGCGCATAGCCGGCCAGCACCGCCGCATAGGGCACGAACACCATGACGAGCGGCCGCAACAGGGCTTTCCAGTCGCCTTCCGCGAAATTCGCCTGCTGGAACCGCGCCAGCGAGAAGCCGACCAGAACCAGCATCAGGGCGGAGCCGCCCGGGATCGGCCAGAGCATTTCGTGATGCAGGACCACGAGCAGAATGGCGAAGACCCGCAGGGCAATATCGGCACCGACCCTCGGCAAGACCGCCGTTTGCGGCTCCCGGGCGGCAAGCGCGCCGACTGTCATGCGGTCCCAGTCGTCCGGCAGGGCGCCGAGAGCCTGCTCCAGCCCGAGAGACAGCTCCACGAACCGCAGGGAATCCCCGCCCAGCGCAACGAAGCTGTCGTCGTCCCCGACGATCTTCGGGAAGAAGGCGCGCCGGAAGGCCTCGCGCACGCCACCGGCCTCGGCCGGGCGCGCGGCGGACAGGGCAGCCAGCGCCGCATAGTCGATCTTGCCGCTGGCATTGCGGGGAAAGGCGGCGATCCGCCGGGCGCTCACATGCAGCAGGGTCAGGCCGCTGGCCTCCGCAAGCCGGGCGCGCACATCGCCTTCACCGGCGGCGGCGGTGAAGAAGGCCGTCAGATGGCTGTCCGTGCCCGTCACGACGACATCGAGGCCGCTGCGGGCCAGCGCCTGCTCGACCGCATCGTGGGCGATGCGCAGGCCGGCGATCTTGGAAAAGCGCTTCAGGCGACCGACGACGCGATAAAGGCCGTCCGCCGTCCGTTCGGCCAGATCGCCGGTCCTGAGGTCACCCGTCTCGTGGCCGCGCGACAGGTCCGCCCGGCCGCCCGCATAGCCCATCATGACATTCGGGCCGGAATAGACGAGTTCGCCCGTCATGCCGGGCCTGGTGATCGCCGCCCCGTCGTCTCCGGCAAGGGCGAGCCTGCCGCCCGGGATGGCGATGCCGATGCAGTCTTCGTGCCCGGCCAGATGCTCCGGCGGCACATAGGCGATCCGCGCCGTCGCTTCCGTCTGTCCGTACATGACGAAGAACCGCCCGCCACGACCTTCCATCCGGCGGCGATAGAGGTCGATCAGGTCCGGCGAAAGCCGCCCGCCCGCCACCGTCATGAAGCGCAGCGCGGGAAGGGCGTGATCGCGCAGGCCGATGCGCTCGAAAAGATCGTAGCTGAAGGGTACCCCGGCAATATTGGTCACCCCATGCGCGGAGATATCGTCCGCGAACCCCGTATCCAGAACCGCATGGCGCGGCACGAAGAGGCTCGCACCGACCGCGAGATGGGAGTGCAGGACGGAGAGACCGTAGGAATAGTGCAGCGGCAGGAGTAGCAGGCCACGGTCATCCGCGCCGATCCGCAGGTAATCGGCAATCGACCGCGCATTCGCCTCGATGGCGGCGGCCGAGAGCCGCACGCTCTTGCTGATGCCGGTGGAGCCCGAGGTCGAAAGCAGCAGGGCAAGGTCGGGATGCAACGGCTGCGGATCGGGATGAAGGCCGGCATCCATCCGCCAGCGGCCATCGACGAGGCGGCAAACGGTTTCCGGCCGGAAATCCTCGCAGAAAGCGTCCAGCGCCGAAGATTGCCCGGGCGGCAGGAGCGCCACCGCATGTCCCGCCGAAAGCGCCGCCAGATAGGTGACGATCGCATGTTCGCAGGTGCCGGCCTCGATCGCCACAAGACGGCGGCCGCCGCCCAGAAGCGCCGCGCGGCTTGCGACACGCCGGGCTAGGTCCGCATAGGTGACGACGCGGTTGCCCGGAAGGACGAGGGCTGGCCGCTCGCCTCGTGCCTCGAACGCGCGGATGAAAGACAGGGACATCGACTAGGCCTCACGCATCTCGCAGCCAGCCGCGGCCACGACGATCCGCCTAATTTAACATGATGTAACGTGTCAAGAAATGTCGGAGGCGACGCGGCGTTCCTCCGTTCAGTCCTCGAACACCATCAGCGTATCGCCCGCCTGAAGATAATCGCCCTCCTTCACCCGAAGGCGCAAGCGGCCGGCCTTCGGCGCGAGAACCTGCGTTTCCATCTTCATCGCCTCCATTACCGCGACCACGTCGCCTGTGGCGACCGTCGCGCCATCGGCGATGCCGAAAGCCTGCAGGGTGCCGGAAACCGGGGCGGCGATGCCGTCGTCGGCCGCCTTGTCCTTCGCAGGCGCCCCGCCCTGCCCCACGGCGCCAAGGCCGGCCAGGAGCAGGCTCGGCAGCGCGAGCGCGACACGCCGGCCGTCGATTTCGAGATGGGTGCGGATCAGCGACGGATCGGCAGCCGGCTCCGGCCGGGCCATGGCGTCCGGCATGGCGGCGAACTCGGTCTCGATCCAGCGGGTATGCACCTTGAAGCCGTCCGCGCCGATGAAATCCTGCGTATCGATGGCCGCGCGGTGGAACGGCAGCACCGTCGCCACGCCCTCGATGCGGAATTCCCGCAGCGCCCGGCGGGCGCGGCGCAGCGCCTCCTCGCGCGTCGCGCCGGTGACGATCAGTTTGGCCATCAGCGAATCGAAGACGCCGGGGATCGTCGAGCCGGCAACGACACCGCTGTCGAGGCGCACGCCCGGGCCGGACGGCGGATCGAAGGCAGCGATCGTTCCCGGCGTCGGCAGGAAGCCGCGGCCGGGATCCTCGGCATTGATGCGGAATTCGATGGAATGGCCGCGCGGCTGCGGGGTCTCGGTGACGCACAGCGGCTTGCCCTCGGCGATGCGGAACTGCTCGATGACGAGATCGATGCCCGTCGTCTCCTCCGTCACCGGATGCTCCACCTGAAGGCGCGTGTTCACCTCGAGGAAGGAGATCGTGCCATCCGCGCCGAGCAGGAATTCCACCGTGCCCGCGCCGCAATAGCCCGCAGCGGCGCAGATCGCTTTCGCGGCGGCGTGGATGCGCTCGCGCTGCTCCGGCGTCAGGAAGGGCGCGGGGGCCTCCTCGATGAGCTTCTGGTTGCGGCGCTGGGCCGAGCAGTCGCGGGTGCCGAGCACCACGACATTGCCGTGCCGGTCGGCCATGACCTGCGCCTCGATATGACGGGGCCGGTCGAGGAAGCGTTCGAGGAAACATTCGCCGCGCCCGAAGGCAGCCGTCGCCTCGCGCACGGCCGATTCGTAGAGGTCGGCGACCTCTTCCATCTTCCACGCCACCTTGATGCCGCGCCCCCCGCCGCCATGCGCCGCCTTGATGGCGACCGGCAGGCCGTGGCGCTCGGCGAAGGCGATCACCTCGGCTGCGGAGGAAACGGGACCGTCGCTACCCGCGACGAGCGGCGCGCCGACGCCGGCGGCGATGCGCCGCGCCTCGACCTTGTCGCCGAGCGCCTCGATCACCTGCGGATCGGGGCCGATCCAGACGAGGCCGGCATCCTGCACGGCCCTTGCGAATTCCACCCGCTCGGAGAGGAAGCCGTAGCCGGGATGCACCGCATCCGCGCCGGAGCGCTTCGCGATGGCGATCAGCTTGCCGATATCGAGATAGGTCTCGGCCGGGCGCACGCCATCGAGGCCGTAGGCCTCGTCGGCAAGGCGCACGAAGAGCGCGTCGGCATCCGGATCGGCATAGACGGCGACCGACTGGAGGCCATGGTCGCGGCAGGCGCGCAGGATGCGCACGGCGATCTCGCCGCGATTGGCGATCAGGATTTTCTTCATGGCGCTCCTCCAGTCTGCGCGGCGATCTCGGCGAAGGGGCCGACCGGGCGAAAACGGATGCTGGCATTGACGGGAATCTGGCCGGCAAGGTCCAGATGATGATCGGCGACCGCGCCGATGACGGGATAGCCGCCCGTCAGCGGATGATCGGCAAGGAAGAGGACCGGCTGGCCGCTGTGCGGCACCTGGATCGCGCCCGTCGCCGTACCCTCGCTCGGCAGCTCCGCGCTGTCCCTGCGCTCCAGCGGCACCGCGCCGGCAAGGCGGATGCCCACGCGGTTCGATTGCGGCGTGACCTTCCAGATCTGGCCGGTCAGGGTCTCGATGCCCTTTTGCGTGAACCATTCCGTGCGCGGGCCGAGCACCACGTCGAGCGTCACGACGTCACCGGCAGCCGGCAGGTCGAAGGCGGGGAGCTCGTCGAGGGAAACGCTCGCCAGCCCCATGCTCTCCTCCTTGAGGGCCAGCACGCTCCCCATCGTCACCGGCTCCGGGCCGACGACGGCAAGCGTATCGGTCGATGCGCTGCCGAGAACCGGCGCGACGTCGAAACCGCCACGTACGGCGAGATAGGCGCGCATGCCTTTCTGCGGGTGTCCCATGGTCACGACATCGCCGGGTTCCAGCGAAATCGGCGCGTAGGTCGGAAAGTCCCGGCTGCGGCCGGCGGCATCGCGGACCGTCACCGTCAAGGCCGCGCCGGCAAGGCCGATCACGGCGCGGGTGCTGCTTTCGAAGGAAAAGCCGCCGAGCGTGAGTTCGAGCGCGGGCGTGCCGGCGGGATTGCCGACGATGCGGTTGGCGGCGTTGAACGCGGCGCGGTCGAGCGCGCCGGAGGCCGAGACGCCCTGCCCCGTCTGGCCGAAACGGCCTCGATCCTGGAAGACGGCGGGCATGGGCGTGGCGCGCACCCGAAATTGCGGCGCTTCCGGCGCAACGACGCGCTCCCTGCGGGGAGTAGCTTGCGGAATACTGATCGTCTTGCCCGCGGCCGCCATGTCGAAGAAGCGGACGCGGTAGCCGGGCTGGAACAGCGCTCCCGGCTCCCGGTCGATATCCCACATCTTCACCGGCGTCGTGCCGATGATCTGCCAGCCGCCGGGGCTTGCCTGCGGATAGACGCCGCTGAAGGCCCCGGCGAGCGCCACGGAACCGGCGGGAATGCGGGTGCGCGGGCTTTTGCGGCGCGGCACATGCAGCGCCGGATCGCCGCCGACGAGATAGCCGAAGCCCGGCGCGAAGCCGCAGAAGGCGACGGTGAACTCGCTCTGCGTATGGCGGCGGATGACCTCATCGACGGCAAGGCCCGTCAGCGCCGCCACATCGGCCAGATCCTCGCCGTCATAGCGTACCGGAATCTCCACCAGATGCTCCGACGGCGCGATCTTCGCCGACAGGTCGTAGGTGGCGATCCGCGCCGCAAGCGCCGCCGGCGTCACCTTTTCCGAGCGAAAGCCGATCATCAGCGTGCGCGCCGCCGGCACCATTTCCGCAATACCGTCGATGGGATCGGCCTGAAGCGCGGCGAAGAGCGCCAGCGTTTCATCGAGATCGGCCAGTTCGACGAGGATCGTGGTCAGGCTGACGGGAAGAAAGCGCGCCATGCCCTCATGCCTTGCCGGCGAAGGAGCGGATGGCGATGCCCTCGGCCTCAAAACGACGGCGGATTTCCTGCGCGATGGCGACGGCGCCGGGGCTGTCACCATGCACGCAGATCGACTGGGCCTCGACGCGGATCGTGCTGCCGTCGATGGCCTCCAGCGTGCCCGTGCGGGCAAGCTGCACCATGCGGTCGGCGATCTTCTTCTCGTCATGCAGCACGGAGCCGGCCTCGCGGCGGGAGACAAGCTCGCCCTTCGGCGTATAGGCGCGGTCGGCAAAGGCTTCCGCGACGACGGCAAGGCCGGAGCGGCGCGCCAGATCGAGGATCGGCGCATTGGCAAGGCCCATCAGGACCAGCGCCGGATCGACCGCCTTGATGCCGTCGATCACCGCCTGCCCCTGCTTTGCGTCATAGGCGATGCGGTTGTAGAGCGCGCCATGCGGCTTGACGTAGCGCACCGTGGTCCCGGCGGCGGCCGCAATGCCCTTGATCGCGCCGATCTGGTAGATCACATCGGCAATCAGCTCCTCGGCCGTCGCGTCGAGGTCGCGGCGGCCGAAGCCGACACGGTCCGGATAGGAGACATGAGCACCGATGACGACGCCGTTTGCGGCGGCGGCCTGAACCGTGCGGTAGATGCCCGCCGGATCGCCGGCATGGAAGCCGCAGGCGATGTTGGCGGAAGAGACGATAGCGAGCATCGCCGCATCGTCGCCCATGCGCCAGGCGCCGTAGCTTTCGCCGAGATCGCTGTTAAGATCGATCGCCGCCATGGTTTCCTCCGTCTTGCGCAGTCCTCTAAAAGCGTCCGATCATGCCCTGCCAGACAAAAATGTCAACATTGTTCAACAATATTTCCATTCTTCTCTCGTGACACGGACGATCGGCTGCACTTTTCGCCTCCCTTGTTCCCGCATTCATGCTAAGGCACAGCGGACAGGGAGAATGCAATGACCGACGACGCAGATGGCCTGCCGCTTGCCGACCGACTGGCGCGGCGCATGCGCGCGCTGCTGATTTCGGGTGAGCTTTCCCCCGGCCAGCGCCTTTCCGAGGCCGCGTTCAGCGAGCGCTTCGACGTTTCGCGCAATTCCCTGCGCGAAGCCTTCCGTCTTCTCACCAAGGATGGCCTGCTGCATCACGAGGCCAATCGCGGCGTCTTCGTCGCCGTGCCCTCCATGGCCTCGATCATCGATATCTACCGGGTGCGGCGCATGCTGGAATGCGGCGCGCTGCGCCAGGCCTGGCCGCAGCATCCCGCCATCCGGATCATGCGCCAGTCCGTTAGCGACGGGCAGCGCGCGCGCGATGCGAGCGACTGGACCGGCGTCGGCAGCGCCAACATGGTCTTCCACGCCGCCGTGGTCGATCTGTCCGACAGCGCGCGGCTCAACGAATTCTATGCGCGCATATCGGCGGAACTTCGCCTGTGCTTCGGCCTGCTGAACGACCCGGAGCACCTGCACGCCCCCTTCGTCGACATGAACGCCACCATCCTGTCGCTTGTCGAGGAGAACCGGCCCGTCGAGGCCGCGGCGCAGATGGAGACCTATCTCAACCTTGCCGAACGCACCATGCTGAAGGCGCTGGAGCGCGCCTCGGACCCGGCCTGACCTCAGCCCACGCTGGCGCGGCGCGGCTCGATTTCCGGAACGGACGGCCCCGGCTGGAAAGGCACGGGCCGGGCGATGGCGTAGCCCTGCACATAATCCACGCCGATGGTGCGCAGCGCCGCCAGAATCTCCGGGCTTTCCACGAATTCTGCAATCGTCCGGCGGCCGGCGAGATGCGATATCTGGTTGATCATCTCGACGGTCATCCAGTCCGTCTTGTCCGACAGCATGTCGCGCACGAAGCTGCCGTCGATCTTCACATAGTCGACCGGCAGGCGCTTCAGATAGGTCAGCGACGACATGCCGACACCGAAATCGTCGAGCGCGAAACGGCAGCCCATGGCGCGCATCGCATTCATGAAGGCGATGGCCTCGTCGAGATTCTCGATGGCGCTGGTCTCGGTGATCTCGAAGCAAAGCACGCCCGCCGATACGCGGCTGCGCTGCAACGCCTCGCGGAAGAACGGCAGGAACGTATCGTCCTTCAGCGTCAGGCCGCTGAGATTGATGGAATAGGTGCCCGAGGCGGGGCCGGCATTGCGGCCGATGAGATCGAGTGCGTTGCGGATCACCCAGCGGTCGAGCGACGGCATCAGCCCGTAGCGTTCGGCGGCGGGAATGAAGGCGCCGGGCGAAAGCAGCTTGCCGTTCTCTTCCAGCCGCAGCAGGATTTCGCAGTGCTCCCCCTCCTCCCCGCTCCCGTCCGCGGCGACGATCGCCTGCGAGAAGAGCTGGAAGCGATCTTCCTCCAGCGCCCGGTGCAGGCGCTGCACCCAGCTCAGGTTCGCGGTGAACTGGCTCTGCGCCGCGTCGCTCGTCTCATAGACATGCACGCGGTTGCGCCCCTTCTCCTTGGCCATGTAGCAGGCGATGTCGGCGGCGCGCAGGGCTTCCTGCAGGGTATAGCCGCGCCCGCCGAGATGGACCACGCCGATGCTGGCGCTGATCGAGTAGCGATGCCCGCTCCAGACGAAATCGATGCCCTCGGTGATCTCGCGCAGCCGCATGGCGATGCGCAGCGCATCGTCCGGCAGGCAGTTCGGCAGGACGATACCGAATTCGTCGCCGCCGAGCCGGGCGAGCACATCCGAGCCGCGAATGGCATTGCTGAGGTCGCGTGAGACCCGGCGCAGCAGCTCGTCGCCCGCCGCATGGCCGCCATTGTCGTTCACCGCCTTGAACTGGTCGAGGTCGATGAACATCAGCGCATGGCGCGCCTCCGCATTGTCGAGCACGCCCGCCAGCTTCTCCTCGAAGAGCCGCCGGTTCGGCAGGCCGGTGAGGTCGTCGTGGTTCGCGCTGTGCGAAAGCTGATCCTCGATGGTGCGGCGATGGGTGAGGAAACTGTTCAGCCGCCAGACGGTCAGCGCGATGAAGAGCAGCGCGATCGCCAAATTGACGGCGAAGAGCACCGTCTGCACCTGGCGCGTGCCCTCGCCGAGACGGTCGGAGAACCGTCTGGTCAGCGGCGTCACCAGCGCATTGATCTCGTCGAGCTGGCGCGTGATCTCGCGCCTGTCGGCCTCGCCGATATGGCGCGAGGCATCGATCGCCTCGCCGATCGGCAGCAATTGCATCAGCACGCCTTCCGCCGTGCGCCAGTCGCGGATGCTGGCGTCCATGATCGGCAGCCAGCGGAAATAGCGGAAGAGCCAGATGACGTTGGGAATATCGTCCGGGTGATTGCCGCCCTTCAGGAAGCCCTCGAAGGCGGCGGCATTGTCGGCGGGGCTCGCCTCCAGCGCCAGCCGCGCCGCGCGGTCGCCCATCGGGATCGCGATGGCCTGATGATAGCGGTCGACGAAGGAACGGTTGCCGGACTCGGCATAGCGGTTGAGATAATAGAGCGCGTCGTGCTGCCCCTTCGACCACAGGCTCTCGCCGGTGACGAAGGCCCGCAGCGACGAGGTGACCTGCAGGCTGAAGGTCGCAAGCGCCGTCTGCAGGATGACGATGAGGACGAAGGGCCAGGCGACCGCGAGGAGGCGCAGCGTTGTCTTGGGCGAGCGCGTCATGCAAGGCCCCGGCTTTGCCGGCAGCGCGCGGCGGCGGCTCCGGGCCGATCCGTCTTTCCGCTAGCGATCGCTGTCGTCCCGTCCAAAGGCCGCACCCGTCTCACCGTGCTTATCTTCGCCGAGGACACAACCGGAAAACCGGGGACTTCAGCAGGCAGATTGAAGCACGAGAGCGTAATGAAAAAGCTAATACAACCGTGAGATTGCATCCTATCTGCGTCATTTCGGGCGGAATGTAGCAGCGTGAAACAAAAAAATGGGCCGGCGAAAATCGCGGCCCATGAAGTGTGAAGGTCAAAAACCTCCAGAGGGGAACAGCCGGTGCGGCGGCACTGGGAGGAAAACCGCCATATGCATCAGCTACGTGCAATATGCCCAATTTTTGACCGGATGGAAAATATTTATTGTGCAATGCGGCTATGCAAATGCCGCATTGCTCGACATTTCCTAGACCCGTTCCAGCAGCGCCTCCGCCGCTTTCTCCGCGATCATGATCACCGGCGAATTCGTATTGCCGGAAACGATGGACGGCATGATCGACGCGTCGACGACGCGAAGCCCGCCAAGGCCGTGGACGCGCAGTTTCGCATCCACCACCGCCATCGGATCGCCGCCCATCTTGCAGGTGCCGACGGGGTGGAAGATGGTCGTCGCGATGTCGCCGGCGCGGCGGACAAGCTCCTCGTCGCTCTGGAATTCCCTGCCCGGCAGCATTTCCTGCGGGCGGAAGCGCGAGATCGCCTTTGTCTCCATGAGGCTGCGGGCATGGCGGATGGATTTTGCCGCCAGCAGCCGGTCGCCCGGCGTCGAGAGGTAGTTGGGGCGGATTTCCGGCGGCAGCGCCGCATCGCGCGCCGTCACATGCACCGTGCCGCGACTTTCCGGCCGAAGATTGCAGACGGAGACCGTGACGGCCGGATAGCGGTGCAGCGGCTCGCCGAGCCGGTCGGTGCTGAGCGGCTGGACGTGGTATTCGAGATCGGCGGTCGCGACGGCCGGATCGCTTTTGGCGAAGATGCCGAGCTGGCTCGGCGCCATGGAGAGCGGACCGGAGCGGCTGATTGCATATTGCAGGCCCATGCCGGCGCGGCTGAGGAGGTTGTGATAGAGTTGGTTCAGCGTGCGCGCGCCCTCGATGCGGAACACGGTGCGGATCTGGAGGTGATCCTGCAGGTTCTCGCCGACGCCGGGCAAGTCGTGATGGACCGGGATGCCGAGGCAGGAGAGCAGGTCAGGACGGCCGATGCCCGACAGTTCGAGGATTTTCGGCGAGTTGATCGCGCCGGCCGAAAGCACCACCTCGCGCGCGGCCCGCGCGACAGAGAGCCGGCCGTTCAGGCGGAAGCGCACGCCCGTCACGGCCTTGCCGTCGAATTCCAGCCGCTCCGTCTCCGCGCCGGTCAGCACGCGCAGGTTCCCGCGCTTCATCGCCGGGCGCAGGAACGCCTTCGCCGTGTTCCAGCGCAGGCCGCCGCGCTGGTTGACCTCGAAATAGCCGGAGCCTTCGTTGTCGCCGTCATTGAAATCATCGGTCTTGGCGATGCCGAGTTCTTCCGCCCCGTCGCGGAAGGCGTCGAGAATGGGCCAGGAGAGGCGCTGGCGCTCGACGCGCCATTCGCCGCCGGCGCCGTGCATGGCGGATTTTCCGCGATAGTTGTCCTCGGACTTCAGGAAATAGGGCAGCACGTCGTCCCAGCCCCAGCCGGCATTGCCCGCCTGCCGCCAGCCGTCGTAGTCGGCCGCCTGCCCGCGCATGTAGATCATGCCGTTGATCGACGAGCAGCCGCCCAGCACCTTGCCGCGCGGATAGTTGAGCGCGCGGCCGTTCAGCCCCGCCTCCGCCGCCGTCTTCATCATCCAGTCCGTGCGCGGATTGCCCATGCAGTAGAGGTAGCCGATCGGGATGTGGACCCAATGGTAGCGGTCCGAGCCGCCCGCCTCGAGCAGCAGCACCCGGTTTTTCGGATCGGCGGAAAGCCGGTTCGCCAGCACGCAACCCGCCGACCCCGCGCCGACCACGATGAAATCGTAGCTGCCCTCATCCACCGGCTTTTCATCCACAGGCCTGTTCACGCCGCAACTCCCGTCGCCATCTTCTGCGATGCCGAGAGCCGCCGCCAGAGCGGCGCCATCGCCTCGGCCATGTCCTTGTAGAGCACATAGCGCCTGTTGTAGTGCGCGGCGAGTGCGCCATTCGGCCTATAGTGCCGGTCGACCTTCACCATGGCATCCGCCCCTTCCGTGAAATCGGCGAAGAGGCCGACGCCCGTGCCCGCCGCGATTGCCGCGCCGAGCGCCCCGGTCTCCCGTGAAACCGCCACCGAGACGGGAACGCCCAGAACATCGGCAAAAATCTGCGGCCAGAGCCGGCTGCGCGAACCGCCGCCGGAAAGCACGGCTTCCTCGAAGGTCGCGCCCGCCTTGCGGATGGTCTCGATATGCTGGCGGTGGCCGAAGGCGACGCCTTCCAGCAGCGCACGGACGAGATGGCCCTTGGTGTGCCAGCCGGCCATGCCGTAGAAGCCGGCCCGCGCATGGCCGTCCTGCTGCGCGCCGTAGAGATAGGGATGGTAGAGCGGATCGTCCGCCGCCGGTTCGACGGCCGCCGCCAGCGCGCAGCAGGCATCGAAGGGCGAGACCTCTGCCTGATGATCGCCCTCGAAGAACTCCCGCACCAGCCATTCCAGATTGGCGGCCGAGGTGGCGCTGTTTTCCATCGCCATATAGCGGCTATGGTCGAAGGTGGAGGACATGAAGACCGGCCCGTCGAGATCGGGCTTGTCGATGATCACCTGGTTGATGCTCCAGGTGCCGGCGATAACCGAGGCGCTACCCGTGCGCGAGACGCCCGAGCCGAGCGCCGAGGCGACGACGTCGAACAGCCCGCCGACGACGGGCGTTCCGGCGGCAAGCCCGGTTTCCCGCGCCACCTCCTCCGTCACCCGTCCGGCGATATCGGCACTTTCGATGAGGGGCGGCAGCATATCCATGCAGTCGCCGAGGCCGTAGGCTTCCATCAGCGCCCTGTCATAGCGCCGCGCCGCAAGGTCGAGCAGCCCCGCGCCGGACATGTCCGACATCTCGCTGACGCGCACGCCCGTCAGCCGGTTGACGACGAAATCCTTGGAGAAGAATACCGTGCCGATCCGCTTGAAGAGGTCCGGCCGGTGACGCTTGAGCCAGGCAAGCAGGGTGGGTGTCTGGGAGGGCCAGGGGCGCTGGCGCGCGATGGGATAGGTCCGCTCGCCGACACCGGCAGACGCCCATTCCTCCACGAGGCCGGTCGCCCGCGTATCGAGCGACTGGATGCCGATCAGCGGCTCGCCGTCTTTGTCCAGCGCATAGAAGCCATTGCCGTGCCCGGCGCAGCCGATGGCCGCGATATCGTCCGCCGCAATGCCCGCCCTGTCGAGGCAGGCGCGGATGACGCGTTTGGCATTGGCCCAGAGTTCGTTCAGGTCGCGCTCGACATGGCCGGGCTGCGGCATGCGGCTATGGCCTTCCTCGCCGGCATGCGCCAGTTCCCGCCCCGCCCGGTCGAAGATCACCGCCTTGATGACGGTGTTGCCGGCGTCCAGCCCCAACAGATACTCACCCATTGTGAACCCCTCCCAAGGTCCGTGTCGTCCATCAACCCTGCTGGTAGACCGCGAAGGCTTCCTCGCCGCCCGCATCCGCATGGATGATCGCCATCAGCCCGCGCACCACGGCGCCCGGATTGGCGTGCTGGTAGATGTTGCGCCCATAGACCATGCCCATTGCGCCCTGCCGCATCAAGGCGGCGGATTTGTCGAAGACGGCGTGAAGGTCCTCCTTGCCGCCGCCGCGCACCAGAACCGGGCAGCGCGCCGCCTCGACGACCCGGTGGAAATCCTCCGCATTGGTCGTCGGATCGGCCTTGACGATATCCGCGCCCATCTCGCGGGCAAGCCGCGTCAGCGTGACGATCTTTTCCGCGTCGCCATCGACCATGTAGCCGCCGCGCTCGGTGACGGGCTGCATGACCAGCGGCTCGATCATCAGCGGCATGCCGTATTTCTCGCAGTCCGCCCGGACGCGGGAAATGTTCTGCACGCATTGACGGAAGAGATCGGGTTCATCCGGCAGCATGAAGAGGTTCACCACCACGCAGGCCGCATCCATCTCCAGCGCGCCCACCAGCGGCTCGGCCTCGTTCTGGAGAACGGCCCACATGTCGCGGTGGCGGATGCGGTTATAGGGATTACCCATATCGATGCGCATGACGAGCGCCGGCTTGTCCTTGCCGGGAATGTCCTGCAGCAGGTCGGCCTGGCCGTAGTTCATCTGGATCGCGTCGGGCCTTGCGTCGACCAGCGCCTTCACGACGGCCGGCATGTTCTCCAGCCCGTCGAGAAAGGACGGTTCGTTGCACACGCCATGATCGATCGCCACGTCCAGGCAACGGCCGTTGCCGAACAGCCGGTTCATCCGGACCTTGCGGTTGTTTCGCATAGTTCACTCCTGTGTTCGTTCCTTGCGGAAAGGGTTTGTTCCGAAACGCCGTGACGTTCGTGCATGAGATTGAGGAAGCGGGCGCGCTCCTCGGCGGTGCGCGGCGCGGACCAGCCCTTTTCGGCCGCCAGCAGCGCCAGAGCAGCCTCGGCCATGGCCAGCGAAAGCGCGCCGGAAATCGCCAGCGTCGTGCGGCGCAGCAGCAGGTCGTCGAGATGCTCGACCGCCTCGTTGCGGATCAGGAAGACAAGCTCCCGGGCGCTGTAGCCGCCATGCGGCAAGGGCTGGTCCGGGCCGGCGGCGATGAAAGCGGCGACATCCTCCGCATCCGTGCCGTAGCGCTCGAACAGCATCGCCGCCCTTTGCTCGGAGAGGTCGGACGCGGCCGCCAGTTTGCGGCTCCAGCCAGCGGGGTCCTTGGGGAAGGCCCTCCCCCCGCCGAAGGTCCGCTCGGCCGTATCGATACGGCGCGGCAGCCCCAGCCGCTCCAGAGCCATGTCCGCGGCAAGCTCCCCGAAGGAACGGAACGTCGTCCATTTGCCGCCGATCATGCACAGCACCGGCGGCCCGCCGCCCTCCCCTTCAAGCACCGTGCAGAAATGATCGCGCGGGATCCGGCCCGTAAAGCTGTCCTTGCTGGCCGGCAGGGGGCGCACACCGGCGAACTGGAAGACGACCTCCTCCGGGCGGATAGCGATGCCCGGCAGCACGAAGGCCAGCGACTGGAGGATATAGTCCCGCTCATCCGCCTCGCAGCGCACCGTGCCCGGATCGTCCACGCGGATATCCGTCGAGCCGACCAGCACCTTGCCGAGATAGGGAAACAGGATGCAGATGCGCCCGTCCTCGTTCTCGTAGTAGATCATGTGCCCGTCGAGCATGTCGCGCAGGGCCGGATTGTCGACGATCAGGTGCGAGCCCTTGGTGCCGCCCATCAGCGGCGCGGGACGGGCCTGCGGCGGGAACAGCGCCCCGTTCGCAATATCGATCCAGCCGCCCGTCGCGTTGATCACCAGCCGGGGCCGGACAAGCAGCGTCTCGCCGGAAAGACCGTCACGCAGCAGGAAAGTGCCGGCCCCGTTCTCCTCCACCGTCGCATAGTTCAGCGCCATGGCATTCGGCCCGGCCGAGAGGCCGTCGCGCAGAAGCTCGATACCGATACGCTCGGGGTGACTGACCCAGGCGTCGTAATAGGTCGCAGAGTTGCGGATGGCCGGATTGAGCGCCGGCCATTTGCCGAGCGTCGCCTTGCGGCTGCGGAACTGGTGTTTCGGCATCAGCGCCCGCTTGCGCGTCAGGAAATCGTAGATGCCGAGACCGGCCTTGATGGCGATGGCCCCGCGGCGGCTGGGACGGCGGGTAAGGCCGAGGAAGCGCACGACGCCGTTGGCAAGGCCGGAGAAGGTGTCGAAGATCGGCACCGTGGTCGGCAGCGGGGCGACATAATGCGGCGCGTTGCGCAGCAGCCGGTCGCGCTCGACGAGGGATTCCCGAACCAAGCTGAATTCACCGTTTTCGAGATAACGCAGCCCGCCATGCACCATGCGCGACAGCGCCGCGCTCGCGCCGGAGCAATAGTCCGCCTTCTCGACCAGCAGCACGTTGACGCCCTGCAACGCCAGTTCGCGGAAGACGCTGAGCCCGTTGATGCCGCCGCCGAGGACGCAAACGTCCACCTTCGGGCTGTGGCGCAGCCCGTGCAATATCTCGTTCCGGTTCATGATGGCAGTCCGTTATCCGTCCATGTCGGCCAGCTTCGCGGCGATCGCGGCATCGATGGCCGCAAGGTCATCGGCCCCGAGCCGCAAGGTGCCGGCCCGCGCGTTGTCGAGCGCCTGCGCCGGGCTGCGCGCGCCGCAGAGGGCGAAAGTCACGCCCGGCTGCGCCAGCGTCCAGGCAATGACGACCTGCGCGATACTCGCGCCGTGCCGCTCGGCGACCGACCGGATCGCCTCGGCAAACTCCGTCGCCTTCTGCCGGTTGGAAACCGAGAAGCGCGGATTGTCCTTGCGCTGGTCGTCGCCGGCGAAAACGCGTTCCGGGCCTATCGCGCCGGACAGCAGGCCAAGCGCCAGCGAGGAATAGCTGAGCGTCGACACGCCGCCTTGAACAGTGAGCGGCAGCAGGTCCGCCTCGATCTCGCGATCGATCATGCTGAACCGCTCCTGGATCGCGTCGAGCGATCCGGTCTGGATATAGGTTTCGAGTTCCGTCCGGTTGACGTTGCTCGCGCCGATGGCGCGGATCTTGCCGGCCTGTTTCAACGCCTCCAGCGCCGCGACGGTTTCCTCGATGGGCGTCGTCGGGTCCTGCCAGTGGGTGATGTAGAGGTCGATATAGTCCGTGCCGAGCCGGCGCAGGCTCTGCTCGACCTCATGGATAATCGAATCTCGGCCGAGATAACGGTGAACCGGCTTGCCGTCCTGATCGAAGAAGTGGTTGCCCTTCTGCGTGTGCCAGACGAGGCCGCATTTCGTGGCGATGACGGCCTTGTCGCGGCGGCCGGCGATGGCCTTGCCGACGATCTCCTCCGACCGCCCGAGGCCATAGGCCGGCGCGGTGTCGATCAGCGTCACGCCGGCATCGAGCGAGGCCTGGATGGCGGCGATGGATTGCGTCTCGTCCGTGCCGCCCCACATCCAGCCGCCGATGGCCCAGGTGCCGAGGCCGACGGCCGAGGCGCTGACGCCGGAGCGTCCGATTTCACGGGTCAACTGTTCGCCGCTCATGCGGAAAGTCCTTCTTCGGATGCAAGGTCGAGAATGCGCGCGCCGGTCGCCTCGTCCGTCACGAGCGTATCGAGATGGCCGCCGCGCAGGACGGAGAGGATGGAGCCGGCCTTGTTGAGGCCGCTCGCCACGCCGATCTTCGTCGGGATCGAGGCGAATTCCTGAAGCGTCAGGGAGACCAGCGCGCGGTTCAGGCTGTAGTCGCAGACCTGACCCTCGCCATCCAGCAGATGGGCCAAGAGTTCCGCGCTCGCGCCGGAATGCTCGATGGCGGAGCGGTCCGTGCTGGAGGACGGGTGCAGGTCGTAATAGGTGGAATCCGCGCTGAGGATCGAGCCGATGCCGACCACGGCCACCTTGGCCTCCCGCGCCCGCTGGAAGACCTCCGCGACGGAACGCATGTTCATCAGCATCGCCCGCTGGGCGGCGTCGTCGGCAAAGAGCGGCGCGTGAATCTGGTAGGAACGCCCGCCCAGCCGCTCGGCCATCAGCGTCGAGACGTGATTGACGTCCGTATAGTGCTTGCCCTGCACGCAGCCCGTCGCGGGAATGACTTCCACATCGAAGCGGCGCGACGCCTGAAGACCGGCGACGACCGCCCCGACACCCTTGCCGCCGGTAATGCAGATCGTGTCGCCATCGGCGATCTCCTCGAGCAACAGCCGCGCGGCCGCCTCCCCCACTGCGAGAAGCGCGGTCTGCGGATTGTCCGAGACGGTCGGCACCACGACGGCGCGGCCGATGCCGCCGAGCGCCAGAAGCCGCTCTTCCATGTCCACCAGCGGCTCGACCGGCGACTTGATCTTGATCTCGACGAGGCCGAGCTGGCGGCCGCGCTTGATGAGGCGGTTGACGGTGGCGTGCGAGAGGCCGAGCTGGTCGGCGATCTGCGCCTGCGTCAGCCCTTCCAGGAAGTGCAGGACGAGCGCCTGATGCATCTGGCGGGCAATGACGATCTCTTCGCGCGGGGCGGGCTTCAGTTTGGCAATCGGCATATCAGGCAGCCTTCCGCTTGTGCAGGAAATGATCGATGGAGACGGCGGCAAGCAGAATGCAACCCTTGATCATGTCCTGCCAATAGACAGAGACGTTAAGCAGGATCAGCGACGAGGTGACGAGCGAGAGCAGGGCGATACCGAGGATGGCCCCAAGGATGGTGCCCGAGCCGCCGTTGAGCGAGGCCCCGCCGATGACCGCGGCGGCGATGATGTTCAGCTCCATGCCGACGCCGAAGGTGGGCGTCGCCGCGCCGAAGCGGGACATGTAGATGACGCCTGCGACACCGGCGAGCGTCGAGCACAGAACCGTCACCCAGAACTTCACCTGATTGGTCTTGATGCCGGAATAGAGCGCGGCCTTCTCGTTGCTGCCGGTATAGAAGACCTTGCGGAAGGCGGTCGCCCGGCGCAGCAGGAAATCGAACAGGATGACGACGGCAACGAAAATCAGGATGACATAGGGAACGCCATAGAAGGTGCCCTGCCCTACCGCCTTGAAACCGGCTGGCAGCGTGAAGAGCGAGAGCGGCGTGCCCTTGGTGATGATGAGGCAGAGGCCGCGCACGATCACCATCGCCGCCAGCGACGTGATGAAGTGATTGAGGCCGACGACCGTCACGAAGAAGCCCATGATGCCGCCGATGGCGCTGCTGGCGAGGATACCGATCAGCGAGGCCGTCCAGGGATCGAGCCCGGCAAGGAAGAGCGAACCCGACAGCACCATGGCGAAGCAGACGACGGAGCCGACCGCAAGGTCGATGCCACCGACGATGAGCAGGATCGTCATGCCGACGACGACGATGCCTTCCACCGAGAAGCTCATCAGCATGGCGCGGAAATTGCCGAGCGTCAGGAAGTGTGGCGAGGCGAAGCTCATGATCAGCCCAAGCGCCAGAATGATCGCGATCAGCCCGGCCTCGCGCATCGTGCCGATGCGCTTGAAGGACGATGTCCTCGGCGCTGCGCCTGCCATGGTGTCGATTGCCATTTCCCTGTCTCCCCTCTTCTCTTCACGCGGCATTGTCTGTCGCCTGCGCCGTAGCCAGTCCCGATGCCAGGCGGATCACGGCCTCTTCCGACATTTCTTCAGCGCCGAGTTCCCCGGCGATGCGCCCCTCCCGTACGACCAGAACGCGGTCGGCAAGGCCGAGCAGTTCCGGCATTTCCGAGGAGATGACGACGATGCCGATGCCCGAACGGGCAAGCTCGCGCAGCAGGCGGTGGATTTCCGTCTTGGCGCCGACATCGATGCCGCGCGTCGGCTCGTCCATCAGGATGACCTTAGGCTTGACGGCAAGCTGCTTGGCTATCGCCACCTTCTGCTGGTTACCGCCGGACAGCGATTTGACAGGCGCTTCGATGCCGCCCATGCGCACGGCGAGCCGCCTTGCGAAATCCTCGGCAAGCGCCGCCTCGGCGCGGCCGTCGAGCAGGCCGGCGGCATTGGTCAGCGACTTCAGGTCCAGCACGGCAATATTCTGCGCGATGGACATGTCGAGGAAGACGCCGGAACCCTTGCGGTCCTCAGAAAGGTAGACGATGCCGGCCTTCACCGCATCGCAATAGGCCGCGATCTTCTGCACCGCGCCATGCAGGCGCACCGCGCCCGCCGTGCGGGGGCGCAGGCCGCAGATGCCTTCCGCGATCTCCGTGCGGCCGGAGCCGATCAGGCCGCCGATGCCGAGGATTTCGCCCTTACGTAAGCTGAAGCTGACATTATGGAAGCGCCCACCGTCCCCGATGCCCTCGACCTCGAGGATCGTTTCGCCCGTCGCCTCTGCGGGGCGGAGCTTTTCGGGATAGAGCTGCGTGATCTCGCGGCCCACCATGCGGCGCACCACGTCATCCGGCGTCACATCCGCAATGCGGTCGGTGCAGACATAACGGCCGTCGCGGAAGACGGTCACGCGGTCGCAAAGCGAGAAAATCTCGGCCATGCGGTGGCTGATATAGATGATCGAAATGCCGTTCGCCTTGAGGTCGCGGATGATCGAGAAAAGCTGCTGCGCCTCGGTTTCGGTGAGCGCGGCGGTGGGTTCGTCGAGGATCAGCACGCGGCAATCGAGCGTCAGCGCCTTGGCGATCTCGACGAGCTGCTGGCTGGAAATCGGCAGGTCCGCGACCTTGCGGCGCACATCGATAGCGGCAAGGCGGTTCATCACGGCCTGCGCATCGCGCTCCAGCGCACGGTAATTCATGAAGGGCGAGCGGCGGCGATTGGTGGCCGCCATGAACATGTTTTCGGCCACCGTCGCATCCGGGCACAGGGCGATTTCTTGATGCACGAGGCCGATGCCGAGCGCCTGCGCGGCGGCCGGGGATGGGATGCGGACAGGCTGGCCGTCGACGCGGATTTCGCCCGCGGTCGGCTGGAGCACGCCGGCGATGATGTTCATCAGCGTCGACTTGCCGGCGCCGTTCTCGCCGCAAAGCGCATGGACCTCGCCGCGTTCGAGCGTGAAGTCGACATCCGTCAACGCCTTCACCGCCCCGAAATGCTTGGTCACGCCATGAATGGTGAGCACCGGCTCCGCCATCGTCTTCCTCCCTCTCCCTTCGAGACCATCCGCGCCGCAGGGGCGCGGATGGCATTCGCCTGGGAGCTTACTCCTCGATGCCCTTGGTGCCGCGACGCTTCAGGTACTTGTCCCAGTAGAAGTCGTCGGCATTGTCGGCCGTCACGATGGAAAGGCCGTTGTCGACAACCGGGATGCTCATTGGGTTGAAGCCCGAGCGCTTGGCGTCGTTCATCGGGTCGATGAGTTCCGGGTGCTTGGCGAGCCACAGCAGCATGAAGCCCATATAGCCCTGCATGCCCTGGTTCGGGTTGATCGAGCCGAAAACTTCGCCGGCCTTGATCATGTCGAGGATATTGGCGTTGACGTCCGCATTCATGATGAGGACCTTGCCGCCGGCTTCCTTGTTGGCCTGCGCCGCGCCGATGGCCGAGTTGGCTTCCGGCATGAAGACCGCCGCGAGGTTCGGATTGGCCTGGATGAGGCTCGACAGGCCCTGATAGGCCTTGGTGGGATCCTGGTTGGAGGCAGCGCGGCCGACGAGCTTCATCTCCGGCCACTTCTCCTCCATGCGGGCGATGAAGGCGGCGATGCGCTTGTCGTGATTGTCCTGGCCGGGATTCTCCAGAACCGCATATTCGCCCTTGCCGCCCAGCTTCTCGGCAATCGCATCGGCCGCATAGGTGCCTTCGCGGGTGTTGTCCGAGGTGATGAAGGAGACGCGCTTGGAAAGCGGCGAGTCGGCCGCGAAGGTCACGACGGCCGTGCCCTGATCGATGGCGCGGTTGATCGGCTCGATGAACGGGTCGGAATTCATGGGATGGACCAGAATGCCGGCGGGATTCTGCGCCAGCGCCTGGTCGAAGGTGGCGATCTGCTTGTTGACGTCATATTCCGGCGTGCCGGTATATTCCGTCTCGCAGCCCATCTGCTGGCCGGCCTGCTTGAACATTTCATAGACCGGGAACCAGTATTCCACGCCCGAAACCATGACGTTCATGACGCATTTCTCACCCGGCTTGCAGCGGAACGGGTTCTCCGTCTCGGCGGAAGCGGAACCGGCAAAAAGCGTGGTCGCAAGGACCGCCATGGCGGTCGTCGTCAAAAAAGTGCGCAAGTATCCTCCTCGGGGCCAAAGCCCCTCCCAAAAGCCCATGGGCGTCGCATTCCGACGCCGCTGATCTCGATGAAGACCGAACTTCCTCCTCGAAGTCCGGTATGGGCAGCTAACCGCAAGGCGCATTGCGTGTCAATATAATTCACACAATGAAATATATTTCATATTGAAAGGATGAAATCAAGGCCGCGCGTTGAAATATCTTTCACGCAGAGAATGGCAGGCGACGCTCGATACGTCGCCTGCCGGCTCGTTCATACCCGCTGAATCTCGATAGTCACATGGGAGAGGCCAGCAAGATGAGCCAGACGCGCCTTATAGTCCGCCGGGGTTTTCGGCTCCGGCGAGGCAAGGGAGATGATCGCGGCGTGATGCCCCGGGCCGACCTGCCAGACGTGAAGATCCGTGACCCGCTCCCCGCCATGTTCCAGTTCGGCGCGGATATCCTCCGCCAGCCCCTCCCCTTGCGGTGCGGCGTCGATCAGCACGCCGCCCGTCTCGCGGATAAGCCCCCAGGACCAGCGCGCGATGACCAGCGCGCCGACAATCCCCATCACGGGGTCCGCCCAAAGCCAGCCATAGCTGCGACCAAGCAGCAGCGCGGCGATGGCAAGCACCGAGGTCAATGCATCCGCAAGGACATGCAGATAGGCAGCACGCAGGTTGTTGTCGCGGGCGTGGTGGCCGTGATGGCCATGGCCATGTTCATCATGCGCGTGCGCATGGCCGTGCCCATGGTGGTGATGGCCATGGTCGTCCCGCAGCAGCCAGGCACTCAGGAGATTGACCGCAAGACCGGCAACAGCCACGGCAATCGCCTGTTCGAAGCTGATGGCGACCGGATTGGCGAGGCGCACAAAGCTCTCCCAACCGATGAGCAGGGCAATCAGCACCAGTACGATCGCGCTGGCAAAGCCGGCGAGATCGCCGAGCTTGCCCGTCCCGAAGGTGAAGCGCGGGTCACGCGCATGTCGGCGCGCATAGGAATAGGCCAATGCCGCAATCAGCATGGCGCCGGCATGGGTGGACATGTGCCAGCCGTCAGCCACCAGCGCCATCGAACCATAGAGCGTGCCGGCAATGATTTCCGCCACCATCATGCTTGCCGTCAGCGCGATGACGAGCCAGACCTTGCGTTCGTTGCGATGGTGATCCGCTCCCAGAAAGACGTGTTCATGCAGGAGACAGGAAATGGAGGGTGTCATGACAGATTCCTTTCGCTTGCTCGCTATTTCACATAGGTCCGCAGAACCGAGATCAGCTCCTCGCCGCCCTGCTGACACTCAGCCTTGGTCTCAGCAGCCATGACATGGTGGCGCAGATGATCCTCCATGACCTCCGCAGTCAGGCCACCCAGCGCACCCCGCACAGATGCCAACTGGCGCAAGATCTCCCCACAGCCCGCCTCCGCCTCCAGCGCCCGCTCGACGCCGTCCAACTGCCCCCTGAGACGACGCACACGGGCAATCAGCCGGTCCTTCTGCTGAACAGTATGGCTCATCGCCGCCTCCACATTCATTATAGTATACCCCCCTATACTATAATGATCACCGAGGGAAAAGGCCGATGGCCTCCTCCGTTATCGCTCAGTTTTTCACACGAGCGGATGCTCGGTCATAAAGCGGCACAAGATGAATTTTTGCCGGTGTGCGTTCCATTGCGACGACAAGTTCATAAACGCCACCCGTAAGGAAAGCGGCATCCACCCCTTCGGCGTTTCGCACATAGCCATAGCCAATGTTCTGGCCAAGCGTGTAACCATAGCCACCGCTGGTGAGATAGCCGACTGGCTCGCCGTTCCGCAGGATCGTTTCTCGGCCGACAAGCACGATATCCGGGGCGTCGACCGTGAAACCGGCAAATACCTTCCTGCTTGGTGCGTCCTGCAAGGCTTCGAGCGCGCGACGCCCCAGGAAATCCGTGGCCTTGCGCAGCTTCACCGCCCAGCCCAGCCCGGCTTCGAGGGGAGTATCGTTCGGCGTGATATCGGAACCCCAGGCGCGATACCCTTTTTCAAGGCGCAAGGATTCCAGCGCGCGATAGCCGACCGGGCGGATGCCGAAGGGCGCGCCCGCCGCCATCAGGGCATCGAAGACCGCCCCGATCCCGCCAATCGGCATATGCAGCTCCCAGCCAAGTTCGCCGACATAGGTCACGCGCAGCGCCCGCACGGCATGGCCGGCAATGACGATCTCGCGAACATGACCGAAGGGGAAACCGGCATTGGAGACATCTGCTTCTGTCACCGCCGCAAGCACATCGCGCGCCTTCGGCCCCATCAGCGAGAGCGTGCCGAAATCCTCCGTCACGTCGCTAAGCGTAACATCGAGGCCGGCGGGGATGTGATCGGCGATCCAGCCAAGATCGTGCGTACGGAATCCGGTGCCCGTGACGATGTAGAACCTGTCATCGGAAAGCCGTGCGACCGTCAGGTCCGCCTCGATGCCGCCGCGGGTATTGAGAAGCTGCGTATAGGTGAGCCGGCCTGCCGGCTTGTCGACGTCGTTGGCGCAGAGCCAGTCGAGCGCCTTCAGTGCGTCCGGGCCGGTCATCTCGTACTTGGCGAAGGAGGACTGGTCGAAGATACCGACGGCCTCGCGCACATGGCGATGCTCCTCGCCCACGGCATCGAACCAGTTCTGCCGGCCCATGGAATAGACGTCCTTCGGCTCCATGCCGTCCGGCGCGAACCAGTTCGGCCGCTCCCAGCCAAGCTTGGAGCCGAAGACAGCGCCCCGCGCCTTCAACCGTTCGTAAAGCGGCGAGACGAGGCGCGGACGGCCGCTGTCATATTCCTCGTGCGGGAAGGCGACGGTGTAGTGTTTACCGTAGGCTTCCAGCGTGCGGTCGAGCACCCATTGGCGGTCGCGGTGCATGGCGGCGAAACGGCGGATATCGACAGTCCACAGATCGAGCGGCGCTTCGCCATCGACCACCCATTGCGCCAGCACCCAGCCCGCCCCTCCCCCGGACGCGATGCCGAAGGCGTTGAAGCCGGCGCCCACGAACATGTTGGCGCATTCCGGCGCGACGCCGAGGATGAAGTTTCCATCCGGCGTAAAGCTCTCCGGCCCGTTGATCATCTGCTTGACGCCGACCTTTTCCAGTGCCGGCACGCGGGCGATCGCCTGCACCATATGCTGCTCGAAATGGTCGAAGTCGTCGTCGAACAGGCGATAGGCCCAGTCGTCCGGTACATCGCCGGTCGTCCAGGGCTGCGGGTTCGGCTCATAGCCGCCCATCACCAGCCCGCCGACCTCCTCCTTGAAATAGGTGCGGCGGTCGGGATCGCGGATGGTCGGCGCATCCGTGGCAAGGCCCGGCACCTTCTCCGTGACGATATACTGGTGCTTGACCGGCTGGAGCGGCACGTTGATGCCCGCCATCGCCCCCACCTGCCGCGCCCATTGCCCGGCGCAGTTGACGACCTTCTCGCAGGCAATGTCGCCCATCGTGGTACGCACGCGGCGGATGCGGCCGTTCTCCATGTCGAAGCCGATGACACGCACATTCTCGACGATCTTCGCCCCGTGCATGCGCGCCCCACGGGCGAGCGACTGGGTGATATCGGAGGGACTTGCCTGACCGTCCGTCGGCAGCCAGCTTGCGCCGACGAGATCGTCGACCTCCATCAGCGGCCACATCGCTTTCACCTCCTGCGGCGTCAGCAAGTGCATCTCCACGCCGAAGCTTCCGGCCGTCGTGGCGAGGCGGCGGAACTCCGTCCAGCGGTCCCGGTTGGTGGCGAGGCGCAGACACCCCGTCATCTTCCAGCCGGTGGCAAGCCCGGTCTCGGCCTCCAGCCCCTTGTAGAGATCGACGGAATATTTCAGCACGCGGGTGATCGACGCCGAGGAGCGCAACTGGCCGACGAGACCGGCGGCATGCCAGGTCGAGCCCGATGTCAGCGTCCCCTGCTCCAGAAGCACGACATCCGCCTTGTGGTCGCGGGCGAGGTGATAGGCGGTCGAGCAGCCGATGATGCCGCCGCCGATGACGACGATCCCGGCATGGGAAGGCAGGGTCATGTGGTAGGTTTCCCGTATGTCGTTCTGTAGTGATCGAGCGCCCTGTCGAGCCGTGCGAGATTTTCCGCGGTATAGCCGGCATAGTCGGCCCCCGGCGCTGCAAGATGGAGTTCCGACACCATACTCCACATGGCCTCGCGCAGCAGCGAGGCGCATTGCATGGCCGCGTGCGCGCGCCGGATCGCGGGAGCCGGCGCGCCGTCGAAGTAGACGGCGAGGAAATCCTCCGCCTCCTCCGCCGACAGGCCTGCATTGGAGGTCGCGCCGGCAAGATCGAACATCGCCGTGGAAAAGCCGGCATATTCGAAATCGATCAGCCAGAGCCGGTCGCCATCGTCGAGGATATTGGCGGGCAGAAGATCGTTGTGGCCGAAGACGATGGGCAGCGGCGCCTGCGCCGCCTCCAGCTCCTGCGCCAGCGCAAGGTATTCGGGCAGGCGGGCCATCATGCGGCTGCCGCCCGCTGCAAGCGTGCGCGCATAGTCGCGCACCACATGGAACGGCCAGAAGAAAAAGGCGGCGCCGCTGATTTCGGCCGGCATTTCGGCGTGGAAGCGGCGCAGCAGGAGCGCCACACGGCGACGCTCCGCCGCGACGTCCTGTGCGCCGAAGGTCCGCGCCCCGAGATAGGCCGAGACCATGACCCCCGGCTCCGCATAGCGCACCGCCGGCCCGAAACCCGCCGCATGCGCCGCCCGCGCCACCATCAGCTCCCGTTCGCGGAAAACGTGATGGAACGGATAGTCCCGCCCGAAGCGCACCACATGACGCCCCGCCCCGTCGGCCACCAGATAGCTCTCATTGCTGATGCCGCCCTTCAGCGGCGCAATATCGATGCGCCCGCGCCAGCAGGGCAAGGCGCGGATGCGATCCTCCACGGTTCGGCCGGGCGTAGTCAGGCCCTCCATCCACTCCCCCTCCCGAGGTGCGCCCGGCGTCTTCCCCAATTGTTCTTGTCGATGCCGCGGTTCGTCCATGTCATGCCGGACGGGCGCGGCTGTCAATTCCGGCTTGTGGTTTTTTCTGTCTTTACGCCCGATTCTGCGGTTTTCTTGCAAGGCGATCTGCAAAAGGGTATGAAACAGAGGCAGTCTCGTGGGTCGAAAAGCGATGAACCATTCCAAACGCCACAGCGACATCCTCCGGCTTCTCCAGCAGGACGGCACGGTTTCGATTGCGGATCTGGCCCGGGAACTCGATGTTTCGCTGGAAACCGTGCGACGGGACATCAAGCCGCTGACCACCAGCGGCGCGGTGGTGAAGATGCACGGCGCGGTGGCGCTGGCCTCAAGCGTCGGCGAAGCCCCCTTCGAGAAGCGTATGCGCGAGAACAGCGAGGCCAAGAAAGCCATCGCCATGGCCGTGGCGGCGACGATCCGCGACGGCGATTCCATCATGCTCGATACGGGCACGACAACGAGCTACCTTGCCCGCGAGCTTCTCGGCCATCGGCAACTGACCGTCGTGACCAACTCGTCCGACATCGCCCGCACCCTGTCGACCGTCAACGGCAATCGCGTCTACATGGCCGGCGGCGAGTTGCGCAGCGACAATGGCGCGGCCTTCGGGGTCTCGGCCATAGAATTCATCAGCCACTTCACCGTCGGCCACGCCGTCATCACGACAGGCGCCATCGACGCCGGCATCGGCATCATGGACTACGACCTCGAAGAAGCCGAATTCGCCCGCGCCGTCGTCTCGCGCGGCCGGCGGGCCATCGTCGTCACCGACCACAGCAAGTTCGGCCGGCAGGGGCTGGTGCGCGTCTGCGCGTTCGATGCGCTGACCGACCTTTTCACGGAGAAGGCCCCTCCCCGCGATATCTCGACCGCGCTGAAGGCGGCCGGCGTCACCATCACCCTCGCCGGCTGAAGTTGCCCGCAGTAAACTTGGCGATGGCCCCCACGAATGCGGCGGGGCGCCCGTGGACGCCCCTCCCCCTTTCCGTCAGTCCTCTTCCTGGAAGACCTGTTCACGCTTGGCCTTGACCGAGGGCAGGAAGACCACGACCAGCACCGCCAGCGCGATGACGAGCAACACCGCGCTGATCGGGCGCGTGACGAAGGTGCTCGGGTCGCCGCGCGACAGGATCATGGCGCGCCGCAGGTTCTCCTCCAGCAGCGGCCCCAGCACGAAGCCGAGCAGCAGCGGCGCGGGCTCGCAGCGCAGCTTCACCAGAAGATAGCCGCCGAGGCCGAACAGCGCGACCGCGTAAAGATCATAGACATTGGAGTTCACGCTGTAGACGCCGATGGAGCAGAAGGCCATGATGATCGGGAAGAGCACGTAGTAGGGCACCGTCAGCAGCTTCACCCACAGGCCGATGAGCGGCAGGTTCAGCACCACGAGCATCAGATTGCCGATCCACATGGAGGCGATGATGCCCCAGAACAGGGTCGGCTGCTCGGTCGCCACATTCGGCCCCGGCACGATGCCCTGGATGATCATCGCCCCGACCATCAGCGCCATGACCGGATTGGCGGGAATGCCGAGCGTCAGCAGCGGGATGAAGGACATCTGCGCGCCGGCATTGTTGGCCGATTCCGGCCCCGCGACGCCGGCGATTGCGCCCTTGCCGAATTCCTCCGGATGATCGGAAACGCGTTTTTCAACCGTGTAGGACGCGAAGGCCGCCAGGATCGCCCCGCCGCCCGGCAGGATGCCGAGCGCCGAACCGATGGCCGTGCCGCGCAGCACCGGCCCGACCATGCGCCTGAAATCGTCCCGGGTGGGCCACAGGCCGGAGACCTTGGCCATCAGGACGCTGCGCGTCTTTTCCCCTTCGAGGTTGCGCAGGATTTCCGCGATGCCGAAGACGCCCACGGCGACCGCCACGAAATTCAACCCGTCGGCATATTCCCGAATGCCCAGGGTGAAGCGCGGCGTGCCGGTATAGATATCCGTACCGACCAGACCGAGAAGCAGGCCGAGCGCGACCATCGCCAGTGCCTTGACGATGGAGCCATGGGCAAGCGCAATGGACGATACGAGGCCGACGACCATCAGTGAGAAATATTCGGCGGCGCCGAACTCCAGCGCGATAGACGTCAGCGGCCCCGCGAAGATCGCCACGAGAAAGGTCGAGACCGTGCCGGCGAAGAAGGAGCCGAGCGCGGCGATGGATAGCGCTGCCCCGGCCCTGCCCTTGCGCGCCATCTGGTAACCGTCGATGGCGGTCACGGCGGAAGAGGATTCGCCCGGCATGTTGATGAGGATCGCCGTGGTCGAGCCGCCATATTGCGCGCCGTAATAGATGCCGGCGAGCATGATCAGCGAGGAGACCGGCTCGAGCTGGAAGGTGATCGGCAGGAGCATGGCGATGGTCGCCGTCGCGCCGATGCCGGGCAGAACGCCGATCAGCGTGCCGAGCAGGACGCCGATGAGGCAGAAGGCGAGATTGGCGGGCGAGGCGGCGGTGGAGAAGCCGAGCGCGAGATTGCTGACGAGATCCACGAGCGCCTCCTAGAGCCGGGTCCAGGGGCCGAACCGTTCGAACGGCAGGCCGAGGGCGTAGCTGAATACCGCCGCGGAAAAGACCGTGATGGCGGCGGCAAGCGCGAGCGCCATGCCGGGCTTCATGCGCGACGAGGCGAAGGCGGCGATCAGGGCCGTGAAGAACAGCGATGGGACGAAACCGAGGCCGCGCACCGTCAGCCCGAAAAAGACGGGGGCAGGGAGGATGAAGAGCATGCCGCGCAGCGCCAGCGGCCCCATCGGTTCCCCCTCCACCCGCATCGCCTGAACCAGCACAACGACGCCGAGCAACGTGAGAATGGCGGCGAGGATCAGCGGGAAATAACCCGGCCCCATGCGGAACGCGGTGCCCAGTTCAAGGTTAAGGCATTGATAAACAAAGAAGCAGCCGAGCGCGATGAATGTCAGGCCGCAGAGCGCATTGGTGCTGTCGAACTGCACATGTTTCATGGATATCCCTTTCCCGGCGGCCTCTCCGGGCCGCGATGGCGGTCGAGGCCCGCGACGGCATGAGCGCCGCCGCGAGCCTGTTCCTGCGGGTCCTGCCTCAATCGGCGAACTGGCCGGCGGCCTCGATGATCGGCTTCCAGCGTGCGATCTCGCTTTCCAGCTTCGCCTTGAGCGCGGCCGGCGTCGCATCCTCCTGGGAGGAGGGCGTCGTGCCGAGTTCGGCGAACCGGGCGACGACATTCGGGTCCTTCAAGGCAAGCTGGAGCGATTTGGAGAGGCGTTCGGTCACCTCCGCGGGCGTGCCCTTCGGGGCGTAGACCCCATGCCAGATGCCGATCTGGAAGCCGGGCAGGCCGCCTTCCTCCGCCGTCGGAATGTCCGGCAGGTTGCCGAGGCGGGCAGGGGAGGTCACCGCATAGGCCTTGATCGTCCCGCCCTGAATCTGCTTCGTCGTGTTCGTCGTCTGGTCGCACAGCACGTCGACCTGACCGCCCAGAAGGTCCGTCATGGCCGGCCCCGTTCCCTTGTAGGGGACGGTGGTAAACTGCGTCTGCAGGGCGCTCATCAGCATCATGCCGCAGAGATGCGAGGCCGCGCCGATGCCGGCATTGGCCACCGTGACGGTGTCCTTGTTGGCCTTCATATAGTCGATCAGGCCCTTCAGATCGGTCGGCTCGAGGTCCTTGCGGGCGACGATCGTCATCGGCACATCCGTGACGAGACCGACATATTCGAAGGCATTCAGGGTGTCATAGGCCAGTTTGCGATAGAGCGTTGCGCTCGCCGCCATGCCGATATGATGCAGCAGCAGCGTATAACCATCGGGGTCGGCGCTCGCCACGCGCCCCGCACCGAGCGTGCCGCCCGCACCGCCGACATTCTCGACGACGATCTGCTGCCCGAGGTCCTTCGACATGGCTTCCGCGACGAGGCGCGTCACCGTGTCGGTCGGACCGCCGGCGGAGAAGGGCACGACCATGGTGATCGTCCGCTCGGGATAGGTCTGGGCGAAAGCGGATGTGGCGAGCAGCGATACGGCAAGCGCCGCGGAAACGCCGGCAAGGGTCTTCAAGGTCTTCATCGAATCCTCCGGATGAAATCCCAGCCGGCGCGGCTCCTCCCGTGCCGGTTCTGGATGCATCAAGAGTGAAGCACGCGACGCTCGGGGCAAGACGGGTAGGGGATATCCAGTCCTGTTTACTGCCGTAAACTGCGCCCTGCGGGTGGAAACGGGGACAAAAGCCCATCGAGGGCGGGTGGATTTCCACCCATCCGGCCTCAGATATCCTCGGAAAGCACCGAATATCCGAGGCTCTTGTCGAGGCCGTATTTCTGCATCTTCTCGTAAAGCGTCTTGCGGGAAACGCCGAGCTGTTCGTAAACAGGCTTGAGACTGCCGCCATGCGCGGCAAGCGCGCTGGCGATAAGGCCGCGCTCATAGGCAGCGACCCTGTCGGCCAGCCGCTGCGGGCCGGCCTCCGGCGACGCGCTCTCGGCCGCCATGTCCAGCCCCAGGACGAAGCGGTCGGCCGCATTGCGCAGCTCTCGCACATTGCCGGGCCAGCTTCGGCCCGCGACATCCGTGATGACTGACGGCGGCACATCGGCATCGCTGCGCCCATAGCGCGCCGCGGCCTCGCGCACGAGCTGGAGGAAGAGGAGGGGGACATCCGCCCGGCGCTGCGCCAGCGAAGGCACATGCAATGTCGCAACATTCAGCCGATAGAAGAGGTCCGGGCGGAAGCGGCCGGCCGCCACCTCCGCACCGAGATCCACCTTGCTTGTCGCGATGAAACGCACATCGAGCGGAACCGGCTCATTCGAACCGAGCCGCGTGATGACCCGCTCCTGCAGGACGCGGAGGAATTTTGCCTGCAAATCGAAGGGCATAGAGCCAATCTCGTCGAGCAGGATCGTGCCGCCACGACCATGCTCGAACTTGCCGTAACGGGGCCGCAGCGCCCCGGGAAACGCGCCGGCCTCATGACCGAAAAGCTCGCTTTCGATGAGATTTTCGGGAAGCGCCGCGCAGTTGATGGCGATGAACGGCTTGTTCGCCCGTGCGCTGACATCATGCAGCGCCCGGGCGACGACTTCCTTGCCGGCCCCCGTATCGCCGATGATCAGCGTATCGGCATCCGTCGCACCGATCGCCCGCAGCCGGTAGCGTAGGTCTACCATCACCTGCGTGCGCCCGGGAAGGCGCGCCTCGATATCGTCCCGCTTGCCGGCAACCGCGCGCAGGCGGCGATTTTCGAGCACGAGGCTTCGCCGGTCCATCGCCCGGCGAATGATGACCGCCAGATGCTGCGCCGTGAACGGCTTTTCAAGGAAGTCGTAGACCCCGGCGCGCATGGCGCTGACGGCGAGTTGCACATCGGCGTGCCCCGTCACGAGAATGACCGGAATTTCCGGGTCCACCTCGCGGATATGCTGCAACAACGTCATGCCGTCCATGCCCGGCATGCGGATATCGCTGACCACGACACCGTCGAAAGCGTAACCGACCCGCTCCAGCACCGGCTCGGCGCTCGAATAGGTCTCCACCGCAAGATCGAACAATTCGAGCGCCTGCGCCGAGGAACGGCGCATCTCTTCCTCGTCGTCGATGAGAAGAATACGGGCGCCGGTCATTCGGCAGCCTCCTGAACCGTCCGCGCATCCTCCAGCACGATCTGGAAGACCGCACCGCCCTCCGGGTGGTCGAAGACCGTGAGGCTTCCGCCGAAGTCCTTGACAATATTATAGGAAATGGAAAGGCCGAGGCCAAGTCCCTTGCCGACACCCTTGGTGGTGAAGAAGGGATCGAAGATGCGTTCGGTAATCGCGCCCGGCACACCGGGGCCGCGGTCGCGCACCTCGATGCCGATGCGCCCGTCGCGACGGCACGCGGTCAGCACGATATCCCGCTCGGCAAGTCCCTCCACGGCATCCGCCGCATTGCTGATGATATTGACGAGAACCTGCTGAAGCCGCACCGGACCGGCCAGCACCGCCAGGTCCGGGTTTTCCAGTTCGACGACAAGCCGCGCATCCGCCGCCTTCAGGCGCGGCGCGACGATCTCCATCGTATCGGCAATCGCATCCGACAGGCGGACCGACCCCAGACGCTCGTTCGGCTTGCGGGCAAAATTGCGTAAGTGCCGACTTATCGATGCCATGCGGTCGATGAGGGCGGAGATACGGCGCACATTATCCTGCGCCTCCGGCACACGACCTCGCTCGATCAGCAGCCCGGCGCTGTCGGCATAGGTTTTCGCCGCCGCCAGCGGCTGGTTGAATTCATGGGAGAGTGCCGCAGACATCTGGCCGAGGCCGGCCAGCTTGCCGGCCTGGATCAGATCGGCCTGCGTCTTGCGCAACTCCTGCTCCGTCAGCCGGCGTTCGGCGATCTCCAGCTCGATCTGCTCGTTGACGCGCGCCAGATCCGCCGTGCGCTCCTCGACGCGATGCTCGAGTTCGTTGCGCGCCTCCTCCTGAAGCCGAAGCCGCTCCACGACGCGGGCGCGGCGCTGCCAGATGACCGCGGCCGCCGCCGCCGCAAGGCAGATGAACAGCAGGACCGCAATCAGCGTGGTTCGCGCCTGCGCCCGGACAGACGCGGTATCGAGCAGGACATTCACCGTCCAGTCGGCATCCGGCATATAGTGCGACAGCCGCAGATATTCCCGGCTCGTCCCGTCACCGGCGATCCGCAGAAGATGTTGACCATGGTAAACCGACTCGGTGACGGAGAGCGGCCGCAATTGCGCCTCCGCATAGCGCCGGGAGGCCTGGGTGCGGGCAAGACGCGGGCCGTCGAGCGGCAGGATGCCGGTATAGAGCCATTCCGGCGCGCCGGTCATGAAGATGATGCCTTCCGGGTCCGCGACGAAAATCTTGTATTCGCCGCCGCGCCAGGAACTTTCGATGGAATCGATATCGACCTTGAAGACGATCACACCGAGTATCTTTCCGGCGACCTCCACCGGCGAGGAGAAGTAATAGCCGCGTTTCAGCGATGTCGTGCCGAGCGCATAGAACCGCGCCGGCCTGCCGGCGACCGCATCCTGAAAATAGGGGCGGTAGCTGAAATTCTCCCCGACGAAGGTTCCCGGCTTGTCATAGTTGCTCGCCGCGACCGTGTTGCCGTCCGGGGTCATCACATAGATATCGGATGATCCAAGCAGGCTATTGATTTCCTTAAGGTAATTGTTCGCTACCTTGCGAAGCGCCGGGTTTTCCGGCGCTTGCAGCAGGCCTTCGATGTCATCGTGATCGGCGATCAGCGCGGGGAGGGGCTCGTAGCGGCCGAGATGACCGGCAAGCGCCGCGACGGCAAGGCGCAAAGCCGAGTTCGCCTGCAGGGATGCTTCATCCATGTAGCTGCGGGTCAGCAACGTGCCGCCCTGAAGAATGGCAAGGACCAAGACGATCGGCAAGATCACGAAAGCCAGGGCATGGCGCAGCTTCACGGAATGACGGCTCCTCTCCGTTTCCCCGCGACCGACCGGCCGCCGCCTCTATCCTACCGAGCGGGCCTCGTCTTTCCTAGAGGGGAGGGGAGGGGAGGGGAGGGGAGGGACCTCACTCGGGCAGGCGCGCCCCGCCAAGATCGATCCCGAGAAAATCGGCCAGCGCATCGACGACAATCGCATGGTCGATCCGCTCCGGCACGCCCGAGACCGTCGCGGTCCCGACACAGCCGAGATCGGCGACAAAAAGCGGAACGCTGCCACCATGCACGGAAAAATCGGCATAGGACAGGTTGCGGGCCTCCACCTGGTCACGCCCGGAAAGCGCAAGCCTGCGCCCGACGAGATAGGACGCGCTCCAAAGCCGCAGGACAGTGTTTCGCTTGCGGCGGATCCACTCGACATTGTCCGTCGTGGTGCCGGGGAGGGCGCAATGGAAAAGCGTGCGGTCACGCAAGGAGATATCGATCGCGACGCTGGCGCCGCGAGCCAGCGCCTTTTCCCGAATGCAATTGCCGAGCGCCCAGGCATCGTCAGGGCTGAACCGGCTGAAACGCAGCAGCCGTTCCTGCTCTTCGAGCCTGCGAATATCCTCAGCCAGCATCTCCGTCATTCTCGCCTCCCAGCCGAAACCCGTCCGCTGTTCCTATCGGGACTCGCGCCCGAGAGAAAGGGGGTTGACGGAGATCAAGGTTGCCCTGCACGAAGACCATAGGGTAGGGAAGTTTCACACCGACCGACGGACGATCATGCCGGACAGCTTTTTCACCTTCGCCATTCTCGCATTGCTGCTGACGCCCGGCCCGACCAACACGCTGCTGACCGTCGCCGCCGCAACGCGCGGGCTGCGGGCGAGCGTTCCGCTGCTGGCCGGGGAACTTCTCGGCTATCTTGCCGTGATTGTTCCGCTTGCAACCGTCGCCGCCCCGCTTCTCGACGGACGTCCCGCACTTTCCGCCGGTCTGCGGATCGCCGCTGCGTGCTGGGTGCTCTTCCTGGCGATGCGTCTCTGGCGCGTGTCCTCGGAACAGAAGGCCGAGCGCGAGGCGGCGCCGATAACGATCGGCCAGGTTTTCCTGACGACCATGCTCAATCCGAAAGCGCCGATCATCGGGCTGGTCATCATGCCGCATGGCTCTCTCATGGAGATCGCACCTGCACTTGGGCGTTTCAGCCTGCTCGTGCTGGCAGCCGGGACAAGCTTCCTGACACTTGGCAGCCTTGTCGGCAAGGCGCCGGTTCTGTCCCCGCGCCTCGTCTACCGCATTGCCGCCGTCTTCCTGCTCATCTTCTCGGCCGGGCTGGTCGGAAGCGCGTCAAGCCTGATCTGAAATCAGCCGTTCCCGGCCTGATGCAGACGGGACAGCTCCTGCTGCACCTCGTCCTGAAATGCAAAGACGGCCGCGCGCGCCTGATGCTCGCTCGAGCCGAGCTTGCGAAGCTCTTCCGCCAACTCCCGGCAGACACGCATCCAGTAATGGCGCGCCTCTTCACCCTGCAAGCCATCCAGCTCCCCCGCACAATGGCGAACATGAGCCGTACGGCGCTCGGCCGGAAACGGAACGACGGTATCGGAATGGCGGCGCGGCTGGGCCGAGGCAGATGGCGGCATTGATTCGGGCTTCCTTGTCTTCCGCCCATGATTAGGAACCGCATGGTTAACATGCGGTTTCCAAAGCAGATTCGCCGCACCGCTTTGTCATCATCCGGCACGCGTCACCGGATGCGCATTCGCCCGCACCAGCGCCATCAGCATCGGGCCAAGAGCGAATTCACCGCGCTCCGCCCTGCGGGTCAGATCGCGCAGATAACCGCCGGCCGAGTTGATGTGTCCCGAGCGCTCGAAAATGCAGGCGATGACCGTCGCCGCATTTTCAGGCCCCAGCACCTCGCAGGCCTTTTCGTAAGCCGAGGGACTGACGGCCAGCATCGAGCGGACCACCACGGCCGCCGTCATCAAGTCGCGCCAACCGGAGATCGCCCCTCCAGGACCGAAGGGGATAATCTCCGGGCAGGCCTGCAGGACGAGACCCAGCGGGTAGGGCTTGTGCGGCTCGCTGGCCGTTGGCGGCCGGGGCTGGCGGCGGCGATCCCTGTCGCCCGGTATTGCACCGTCTGTTGGGTCATCTGCGGTTCGGCTTGTACCTGCTGCCGCTTGCCCACCCTCCAGCGCTTCATGTCGGATATCGCCATCGCCGCCCTGCTTCGGTTCGAAGCGAGGTTCAAAGTCAGAAGTGGAGTCGGGTTTTGAATTCTGTTTGTGCCGCTCAGTATGGTCGGCATTGCCAGCCGTATTTCTTAAAATTAACTGCTGTTCCATGCACTTGAGGATTTCTTCCCGCAAGGCTTCGAGCGCTGCGAGGATCGGCGCCAGGATTTCGGGCGTCGCAACCCGCGGCAGCGCCAGAACCTGCTGGCGATATTCCGCCTCATACCGCATCCACTCGCCCTGAAGGCCGTCTTCCAAAGCCGTCTCGATCAGCTTGGCGATATCGCGGCGAACCAGCGTGATCCGTTCACGCATACGCTGCAACAGCAGACGCTCTGCCGTGACCTCCGCCGCGACGGTCTCGATCTCCCCTGCCCGCGCAAGCAGGGGCGCAAGCGAAAAGCCGTAAGCCTCGCCGATCTCACCCTGCCGGTCGCGGCGCACATAGCGCTTGCCGTTCGGGCTGTCCCTGCGCGTCAGAAGGCCCACTTCGACCAGCGCGGCGAGATGGCGGCGCAGCGTCGTTTCCGCCATGCCATGGGTGCGCAGCGAGAGCTGGGCATTGGAGGGGAACACGACGAGGCCCTCATTGCCGCAAAGCTCGGTCTTCGGATAAAAGCTCATCAGCGCGTTGAGGACGGAGAGCGCCCGATCGCTGATGCCGAGTTTCGGCCGCGCCTCGCAGAGCCAGCGATAAAGCTTCCACTTGTCGACGCTCGCTTCCGGCGAAACCGTCTTCGCAATCGCCTGGCTTGCCAGCATGCCAAGTGTCATCGCCCGCCGCCCGAAGGGCGTCGTTATGTCGTCCGTCTCCATGTCTCTTCACCTTTCAACAGGCAAAAGAGACCCCATCACCGAAACCGGCGCCGAAAAGGCTTGACTGTGATTCGGGGAAGTGCGATTCTCAGGCTGCTAAACGATGAGAAGGGCTTCCGCGACGGTAACGTTGAGGGGGCCTTTTTCTTTTGCGGATTAATCTCCTGATTTCTGTTTGTTTTCCGAACGATACGCCTCGTAGAGGCGGTCCAGATTGCGTGTGATGTAAGCGCCGAAGCCGGCCGCATCGGCCGCTTTCAGCGCAATCGTGTACTGGCGGCCATTGGCCTTGATATTGGCCTGGACGTCCTTGCGCTCCCAGGTGGCGGGAGCGGGCTTGTGCGTCGCCGCCGACCCCTCGCCCTTCGCGAGATGGCCGCTGACGAGATTGAAGCGCTCCTCCGGCGAGCGGACCTTGATACGCTCGCGGGCGAGGAATTCGACGGCGCGATCCTCATTGGCCGGTTCGTCGAAACGGGTCGCCAGTTCATGCCAGCGGTCGCGGCCGATGGCGAGCGCCGGGCCGATGCCGGCGCGAACGGCCTTGGGAATGCGGTTGACCACGGACAGCATCTTCGAAACGGTCGTCTTGTCGGCGCTGAGCGCGGCCATGATCGTCTCGCGGTCGAAGCCCCTCGTTTCCAGCTCGCCGGCGAAAGTCGCCCGTTCGAGGAAGGAAAGGTCGGCGCGCGCGCTGTTCTCCTGGCCCTGCGCGATCACATGATCGCGGTCGGTCAGCGCCTTGACCACGGCGCGAACCGGCCGGCCGAGCAGGCGGGCGGCCTTGGCGCGGCGATGGCCGAAGGCGATCTGGTAGACGCCGTCCTTCGCGGGATGCGGACGCACGAGAATGGGCGAATCCTGCCCGCGCACGCGCATCGCCTCGACAAGTTCCTGGAATTGCTGGTCGGAATGCGCCAGACGGTCGGAAACGAAGGATTCCTCGATCTGGTCCGGTTCCAGCTCGATGACGACCTCGCCGGCCGTCAGCTTGGCCTCGATCTCCTTGGCCGCATCGGCCTTGGCCGCCAGCGCATCGATGCTGCGGGTCACCGCGCCGAGCGCGCCGATGCCCTTGTAGGTGACATGCTGGCGGTGCTCGTCCTGAACGGGGTTTACCGGCGTCAACTTCTCGGAGGCCGGTGCGATCAGGTTGGAGAGAACGTTCTTGCGCGCCATGATCAACGCCCCCATGCCTTGTGAATGAGATCGACGATTTCCGCGTTGACCGCCTCCATGGATTCGAGCGCGCGGTCGTAGGTGGCGCGCGTGAACTGGCTGCGGTCGACCTCGTAGAGCGTCTGGTTGGTGAGCGCCGCATCGGCAATGGCGACGCTTCGCACCATCGAGCTCGTCAGGACGTGCTGCTTGAAGAGCGAGCGCATGAAGGCGACCATCTGCGTCTGCGGCCCGTCCGCCGGATCGTAGCGGGTGACGAGGTAGCGCAGCCAGTCGAGGTTCATGTTGCCGCCCGCGCTCTTCAGCGTGTTCAGCACCTCGCCCAGCATCTGCAGGAACTGGCACATGGACATGACGTCGAGCATCTGCGGATGCACGGTGATCAGCACGGCCGTCGCGCCGCAGATCGCGCTCATCGTCAGGAAGCCGAGCTGCGGCGGGCAGTCGATCACCACCACGTCGTAATCGTCGGCGACGGTGGAAAGCGCCTCGTCGAGACGGGCAAAGAAGATCCGGCCGTAATCGCCGCTGTTGCCCTGCGCGAGAATGCGCGGCGTGTCGTGCTCGAACTCCATGAGTTCCAGATTGCCGGGCACGATGTCGAGGCCCGGGAAATTCGTCTTGCGGATGATTTCCTTCAGCGGCCGGCGCTGGTCGTCGTAGCGGATGGCCCCGTAAAGGGTCTCGTTCTCGTTGACGTCGAATTCCGGCTGGAAGCCATGCACCGCCGAAAGGCTGGCCTGCGGGTCGAGGTCGACGGCAAGGACGCGGTGACCGGTCAGCGCGAGATGCTGCGCCAGATGCGCCGTCGTCGTCGTCTTGCCGGAGCCGCCCTTGAAGTTCACGACGGCGATGACCTGCAGATGCTCGGTGCCGCGCCGGCGCGGAACATAGCGCTGGCCACGGCTGTTCTGCTCGAGATATTCGCGCATCTCCTGCAACTGCTCGGCCGTATAGGAACGGCGGCCGGAGGGCGTCACCTGCGGCAGCGGGCCCTTGGATTCGAGCGAAAGGTTGCGCAGATACCCACTGGTCACCCCGAGGAAATGGGCGGCCTCGCTGAGCTGGAACTGGCGCAGGCTCTTCTGCGCGACCGGCGGGAACATTTCCAGCCGGTGCTGCTTCAGCTTGTCTGACAGTTCGTGCGCCTGCCCGATGATCAGTTGATCGACCTCGGAAATTGCCTGTCCGAACGTTGCGGCCATATTCAT